>CAMUHU010000016.1 GCA_947088765.1 uncultured Clostridium sp. | reverse complement strand
TAATACTACAAATTTTTTATAAAAGTTTGTTTCACATCATTGACATACTTACAAACAATATATATAAAAAATATCAAATGTATTGAAAAAAATTTTCTTTTATGGTATAACGTTGTTATAAAAATAAGAAATGAAGGAATATATGAAAAATATAAAAGATTACAATTTAGATGAATTAAAAGAAGAAATGATTTCAATAGGAGAAAAAGGCTATAGAGCAGAGCAAATCTTTAAGTGGATATATGTAGAAAATGTAACAGACTTTAATGAAATGACAAACCTTTCACTAGAACTAAGAGAAAAATTAAAAGAGAATTATACATTAGACATATATAAAATTATAAAAAAGCGAGAATCCTCAGATGGAACAAAAAAATACTTATTTGATGTACTAGACGGAAATGCAATTGAAACAGTACTTATGCAATATAAACATGGATATAGTATATGTGTATCATCACAAGTAGGATGCAAAATGGGATGTAAATTTTGTGCATCAACAGGAATAGCATTTATAAGAAGCCTTACATCAGGAGAAATTGCAGAACAGATATTAGCAGTCCAAAGAGATACAGGAATAAAAATATCCAATGTGGTATTTATGGGAATAGGGGAACCTCTTGACAATTTTGAAAATGTTATAAAAGCAATAAAAACAATAAATAATCCAAAAGGACTAAATATAGGAGCAAGACACATAAGTATATCTACATGTGGAATAGTTCCAAAAATCTATGAAATTGCAGATATGGACTTACAATGTACATTATCAATTTCTTTACATGCAACCACAAATGAAAAAAGAAGCAAAATGATGCCAATAAATAATAAATATAATATAGAAGAATTAATAAAAGCATGTAAATATTATATAGAAAAAACAAACAAAAGAATATCATTTGAATATGCATTAGCAAAAGACAATAATGACAATTTAGATGATGCAAAAGCCTTAGTAAAACTCTTAAAAGGAATGTTATGTCATGTTAACTTAATTCCAATAAATAAAATAGAAAACGGCAAATTTGATACAAGTACAAACGAAAATGTTATAAAATTTAGAGATTACTTAAATGAATGTGGAATAGTAGCCACAATAAGAAGAGAACTAGGAGACGATATAGAAGCTGCTTGTGGGCAGTTAAGAAGGAAAGAAGGAGGCAACATATGAGGATTTATGCAGGGACAAGCGTAGGAAGAATTAGAGAAAAAAATGAAGACTATTATTATGCAAGCCAAAACGATTTAAAACTATTCATAGTTGCAGATGGAATGGGACGGATATAATGGTGGAGAAATTGCAAGCAAAACCGCAACAGAAACTGTAAAAGAATACATAGAAAAAAACATAGAACAAACTAATGAAGAAAAAGAAAAAATTTTTAACATGATATCTAAAGCAATGGAATATGCTAATAATGTAGTCTATGAAAAATCACAGGAAGATGAAGAACTATTAGGAATGGGAACAACAATGGAAATCTGTTTAATAATAAAAGATAAATTATACATAGGGCATATTGGAGATAGCAGAATATATAGAATTAGGCGAGGAGTAATGCAAAAATTAACAGAAGACCATAGCTATGTACAAGAACTGGTAAATGAAGGAACAATAACACCAAAAGAAGCAGAACATCATCCTAAAAAAAACATGTTAATGAAAGCATTAGGATGTGTACCATATGTAGAACCAGATATTATAGAAAGAAGTATACAAGTTGGAGACATTATTGAAATGAATACAGATGGTTTAACAAACATGGTATCAGTAAAGGAAATTGAAAAAATAATAACACAGGAATCTGATAATATAGTTAAGGACTTGATAGAAAAAGCAAATAATGCTGGGGGACTAGACAATATAACAACAGTTATAGTAAAAATGTAAATATATTATAGATAAAAAAATCTTAGGAGGTTTAAGATGGGGCTAGAAGGTAGATTATTAGGGAATAGATATGAAATAATAGAACAGATAGGAAATGGAGGAATGGCTACAGTATATAAAGCAAAATGCCATGTATTAAATAGATATGTTGCAGTAAAGGTATTAAGAGATGAATTTACCACAGATGAAGAATTTATAAAAAGATTTAATACAGAAGCACAAGCAGTAGCAAGTTTAACACATCCCAATATAGTATCTGTATATGATGTTGGACATGAAGGAAACTTATATTATATAGTGATGGAATTAATAAAGGGAAGAACATTAAAAGAAATTATAGTTTCAGAAGGAGCACTTGCATGGAAATGGTGTGTAAATGTTGCAATACAAATTGCATCAGCCTTAGAAACAGCACATAAAAATAATATAATACATAGAGACATTAAGCCACATAACATAATAATAACAGAAGATGGAATGGCAAAAGTCACAGACTTTGGAATAGCAAAAGCAGTTTCAAACTCTACAATTACAGCTTTTGGAACAACAATGGGTTCTGTGCATTATTTTTCACCAGAGCACGCAAAAGGAGGAATAACAGATGCAAAATCTGATTTATACTCTTTAGGTGTAGTAATGTATGAAATGCTAACAGGAAGATTACCATTTGATGCAGACACACCAGTATCAGTTGCACTAAAACATCTTCAAGAACAACCAATAGAGCCAGTAATAATAAACCCAACAATTCCACAAGCTGTAAATAAAATAATAATGAAATCTATGCAAAAAGATTCAAGCCTAAGATATCAAAACGCTGGGGAAATGTTAAAAGACCTAAGTATAGCACTAAAAAATCCAGATGCAGACTTTGTAAATATAGAAAACACAATAAGAGACTATCCTACACAAACCATATCAACTATTTATTCAAAACCAATAGAAGATAAAGTAAAAGAGAAGCAAAAAGATATGGAAAAAGAGAAAAAGAATAAATTTAGTGAATTTATAGGAAAACATAAAATAATTTCTACAATAGTAGGTCTTATAATATTATTTGCTTTAACTATAGCCATAACAAGCTTTGCATTTGACATTACAACACCAAAAGATGTATTAATACCAGACTTAGTAGGTTTAACTTTAGAAGATGCTAAAACAAAAATAGAAGAATCTAAGCTCGAAATAGAAGTTAAAGAAGAAAGATATGATGCAGTAATAGAAGCGGGAAAAATAATTTCACAAGATCCAATATATAAAGAAAACTACAAGATAAAAGAAAAATCAAAAATTAATGTAATAGTAAGTCTTGGACTAAAAATAGTAAAAGTTCCTAAAGTTACAGGAAAAACACTAGAAGAAGCAAAAGAATTACTTGAAAAAGAAGACTTAGTAGTTGTTGTAGAAGAAGAACCAAGTAAGAAAATAGAAGCAGGATATGTAATTAGTCAAGATGTACCAGAAAATGCAGAAATTGGAGCAGGTTCAACAGTAACAATAAAAGTAAGTACAGGAGTAGAAAAGAGTTTAGTACCAAATGTACTTGGAAAAACAGAAGCAGATGCAAGAAAATTAATAACAGATGCAGGGCTAACCTTAGCAACAACACTAAATGCAGAAGATACAACAAAAGACAATGGAGTAGTATTAAAACAAAGTCTTAATGCAGGTGATACAGTAGAAAAAGGTTCAAACATAACAATTACAATAAATAAAATAGAAGAATTCATTACAGGAACAATTAATTTAAACTTAAAATCACTATTAGGAACAAGTATAGAATATGTAGAAACTGAAGAAGAAGACACAGGAGAAACAATAAAGACAGCAAAAGTATCAGAAGTAAAGATTGTAGCAGGAACAGATACTATTTATTCAAAAAAAGTAGCACAAGACAAAACAGATATAACAGCAACAGTCACAGGAAAAGGAACAGTAACAGTAAAAGTATATGTTGATGATGTTATAAAGAAAACAACAACAATTAATTTAAACCAAACAACAACATTAACGATAGAATAAATTTAGCAGTAGGGGCACATTGCATGTGCCCTTTTATAAAGAATAGATTTAAGTTAGGAGAATAAATGCAAAAGGGATTAATAATAAAAAACATAACAAATACATATTATATAAAATCAGGGAAAGCTATTTATGAAGCAGTAGCGAGGGGAAAATTCAAACAAGAAGAAATAGCACCGACAGTTGGAGACAATGTAGAAATAGAAATTACAGATGAACAAAATAAAAAAGCCATAATTGAAAAAATAATAGAAAGAAAAAACTTTTCAAGAAGACCCAAAGTGGCAAACCTAACAGGATTAATATGTGTTATTGCAACAAAACTACCAAAGCCTGATTTATTAATGTTAGACAAGCAACTAGCATTTGCCGAATATTTTAATATAAAACCTACAATCATAGTAAATAAAATGGACTTAGATGAAAACACAGCATTAGAAATAAAAAATGAATATTCGAATATAGGCTATAATGTGATAATCACAAATGCAATAACAGGAGAAGGTATAAAAGAAATAGTAAATAGAACCGAGAAGAACATACAAATACTAGCACTTTCAGGAAATTCAGGGGTTGGAAAATCATCAATAATAAATAAGATTTTAAACAAAAATGAAGCAATTGAAGGACAAGTTAGTATAAAAAATAAAAGAGGAAAAAACACTACAACAATTACAAGCTTATATGAATTAGAAGAAAATATTTACATTGTAGATACACCAGGATTTTCAACTTTTGATATTACTGAAATAGAATCAAAAGACTTAGATAAATATTTTATAGAATTTAGAAATTATTTAACACAATGTGAATATCAAGGATGTTCACATATAAAAGAACAAAATTGTGGAATAAAAACAGCAGTAGAGAATGGTAAAATTTCAAAAAATAGATATGATAGATATTTAAAAATATATGAAGATTTAAAATACAAGGAGGAACATAAAAAATGGTAGAAATATCAACATCAATATTAAGTGTAGAAAAGGAAAAAGCCACAAGAACATTTTATAACTTAGAAACAGCACATACAGATTACATTCATATAGACGTAATGGATGGAAAATTTGTACCAAATAATACTCATAACATAATGAAAGAATATGCAACAACAATAAGGCAAATCTCAAATATTCCATTAGATATACACCTAATGACATATAATGTAAAAGACTATATAGAACAATATATAGACTTAGAACCTAATATAATAACATTCCATATAGAAGCAGTAAAATCTAAAGAAGAAGTATATGAAATTATAAAATTTATAAAGGATAACAATACAAAAGTAGGTATTTCTGTAAAGCCAAATACAAAGATAGAAGATATATATGAATTTATACCATATATACATATGATATTAGTAATGACAGTTGAACCAGGATTCGGTGGACAAAAACTTATACGAGAAACTTTAGAAAAAGTTAAAAAATTAAAAGAATACATAGAAGAAAATAATATAGAAATAGACATAGAAGTAGATGGAGGAATAAATTTAGAAACAGCGGAAATGGCAAAGAAATCAGGAGCAAACATTCTTGTTTCTGGAAGTTACATAATAAAATCAGAAGACTATAAAAAAACAATATCAGAATTAAAAGAATAAAAAAACTATTATCTGTAACAAAATTTATTAAATTTTTTTGCATTTTCCTTGTATTTTATTCATAAATATGATATAGTAAAACAAGTTTCAAAAAAAAAACTAAAAAGAATTTATTTTAGAATATTTGCCTTCTTTATTAGATTGGTTAAGTACGAAAAGTAATTCAAATCAGTTTTAAGAAGGAGGTTATATAATGGAAACAACATATGAAGACATAACTATTAAATGTAGAGATTGTGGCGAAGAATTTGTGTTTACAGCAGGAGAACAACAATTTTATGCTGAAAAAGGTTTTACAAGCCAACCAGTAAGATGTCAAGCTTGTAGAAAAGCTAGAAAACAACAAAATAATAATAGATAAAAATAAAAAGTGGTATAAAGCCAAATGTCAACAATTTAAGAAATTGAGCAGAAATATTTCAAGAGTAATCGAGGATATTTTTGCTCTTTATTTTATTCTTCTGCGCATATTTGGGACGTAAAAAAATATATAAAAAGAAAAATCATAAAAATAGGGTAGAAATTAAAAATAATAAGTGATATAATAGCAAACAAAGAAAAGGTGCTAAGAATATGAAAGTAATAAAATTAAATAAAATAATAAGTATAATTATTCTAGTAATAATTGTAGCTATTTTTATATATGCTCTTATAAAACCTAATAATTCTAAGACAAAATCAACAGATAAGATAAGTGTTGTTTGTACGTCTTTTGTTGGATATGACTTTGTAAAAGCAATTACAAAAGGCAGTAACAATATAGAAATAACATATTTATTAGACTCAGGAGTAGATTCACATAACTTTGAGCCTACAGCAAGTCAAATAATAGCAATCCAACAATCAGATTTATTTGTATATAATGGTGGAGAAATGGAGAACTGGACAGAACAAGTTATACCTACTATCGACTTATCAAATACAAAATTAATAAAACTAATGGATACAGTAGAATTATATAAAGAAGAACATATAGATGGAGTCGAAGAACATGAGGAACATGAAGAGCTAGCTTGGGATGAACATGTTTGGACATCACCTAAAAATGCAATAAAGATGTTAGAGAGTTTAGAATTAGAATTAGAAGAAATTGATAATAAAGAAAAAGATATATTTAGAGAAAATACTAATAATTATAAAAAACAAATAGAAAAACTAGATGAAGATATATGGGATATAGTAAAAAGTGCTAAAAGAGAAAGATTAGTGTTTGGAGACAGAATGCCAATAAGATACTTTTTAGAAGAATTTGGACTAAAAGCCAGTGGAGCATTTAATGGCTGTAGTACAGAAACAGAACCTAGTACAAAAACTTTAACATATTTAATTAATCTAATAAAAGAAGAAAACATACCAGTAGTATTATACATAGAAAACGGAAATTCAAAAGTTGCAAATATAATTGCAAAAGAGACAGGAGCAAAAGCAGTGCAAATGCAAACATTACACTCAATATCGAATGAGGACTATAAAAATGGAGAAACATATGTAACATTAATGAATAGAAACTTAGAGGTATTAAAGAATGCATTACAGTAATATAATTATATAGAGCAAATAAAAAAGAGTTAAAGAAGGTTGAAAAAATAATTGGCAAAAATTCTTTTTCAGCCTAGGTTTGTGACTTAGAAAGGAATGAAATTAAGTATGAAAAAAGTATCAACTATTATAATAATTTTAATAATAATAGTCATAATTGGAATAACAGGGTTATGTATATGGATGTATAATGAAGAACAAGAAAACAAAAGAATAGATGCAGAAGCGGTTACATTAAAAGAAAACCTAACAATAGAATTTGGAAAAGAAGCAAAAGTATCAGACTTTCTAGAAAATCTTAATGGTGAACTAATTAATGATTATAAAATAGATACAGAAAAATTAGGAGATATACAAGTATCATTTGATTTTATAAACATAAAAAATAAAAAGAGAACAGCCACATTTAATATAAAAACAACAGATGTAACAGCACCAAAAATATTTAGTGGAGCATCATATACAGTAAAAAAAGGCTCTAATAAAAACTTAACAGAAGTATTAATAAGTGGAGACGATATAGACGATAATCCTAAAAGAGAAATTGTAGGAGAACATGACTTTAACACTGTAGGAGACTATAAATTAACATATGTTGTAACAGATTCAAGTGGAAATCAAGCCAAAAAAGACTTTACACTACATGTAATAGAAGAACAAACAACAACTCCAACGCAACCACCAACACCAAAAGAGCCTATTTACTTTAACGACATTTTAGACAATTACAAGAACGTAAAAACAAAAATAGGAATAGATGTATCAAAATGGCAAGGAGAAATAGACTGGGAAAAAGTAAAAAATGCAGGAGCAGAATTTGTAATAATAAGAATGGGATATCAAACAGACTATGATGGAGAAAACGTAATAGATCCATATTTTATAGCAAATATAGAAGGAGCAAAAAGAGTAGGAATACCAGTAGGAATATATTATTATTCATATGCAAAAAACATAAAACAAGCAAAAGAACAAGCAGAATGGGTAAAAGAGCAAATAAAAGAATATGAAATAGAATTACCAATAGCCTTTGACTGGGAAAGCTGGAACTCATTTAACAAAGCAGGAATGAGTTTTTACACAATAAACAAAGCGGCAAATGTATTTTTAGACACACTAGTAGAAAATGGATACAAAGGACTATTATACAGTAGTAAAAACTACTTAGAAAAAATATGGAATCCAACAAAACATGACACCTGGTTAGCACATTACACAAGCCAAACCAACTACCAAGGAAAATATTCAATATGGCAAATGTGTGACACTGGAAGAATAGATGGAATAAATACAAATGTGGACGTAGACATTATGTATATTGAGAAATAAATTTTGAATGTAGTGGCAGGCCTTGCGTCTGTCCGTTGAAAGATACAACAATTATAATAATATGAGAAGAAAGGAATGAAACAAAAAATGGAGAAAAAGAAAATAGGAATAATATTTGGAGGAAAAAGTCCAGAACATGATGTATCATTGGAATCAGCATATAGTGTTATAACAAACATAAACAAAGAAAAATATGATATAACATTAATAGGAATAACTAAAGAAGGAAACTGGTATAAATATGAGGGAGAAGCAGAAAACATAAAAAACAACACATGGGAAAAAGAAGGAAAATGCACAAAAACGATTATCTCAACAAATCCAGAAGACAAAGGAATAATAGAAACAGAAGACAATAATAAATTAATAAAATTAGATGCTATATTTCCAGTATTACATGGTTCAAATGGAGAAGATGGAACAGTACAAGGACTAATTGCACTATCAGGGATACCATTAATAGGATGTGATATACTTTCATCTAGTTTATGCATGGACAAGCACTTATCCCATAAACTAGTAGAAAGTTATGGAATAAAAGTAGCAAAAAGTATAGTCATAAACAATAAAACAGACACAAAAGAAACAGAAGAAAAACTAAAACAATTGAAATATCCGCTATTTGTAAAGCCAATGAGAGCAGGATCTTCATTTGGAATAACAAAAGTAGAAAACGAAAGTGAAATAGAAGGAGCAATAAAAGAAGCATTAAAATATGACACAGAAATAATAATAGAAGAAAACGTAGAAGGAATAGAAATTGGATGTGCAGTTTTAGGAAATGAAGAATTAACAGTAGGAGAAATAGATGAAATAGAGTTAAGCGAAGGATTTTTTAACTACACAGAAAAATACACACTAAAAACATCAAAAATACATGTACCAGCAAGAATAGAAAAAAGTATTTCAGACGAAGCAAAGGAAACTGCAAAAAAAATATACAAAATATTAAAATGTAAAGACTTTTCAAGGGTAGATATGTTCTTAACACCAAAAGGAGAAATATATTTTAATGAAATCAATACAATACCAGGCTTCACATCACACAGTAGATATCCTAGTATGATGAAGCAAATTGGACTAAACTTTGAACAATTATTAGATAAACTAATTAGCTTAGAGATATAAAACTTGACTGTGGAAAAACTTTATAAAATAAAAGAAAGAAGGTAATAAAATGGAAGAAGAACTTGTAAAGCAAGATAGAGCATGGATAGAAATAAATTTAGTAAACTTAGAAAATAATGTAA
The DNA here is from genome assembly GCA_947088765.1 of uncultured Clostridium sp. Classification (GTDB taxonomy): domain Bacteria; phylum Bacillota; class Clostridia; order TANB77; family CAG-508; genus CAKPSH01. Next base: position 19,257 of record CAMUHU010000016.1, on the reverse strand, counting down.
AGGAAATAAAAAACATAATACCACAAACATGTAAAATAATGGCAATAGTAAAAGCAAATGCATATGGACATGGAATGATTGAAATAGCCAAAAAGCTAAACGAAATAGGAATAGAAGATTTTGCAGTAGCAACACTATCAGAAGGCATAAAGTTAAGAAAAAATAATATAAAAGGGAATATACTAATATTAGGATATACTGACTTAGAAGATATAGAATATATTATAAAATATGATTTGATACAAGCAATAATAGACTATGAATACGCAAAAAAGATAGAACAAATGAAATTAGAAAAAAAGTTAAAAGTACATATAAAAATAAACACAGGAATGAACCGAATAGGAGAAAGTTATAAAAACATAGAAAATCTAATAAAGATATATGGAATGAAAAACATAGAAATATTAGGAACATTTAGTCATCTATGTGTATCAGACAGCACAAAAAAAGATGATATAGAATTTACGAATGGGCAAATAAACAATTTCTTTGAATGTATAGATAAAATAAAAAGTTTAGGATATGATACAGGAAAGATACATATACAAGCAAGTTATGGAATATTAAACTATACAAATTTAAACTGTGATTTTGTACGTCCAGGAATTATTATGTATGGAATTTATAATGAAGATGAGCCAAAGATAAAACCTAACTTAAAACCAGTCCTAGCATTAAAATCCAGAATAACAAGTGTAAAAGAAATTGACGAACAAGAAAGTGTAAGCTATGGAAGAACATTTATAGCCAAAACTAATAAAAAAATTGCTACAGTTTCGATAGGATATGCAGATGGGTATCCTAGAAATTTAAGCAACAAAAACGTAAAAGTACTGGTAAATGGAGAATATGCAGAAATAATTGGAAGAATATGTATGGATCAATTAGTAATAGATGTATCGAATATAAAGGAAATACATCAAGGAGATATAGTTACACTAATAGGAGAGCAAAAGGAAATATCAGCAGAAACAATTGCAATCAAAGCAGATAGCATTACAAATGAACTACTTTGTAGATTAGGAGATAGATTAGGAAGAAAAGTAAAAGAGTAATAACAAAAAATGGAGGAAACAAAATTGGAAAAAGAAGAAAATATATTAGGAAGTGAAAAAATACAAAAATTAATTATAAAATTTTCAATCCCTTGTATAATATCACTATTAGTAAATGCATTATACAATATTGTAGACCAGATATTTATTGGTTGGGGAGTAGATTATTTGGCAAATGGAGCAACAAATGTAGTATTCCCATTAACAATGATATGTTTAGCATTTTCTCTAATGATTGGAGATGGTGCATCAGCTTATTTAAGTTTAAAATTGGGAGAAAAGAAAAAAGAGGAAGCAGGAAAAGGTGTAGGAAATGCAATTACATCATCTATAATAATAGCAATTATATTCTGTATATTTACATTAATATTTTTATCACCATTATTAAATATGTTTGGATGTACAGACGCATTAAGAGACTATGCTATTGGGTATGGAAGAATAATAGCAATAGGGTTACCATTTATGATGATAGGAACTACACTAAACTCAATAATTAGAGCAGATGGAGACCCTAAATATGCAATGACATCTATGGTACTAGGTGCAGTTATAAACATTATACTAGACCCAATTTTCATATTTGCATTTAAAATGGGAATAGAAGGGGCAGCAATAGCAACAGCATTAAGTCAATTCATAACATTTGCACTAAATATTATGTACATAAAAAAATTCAAATCAGTAACATTAACAAAAGAAACATTCAAAGTTAAATTTAATGTATTAAAAAGAATATCTACATTAGGAATAAGTAGTTTTGTAACACAAATGAGTTTTGTAGTTGTTATGGCATTTGAAAACAATTTACTTGCAAAATATGGAGCACAATCAAAATATGGTTCAGAAATACCAATAACAGTTTTAGGCATTGTTATGAAAATAAGCCAAATATTAAATAGTATAATAATTGGAATTGCAGCAGGTTCACAACCAATATTTGGATACAATTATGGAGCAAGAAAATTTGATAGAGTAAAACAAACATTAAAGTTAGTATTGGGATTAAGTGTTATAATAAGTACTATTGCATTTATATTATTCCAAGCAATACCAGACAAATTAATTGCCATATTTGGTAGTGGTGATGAACTATACATGGACTTTGCATGTTTATCATTTAGAACATATTTACTACTATGTATTTGTAATGGAATACAAATCCCAGCAGGAATATTCTTCCAAGCAATAGGGAAAAGTGTAAAAAGTGTAATTTTATCATTATCAAGACAAATTGCATTTTTAATACCATCAATGGTAATATTAAGTAGTATGTTTGGAATTATGGGAGTTCTATATTCAGGACCCGTAGCAGATGGAATAGCATTTGTGCTTGCAGTAGTATTGATAGTCTTAGAAGTAAAAAATTTAAGTAAGGGAACATCAAAAAGTAATGCACTAGAAGATGATACAAGTACAGATAACAAATTAGAAGAACATATTGTAATAACAATATCAAGAGAATATGGCTCTGGTGGAAGATATATAGGAAGATTAATTGCAGACAAACTAGGAATAAAATTATATGATAAAGAATTCATAAAAAAAGTAGCAGAAGAAACAGGTTTATCAGAAGAATATATAGAAAATCATGAACAAAAAAGAGAAATGCTAGAAAATCTAAACAATGGATATTACTTTGGACTAAACTATTCAGATGAACTATTTATAAAAGAATCACAAGTAATAAAACAAATTGCAGAAAAGGAATCATGTGTAATTATAGGTAGATGTGCAGATTTCATTTTAAAAGATAGAAAAGATGTAATAAAAGTATTTATATACAGTAATATGGACGATAAAATAAAAAGAGTTAGAGAGATTTATGGAATTGAAAATGCAAAAAAAGAAATACAAAAAGTAAATAAACTCAGATCAAACCATTATAAACATTATACAGACAAAGAATGGAGTAATAACGAAAACTATGATATATCAATAAATAGTGAAACTTTAGGAGTAGAAAAAACAGCAGACTTGATATGTGAAATAGTAAAAGACAAAGAAAAAAATTATTCAGATAAAATATTAATAAAAAGATAGATTAGACTGACTACCCAGTCTAATTCAATTTTTATCTTTTTATGATATAAATAGAATAAATAGAAAGTTTGGGGTTAATATGGAAAATAGAAAATTATTTGAAGCCAAAGAATTTAAAAGTGTAAAAGAGATAATTTATGAATCAGCTAACAAATACAATGACAAAACAGCATTTGTAATAAAACATCAAGAAAACAAAAAAGTAACATATGAAAATATTTCTTATAAAGGATTGTTAGAAGACATAAATAAACTAGGAACAATGCTTTATGAAAAAGGGTATAAAGGAAAAAGAATAGCTGTAATTGGAAAAAATAGATATGAATGGGCATTAGCACACTTATCAAACTTAGTTGGAGGAATAGTATCTGTACCATTAGACAAAGATTTACAATATGATGAACTTGAAAACTCATTAATTAGAAGTAAAGCAGAATGTATAATTTTTGATGAAAAACTAACAGAGAAAATGCTAGAAATAAAAGAAAAAAGTAAAACATACTTAAAAGAATACATATGTATGGGAGAAATAGAAGGCTTCGAATCTGTAAAAGAACTTATAAATAATGGAGAAAAATTAATAAAAGAAGGAAAAAAAGAATATGTAAATGCGCAAATAGATGAAAACGCAATGAATATATTATTATTTACATCAGGAACAACATCTAAATCAAAAGCAGTAATGATATCTCAAAAAAATGTAGCATCAAATATATATGCAATGCAATGTGTAGAAGATATTAGAGACACAGATACAAATATTGCATTTTTACCATTTCATCACATATTTGGTTCAACAGGAATGATAATGATGTTAGCCTCAGGAGTAAAAAATGTATTTCCAGATGGGTTAAGATATATTAAACAAAATTTAAACGAATATAAAGTAACTTTATTTATTGGAGTACCTCTATTAGTAGAAGCAATATATAAAACAATAATGAAAGAAATAGACAAACAAGGAAAAACAAAATTAATAAAAAACGCAATGAAAATAAGTAATTTCTTATTAAAATTCCATATTGACATAAGAAGAAAATTATTCAAACCAGTAATAGAAGCATTAGGAGGAGAATTAAGATTTGTTATATCTGGAGGTGCACCAGCAGACCCAGAAATATCAAAAGGATTTAATAATTTAGGAATAAAAACAGTGCAAGGATATGGTTTAACAGAAACATCTCCAGTAATAGCAGCAGAAGATGATAAACACATGAAAAATGGTTCAGTAGGATTACCAATGCTTAATGTAACTATGGAAATAGCAAACAAAGATGAAAATGGTATAGGAGAAATAAGAGTAAAAGGACCTAATGTAATGTTAGGATATTATGAAATGCCAGAAGAAACAGAAAGTGTATTAAAGGATGGTTGGTTCTATACAGGAGATTTAGGATACATAGATGAAAAAGGATATTTAATTATAACAGGTAGAAATAAAAACATGATAGTTCTTAAAAATGGAAAGAAAGTATTTCCAGAAGAACTTGAAACTCTAATAAATAGAATGGAATTAGTTGAAGAATGTTTTGTCTTTGGATTACCAGATGAAAATGATAAAAATGATGTAAAACTATCAGTAAAAATTGTATATAGTAAAGAGGTTGCAGAAGAAAAGTATAAAGGCAAATCAGAAGATGAATTGTTTAAAATCATTTGGGATGAGATTAAAAAATTAAATACTACTTTTCCAAGATATAAACATATTCAAAATATGATTTTAAGTAGTGAGGAATTGATTAAGACTACTACGAAAAAAGTTAAACGCCAAGAAGAAATGAAAAGAATAATAAATAATTCTTTTCCGACTTAATAATAAAATAAGATAAATCTAATACGACGAAAGGAAAGAAACTAAAAATGGATAAGCGAATATACGACCATTTAGAAATAACAGATTTAAAAGACATGTTAAATAAAACAAGAAAATTATATGGAGAAAAGCCAGCATATAAAATAAAAATAGAAAATGGAAAATATGAAATTTTTACACACAAAGAAATAAGAGAAATGATAGATGCTCTAGGAACTTCTTTAATAAATCTAGGATTAAAAGGCAAAAGAATAGCAGTAATAGGAGAAAATAGATATGAATGGGAAATTGCCTACTTATCAATAGTTTGTGGAACTGGGATAGTAGTTCCTTTAGATAAATCATTACCAGAAAATGAATTAAAAGAATTAATAGAAAGATCAGAAATAGAAGCTATTTTTTACTCAAAAAAATATGAAGAAAGTATAAAAAAGATAAGATTTAGTCATAAAAATAAACTTAAACATCTAATATCAATGGATTTAGGTACGCATTCAGAAGGAATTTACTCACAAAAAGAACTAATTGAAACAGGTAAAAAGCTTATAGAAAAGGGAAACAGAGAATTTATTAATTCAGAAATAAATGCAGAAGAAATGAGTATAATGCTATTTACATCAGGAACAACATCAAAGTCAAAAGTAGTAGCACTTTCTCATAAAAATATATGTTCAAATTTAATGGATATAGGAAGCATTATAGATGTTACATCAGAAGATGTACTACTTTCAATATTACCAATACATCATGTATTTGAATGTACAGTAGGATTTTTATTTTCATTATATAAAGGAGCACAAACAGTATTTTGTGATGGATTGAGACATGTAGTAGAAAACTTAAAAGAATATAGAGTAACAGTAATGGCATGTGTTCCAGCAATATATGAAAGAATTTTTATGAATATTAGAAAGCAACTAGAAAGACAAGGAAAACTAGAGGAAATATTAGAAAATGAAGAAAAATACAAAAATGATTCTATGGAGAAGAAAAAAGAAATATTTAAAGAAATACATGATATGATTGGTGGGAAAATCAAATTATTCATAAGTGGAGCAGCAGCTTTAGACCCAAAAATAGAAGAAAAATATAGGCTACTCGGGATAAATATAGTACAAGGGTATGGCTTAACAGAAACTTCTCCAGTTGTAGCAATAGGAACAAATAAATACAATAAAATAGGTTCAATAGGAAAGACAGTTCCAAGTGTTCAGGCAAAAATAGTAAATTCAAATGATGAAGGAATAGGAGAACTTGTTGTAAAAGGACCAAACATAATGTTAGGATATTTTAATAATAGAAAGGCAACAAACGAAGCAATAAAAGATGAATGGTTTTATACAGGTGACTTAGCAAAAATAGACGAAGAAGGTTATATATATATTTGTGGAAGAAAGAAAAGCGTAATAGTACTAAAAAATGGCAAAAATATATTCCCAGAGGAAATGGAAAATTTAGTAAACAAAATAGAAGGTGTAGAAGAATCATTTGTATTTGGTAAAAAACAATCAGAAGATGAAAATGATATAAAAATAAATGTAAAAATAGTATTTAATAGACAAATAATTAAAGATGTTTACAAAGTAGAAAAAGATGAAAAAATACATGATGTTTTAGCAAGCAAAATAAAAGAAATAAATAAAACAATGCCAAAATACAAAGCAATAAAAGGAATAATACTAACAGAAGAACCACTAATAAAAACAACAACAAATAAAATAAAAAGGCAGGATAATTTAGATGCAATTGAAAAAATTACAAACTGATTTTTTAGGGAGAAATGTTATTTATTATAAAGAAATAGACTCAACCCAAAGTGAAATCTGGAGATTAATACAAACTAAAACTGCACCAAATGGAACTCTAGTATATGCAGATATACAAACAGAAGGAAAAGGAACTCATGGAAGAATATGGCATACAGACGAAAAGGGAGACATAGCATTTTCCTTATTCATAAAAATGGATTGTAATATAAGAAAGTTAGAAGGAATAACAATAGAAATAGCAAAAATAATAAATCAAATTATAGAAGAACAATATAATATAAAACTAGAAATAAAAGAACCAAACGACATTGTATATAAAAACAAAAAGATAGGTGGAATTTTAACAGAAACCAAAATAATATCAGAAAATGTAAAATATCTAGTAGTTGGAATTGGTATAAACAATAAAAAGCAAAACTTTAGTAAAGACATAGAAAATATAGCGACATCAATAAAAAGGGAATTTAACATAGATATAAATACAGAAGAATTTATCACAGAATTCTGTAACAGATTCGAACGTATGATAATACAAAGACAATCAAATTAATGTAGGGGCGGCGAAGTGAGAAAAAATAAAAAGTAAAATTTATTTTAATATTTTTATTTTTGCGAGCGAAGCATGATAAATTTGCGAAGCAAATTTAACTTAATTGCATGTGCCCATTGAATATACAAATATCTTAAAGGAGTGAACAAAAAATGAAGATAGGATTTTTATTCCCAGGTCAAGGCTCACAAAACATAGGAATGGGAAAAGACATATATGAACAATATGAAATAGCAAAAAAAATATATAACAAAGTACAAGAACTGACGGGCATAGACATTGCCAAAATATCATTTGAAGGACCAGAAGAAAAACTAAACGAAACAAAATATACACAACTTGCAATATTAACAATGAGTCTATCAATTCTAGAAATACTAAAAAGCAATAATATAGTAGCAGAAATGTCAGCAGGACTAAGCCTTGGAGAATATACAGCATTAATTAATTCAGGAGCAATATCATTTGAAGAAGGAGTAAAACTTGTACAAAAAAGAGGAGAATACATGCAAAACCTTTTACCAAAAGGAAATTGGCAAATGTCAGCAATAATGGGTCTAACAGATGAACAAGTAGAAGATATATGTAAAAAAGTGAAATCAGGATTTGTAGTACCAGCAAATTATAACTGTGTAGGGCAAATTGCAATATCAGGAGAAAAAGAGGGAGTAGAAGAAGCAGGAAACATTGCAAAAGAAATGGGAGCAAAAAAAGTAATCCCATTAAAAACAGCAGGTCCATTTCATACTGAAAAATTAATAGAAAGTTCACAAGCATTAAGAAAAGAACTAGAAAAAGTAACAATAAACAAATTTGAAACAAAGGTAATAAAGAACATAGATGGAGAAATATATAAAGACACAGATGATGTAAAAGATATTTTAGCAAAACATATAATAAATCCAGTAAGATTTTCAAAAACAATACTAAACATGTTAGAAAACGGAATAGACACATTTATAGAAATTGGACCAGGAAAAGCATTATCAGGATTTGTAAAAAGAACACCAACAGACAAAGAAATAAAAATTTTGAATGTTAATAACGTTACTAATTTACAAGAAACATTAAAAATGCTAATTAAATGATTATATAATGAAATGTAGGGGCAGGCCCTGTGTCTGCCCCTATGAAAGGAGAATAAATACCATGAACAAAACCGCATTAATCACAGGAGCCACAAGAGGAATAGGAAAGCAAATAGCTTTAACACTAGCACAAAATGGCTATGATATAGCAATAAACTATAGAACAGAAAATGAGGCATTAAAAGAAACAAAAAAGGAAATAGAACAAAAAGGAGTAAAATGTTTAACAGTACAAGGAGATGTATCAAATTTCGAAGACTGTGATAGATTTGTAAAAGAAATAATAGAAAAATATGGAAAAATAGATGTGCTAGTAAACAATGCAGGAATTACAAAAGACACATTATTAATGAGAATGAAAAAAGAAGACTTTGAAGATGTAATAGATACTAACCTAGTAGGAACCTTTAATGTAACTAAAAATGTAATTAGTCATATGATGAAAGCACGTTCAGGAAGAATAATAAACATATCATCTGTTGTAGGAGTAGCAGGAAATGCAGGACAAACAAACTATTCAGCTTCAAAGGCAGGAATAATAGGATTTACAAAAAGTCTAGCAAAAGAGGTGGCATCAAGAGGAATATTAGTAAATGCAGTAGCACCAGGATTTATTGAAACAGGAATGACAGATGTATTAAAAGAAGACATAAAAGAAGAAATTGCTAAATCAATTCCACTAAAAAGAATGGGAACAACACAAGATGTTGCAAACCTTGTAAAATTTTTAGCAGGAGAAGACAGTGAATACATAACAGGGCAAGTTATTAATGTGGATGGAGGAATGATATAATATGGAAAAAAGAGTTGTAATTACAGGACTTGGAGCGATAACTCCAATAGGAAAAGATGTTAATGAAACATGGAAAGGGATAGAAAACAAAAAATGTGGTATCGATAAAATCACATTATTTGATACTGAAAATTTCAAAACAAAACTAGCAGGAGAAGTAAAAGAATATGATGCTTTAGAATACTTTGAACAAAAACATGCAAAAAGATTTGATAAATCATCACAATTTGCAGTAATAGCAGCAAGAGAAGCAGTAAAAAATAGTGGTATAACAGAAGAAAATACAAATTATGAAAGAGTAGGAGTTTTTGTAAGTTCTGGAATAGCAGGACTAAAAACAATACAAGAACAATGCGAAATAAACTATGTAAAAGGAAATAACAGAGTATCACCAATGTTCATTCCAATGACAATAGCAAATATGCCAGCAGGAAATATTGCAATAGAATTTGGTTTTAAAGGAGAATCAATCTCAATAGTAACAGCATGTGCTTCATCTACACATGCAATAGGAGAAGCATATAAAACTATTAAACAAGGATATGAAGATGTAATAATAGCAGGAGGAACAGAAAGCTCAATATGTCCTATTGGAATAGCAGGATTTGAAAACATGAAAGCATTAAGCACAACAGAACACATCAATAGAGCGAGTATCCCATTTGATAAAGAAAGAAGCGGATTTGTAATGGGAGAAGGAGCAGGAATAGTAGTACTTGAAGAATTAGAGCATGCCAAAAAAAGAGGAGCAAAAATATATGCAGAACTTATAGGATTTGGAAGCACAACAGATGCATATCATATAACATCACCAAACCCAAATGGAGAAGGTGGGGCAAAAGCAATGATAAGAGCAATAGAAGATGCTGGGATCAAACCAGAAGACATTGATTACATAAATGCACATGGAACATCAACACACTTAAACGATTCCACAGAAACACTTGCAATAAAAACAGCATTAGGAGAAGCAAGTAAAAAAGTAAAGGTAAGTTCAACAAAAGGAAACACGGGACATTTATTAGGAGCAGCAGGAGGGGTAGAAGCAGTAATTTGTGTAAAAGCAATAGAAAATGGAATAGTACCACCAACAATAAATTATAAAGAAAAAGATGAGGAATGTGATTTAGATATAGTACCAAATGAGCCAAGAAAGGAAAAATTAAATATTGTAATGTCAAATTCTCTAGGATTTGGAGGGCATAATGCATCAATTATAATTAAGAATTATAAAGAATAAAACGTAAATTAAAATATGTGTGGTAATTATATTAATTTTTCCAGTGAACTCAAAAGGCCCCGTAATGTGCGAAAGAAACAGATAATGTTATAGATACATTACATTACTTTGCGGGTAATCCGTAAGCAGCAGGCTGTTTGAGCTTCGCTTACAAAATTAATATAATTACCACAATAAACACAATATTATAATAGAAAGGAAAGATAGAAAATGGAATATGAAAAAATAAAACAATTAATGGAAGACATGGGAAATTCGAAATTAACAGATATAGATATAGAATTCCCAGACGGAACAAAAATCAGTATGAAGAAACAAAATTCACTCAGTGCAAATCGCCTGCAAAACGAACCAAAGGATATATCTTTAAATGAAAATTTTGTAGAACAAAATACACTAATTGAAAATACAACAAAAATAGAAACAAAACAATATGAAGGAAACATAGTAAAATCTCCAATGGTTGGAACTTTTTACATAAAACCATCTCCAACCTCTGATCCTTATGTACAAATAGGAAAAGAAGTAACAAAAGGAGAAACACTTTGTATTATAGAAGCAATGAAATTAATGAATGAAATAGAATCAGAATTCTCTGGAAAAATTACAGAAATTTTAGTAAAAGACGGAGATACAGTTGAATATGGTACACCATTGTTTATCATAAAATAAAAAAGCCCCCATGGAGGCAGGCTTGTTACCAGTTAGTTTACGAGAAAAGGCGGAGAAACTTTTACCTCTTTGCCGACTAGTTTACACACAGCTTTTTCAAAATCCTCAAAATCTTTAAGAGTGCGAATTTTTGTTTCCCATTCTAATTCACCTTTTCCTGTGGAAACAATTTTTTCATCAACAATCTGCGTGTAAGAAAATAAATATTTCATCTTATTACCTCCATAATGGGTGTGGTCAAAAACTGACCACTGATTAAAAAGTTTCGTTAATTTTATTATACAACTATTATATTAAAATGTCAATTTGAGAGAAAATACATTGTAAGAAGGAGAAGGTTATGTTAAATAAAGAAGAAATAAAAAAGATAATCCCACAAAGAGAACCATTTCTAATGATAGACGAAATAGAAGAATACAAACCAGGAGAAAGTGCTATTGGATATAAAAATGTAGACGAAAGCGAATGGTATTTTAAAGGACACTTTCCAGGAAACCCAATAATGCCAGGAGTATTAATAGCAGAAAGCCTAGCACAAACTGGAGCAATAGCAATTTTATCAATGGAAGAAAACAAAGGAAAAAATGCTTTATTTGGAGGAATTGACAAAATGAAATTCAAAAAGATGGTAACTCCAGGAGATAGATTAAAACTAGTAGTAAAAATAATAAAAAGAAAAGGACCAATAGGAGTAGGAGAAGCTATTGCAACTGTAAATGGAAATATAGTAGCAAAAGGAGAATTGACATTTGCCGTTGTGTAATTTGAAAGATAATCGATTATTTTTCAAATTATAATGTATAATAAAATTTAAAAATGTAGAGAAAATGTAGGGGCACATTGCATGTGCCCGTTAGAAACAGATAAATTCAAAAAGGGCACGTGCAACGTGCCCCTACTAAAACATCAATATGAAAAGGAGATAGAAAATGAACAAAATATTAATTGCAAATAGGGGAGAAATTGCAGTCAGAATAATAAGAGCATGTAAAGAAATGAACATAAAAACAGTAGCAATTTATTCAGAAGCAGATAAAAATGCCTTACATACTCGTCTAGCAGACGAGTCAATATGTATAGGACCAGCAGAACCACAAAAAAGCTATTTAAATATAAAAAATATAATAGAAGCTGCATACATAACAGGAGCAGATAGCATTCATCCAGGATTTGGTTTTTTATCTGAAAATGCTCAATTTGCAAAAATATGTGAAGAATCAAATATAAAATTTATAGGACCTAGTTCAAAAGTTATAGATTTACTAGGAAACAAATCAAACAGTAAAGAACTAATGAAAGAAGCTGGAGTTCCAGTTATACCAGGTTCAGAGGGTAGTGTAAAAGGATTAAAAGATGCAGTAGTAATAGCAGAAAAAATAGGTTATCCAGTTATGCTAAAAGCAGCAGCAGGAGGTGGAGGAAAAGGAATAAGAATAGCAAATAATAAAGATGAACTAGAAACAAATTATAATATTGTAAAACAAGAAGCAAAAATTTCCTTTAATGATGATGAAATCTATATAGAAAAATTCATAAAAAACCCTAGACATGTGGAAATTCAAATATTAGCAGATGAACATGGAAATGTAGTTCATTTAGGAGAAAGAGACTGTACAATACAAAGAAAACACCAAAAACTAATTGAAGAAACTCCATCAACAATAGTAGATGAAAAACTTAGAAATAAAATGGGAAATGCAGCAGTAAAAGCTGCAAAAATTGCAGGTTATACAAGTTGTGGAACAGTAGAATTTTTAGTAGATAGTGATAAAAATTTTTATTTTATGGAAATGAATACAAGAATTCAAGTTGAACACCCAATAACAGAAATGAGAACAGGTATAGACATAGTGAAAGAACAAATAAGAATAGTAGCAGGAGAAGAACTAAAATTCAAGCAAAAAGAAATAGAATTTAGAGGACATTCAATAGAATGTAGAATAAATGCAGAAAATCCAAATAAAAATTTTATGCCAAGTCCAGGTCAAATAAAAGAAATAAATTTACCAGGAGGAAATGGAATAAGAATAGATACAGCTATATATAATGGTTATACAATACCACCTAACTATGACTCTATGATTGCAAAAATTATAGTATTTGGAAATACCAGAAATGAGGCGATTGCAAAAATGAAAAGAGCATTAGAGGAATTAGTCATAGATGGTGTAGATACTAATAGAGATTTCCTTTTTAGTATTATAAGAAATCCAAATTTTATTAGAGGGAAATATGATACATCCTTCATAGAGGTAGAGAAATTTTAAAAATAATAGATTCTTTTCCAAATTAAATATTTATAATAAAATTTAGAAATGTAGGGGCACATTGCATGTGCCCAATTATAGATAAAAGGAGGTAAATAAACAACACAATGATAGTAGATAAAATAAAGAAAAGAGAAACCACTGCTAAAAATAAAAAAGCCAACATAGATATACCAATAGGTAAATGGATTAAATGTGATAATTGCAAAGAAATTATATATAAAGAAACAGTCAGAAATAATTTAAACATATGTCCTAACTGTGGGCATTACTTTAGAATGCACATAGGAAAAAGATTAGAACTAATAATAGATGAAGGAACCTATGAAAGATTTGATTTAAATATTGAAACAACTAATCCATTAGAATTAGAAGATTATCCCAAAAAATTAAAGAGCCTAAGAGAAAAAACAGGATTAGAAGAAGCAGTAAGTTGTGGAATAGGAAACATTAATGGAGAAAAGGTTGTAATTTGTATAATGGACAGTGGATTTTTAATGGGAAGTATGGGAATTGTAGTAGGAGAAAAGATAACATATAGTATAGAACAAGCAGTAAAGCAAAAATTACCTCTCATTATATTTTCTGTATCAGGTGGAGCAAGAATGCAAGAAGGCATAATCTCTTTAATGCAAATGGCAAAAACAACAGCAGCACTTACTAAACTAGATGAAGCAGGACTATTATATATATCAGTTTTAACAGACCCGACCTATGGAGGAGTTACAGCATCATTTGCAAGTCTTGGAGATATTATTTTAGCAGAGCCAAAAGCTATGATAGGTTTTGCAGGACAGAGAGTTATAGAACAAACAATAGGAGAATCACTACCAGAAGGTTTTCAAACAGCTGAATTTTTATTAGAACATGGTTTTATAGATAAGATAGTAGAAAGAAGAGACTTAAAAGATACTCTATATAGATTAATTAGATTTCACAAAGGAGGCGAGAGTAATGGGCAATGAGAAAATAACTGCATGGGACAGAGTAGAAATAGCAAGAAATCCTAAAAGAAAAACTGCACTGGACTATATAGAAAACATATTTGATGAATTTATAGAATTACATGGAGACAGAAATTTTAAAGATGATAAAGCTATTGTTTGTGGATTAGGAAGGATAGGAGATAAAAATTTTACAATAATTGCTGAACAGAAAGGAAGAACAACAAAAGAAAATATTGAAAGAAACTTTGGAATGCCAAATCCTGAAAGTTATAGAAAAGCTATAAGATTTATGAAACAAGCTGAAAAATTTAAAAGACCAGTGATAACATTTATAGATACAAAAGGAGCATATCCAGGAATTGGAGCAGAAGAAAGAGGACAAGGAGAAGCAATAGCAAAATCCATGTTTGAAATGGCAAAATTAAAAGTGCCTATTATAGCAATAGTCATAGGAGAAGGTTCAAGTGGAGGAGCATTAGCAATAGGAGTTGCAAATAAAGTCATTATGCTAGAAAATGCAATTTATTCTATTCTTTCTCCAGAAGGATATAGTAGTATTTTATGGAAAGATTCATCAAGATATAAAGAAGCAGCAGAAAAAATGAAACTAACTGCAAAAGATTTATATGATTTAAAAGTAATAGATAAAATCATTAAAGAGCCAAAAGAAGATAATGAGGAAAACTTTAAGAAAATATCAAGCAATTTGAAAAAAGAAATAAGTTCTACTATAATAGAAATGAATAAATTAAATACAGAAGATATTGTACAAAACAGATATGATAAATTTAGAAATATAGGAGAATTTATAAAATTATAGGAGGAATAGAAATGTTATTAAAAGACAAAAAGATATTAATTATGGGAATAAGAAACAAATGGAGCATAGCATATGGAATTGCAAAATCCGCATATGAAAATGGAGCAAAATTAATATTTACATATATGGGAGAAGAAAACAGAGAGAAAATAGAAGAATTAATAGAAGAATTTGAAGGAAGTAAGTCATATGTATTAGATGGAGCATCAGAAGATGAATTAGTTAAAAAAGTATTTACCAAAATAAAAGAAGAAAATGGAAAATTAGATGGAATAGTACATGCAATTGCACATGCAAATACAGAAGACTTGCATAATGATTTCATATATACAAGTAAAGAAGGATATTCTCATGCAGTAGATGTAAGTGCGTATTCATTTGTACTTGTATCAAGAATAGCAAAAGAAATAGATATGTTAAACGAAAATGCAAACTTAATAACATTAACATATCATGGTTCTACAAAAGTATTAGAAGGGTATAATGTAATGGGAGTAGCGAAAGCAGCATTAGAAGCAAGTGTTAGATATCTAGCAGAAAACTTAGGAAAAGAAGGAATAAGAGTAAACGCTATTTCAGCAGGACCTATTAAAACACTATCAGCAAAAGGAATAAAAGACTTTTCAACAATTTTAACAGTAGTAGAAGAAAAAGCACCATTACATAGAAATGTAACAACAATACAAGTTGGAAATGTTGCAACATTTTTATTAAGTGAAATGTCAGAAGCTATCACAGGGCAAGTTATTTATGCAGATAGTGGATACAATATCATGGGTGTATAAAAGATTAAAAATAAATTATGTAGGAGCACCTTTTAGGTGTCCATTAATTAAAGACTAAAACTAGATGAAATGTAGAAAATTTAATTATTAAGGAAGGAAAAGAAAATGAATAGAGATGAAATTTTTGAGAAACTAAAAAAAATAATAATTGAACAATTAGGAGTAGATGAAGAAAATGTAAAAGAAGAAGCAACATTTGTAGATGACTTATCAGCAGACTCTTTAGACATTGTAGAACTAGTAATGAATATAGAAGAAGAATTTGAAATGGAAATTCCAGATGGAGATGCAGATAAAATTGTAACAGTAGGGGATGTAGTAGAATACATAAAAGAACACAAATAGGACTACCTTACACTCAGACCCACACCACACATGTGGAGTGTGTAGCAGTGCTACAACTAAAGCAAGACATGTAATACTAGATTTTGATATAGTTTCAGAGATTATAACTTTTGAAGAAAAAGGCAGATTTGGAAAAGAAAAACATCAAAATTTGGGTGTGAAAGTTAAAGTAGTTGCCGATATGGTAAGTGGAAACACATAAATTAATTTTTAAAAAATAGAGTAAAGTGTTTGAAATAATGGAAAATTTGAGATTGTGTCTACTGTAAGCATAACAGGTATAGGTTGTGTGGGTTAGTAGATATAAGATAAAGCTAGGTATTTCAAGAAGTAGAAGAAGTTTATTAAAATGAGTTATAGAGAATCTTTATAAAATTAGGTGTCAGTAGATATGTGCTGATGTCTATTTTTTTATAGGTCAAAATTTTAAGATTTTTTGACTTATAAAATTATGTGGGTCAAAAATATTGAAAAATTTGCCCCATACATTTGTAAAGCAATTTTAATCTCCAATAAAAATAATATCAAGAGTAAAATGAACTCACTATCGTTCGCTCTTGACATTATTTTTATTGGAGATTTTGTGGCACTTAAGCAAATGTAAGGATAAATATGTTTTGTAAATATTGGTAAAACACTATGAAAAATTGTTGATTTGTGATAATATTATAGCAAAGTAAATAGATGTATAAGTCAACAACGGAGGAAAAATGAAAGTATTAAGTTTAACAGAGCCATGTGCAACATTAATTAAGGAAAAAAGAAATTAGTGGAAACAAGAAGTTGGAAGACATCATATAGAGGAGAATTATATATTCATGCAAGTAATACAAAAATACCAAAAGAATGGAAAGAAAATACAGAGTTTATGGGATTAGTAAAAGATAAAACATTAAATTTTGGAAACATTATTTGCAAATGTAATCTAGTTGATTGTATTTATATGACTAAAGAATATGTAGAAAATATGAAAAAGAATAATCATCAAGAATATATTTGTGGAAAATACGAAGAGGGAAGATATGCTTGGATATTGGAAAGCATTAAACCATTAGATAATCCAATAAAAGCAAAAACATTTAAGTATTTGGAATTATGAAGAAAACGACAAAGGAGCAAATAATAAATGAATATTATAGAAATTTATAAAAAATATCATTTGCCAGAAAATTTGCAAATGCACATGCTAAGAGTTGCAGCATGTAGTAATTTAATAATAGATAACTGGAATGGAAAAAAATAGATAAAAAGTCAATTATTAGAGTTTGTTTATTACATGATATGGGAAATATGGTAAAAATACCAGAAGATTTTTCAAAAGATGAAGAATTTCTAAATATAAGAAAAAAATATTTCAATAAATATGGAACTAACGACCATGAAATTAACTTAGAAATAGGAAAACAAGAAGGATTAACAGAAAAAGAAATTATTATATTAGATGGAAAAAGGTCAAGAAAAAATGAAGAAACATTAAAATCAGATTCTTATGAAATAAAAATTTGTGCGTATTGCGACCAAAGAGTAGCACCAGATGGAGTTGTAGGAATAAAAGAAAGATTAGAAGATGCAAAAATTAGATATAAAGATAAACCATTATCAGTATGGTCTAATGAAGATAAAGCGAACCATTTAATAGAATGTTCTTTAGGTATAGAAAAGCAGATTATTGAGCATTGCAACATAAAACCAGAAGATATAAATGATAATAGAATAAAAACATATATAGAAAAATTAAAAGAATATGAAATATAGTAGGAGGACTTATGAATAAAAGAAAAGTTGTTACTCTATGTGGTTCAATAAAATTTTGGAATAAAATGCAAGAAATAAACGAAAAGTTAGCATTAGAAAATGAATATGTAGTAATTGGATTAACACCTCGTGTTACTAATAGAACTTTTACAGAACATGACAAAGAATTATTAGGTGAGTTACATAGAGCAAAAATAGATTTATCGGATGCAATATTTGTAGTAAATGTAAATGGATATATTGGGGAAAGTACAAGAGGAGAAATAGAATATGATAAAAAAATAGGAAAAGAAATAATGTATTTAGAAAGTATTTAGGGAGGCATTATATGATAAATATTGCAAGGGTAAAAAACGCTTTTAAAGATCTTTTAGAAGAATACAAAGATAAAAGCGACTTAGGATTTGAATTAAAAATAGTACATACTTATCATGTTGCAGAAAATTCGAAGAAAATAGCACAAGAATTAAATTTAAGTAAAGAAGATATAGAACTAGCTGAATTAATAGGAATACTACATGATATAGGTCGATTTGAAGAACTAAAGATTACAAAGGAATTAAATAGTGTTAACTTTAATCATGCAGGACATGGCTCAAAAATGTTATTTGAAAAAGGTATGATTAGAAAATTTATAGAAGATAGTCAGTATGATAATATAATAAAAAAAGCAATAGAAAATCACAGCAGATTAGAACTTGAAGAGAATTTAGATGAAAGAACTTTATTACATTCTAAAATAATAAGAGATGCAGATAAAAGATATAGAAGAATCAAATTTATCAGATAAAGTCTATAATACTATTTTAGATAAAAAATGTGTTGATATACATGATAGAGTAACTCCATTAGATTTTTGGGTTTGTATATTAGCTTTTACATTTGACTTAAATTTTGATGTATCTTATAAAATAGTAAAAGAAAATGACTATATAAATGTGCTAGTAGACAGATTTGAATATAAAGATATGGAAACTAAAAGCAGGATGGAAAATATAAGAAAAATTGTAAATGAATTTATAGATGAAAAGATAAACAATTAAATATATTATAGATAAGGGAGAAAATATGATAAAAGGTAAAAAAGTAATTATATTTGATTTAGATGGAACATTAATAGATTCAATAGGAATATGGAACGAAATAGATAGAGAACTAATAAAAATGATAGGAAATGGTAGTATTGATAATGTAGATATAGGAAAGCAAAGAGATGAAAAATTAAAAGAATATAGTAAATGTGAAGATTCTTATTTAGAGTATTGTGGTTTTCTAAAAGAAAAATATAATTCTAAAATGGCTAAAGAAGAAA
>CAMUHU010000015.1 GCA_947088765.1 uncultured Clostridium sp. | reverse complement strand
ATTTTTAGGGCTTATGTTTAAAAATTTTTGGGACATTTTCAAAAATCATTGACATGATATTCTGCATATAATTTTAATTTTTATATGCAGTAAACTATAATTATTTTTTCATAATTTTGTTTACTATACTAAACAAAATCGTTATTTTTATTACTTTTGTTTATTCTACTAAACAAAATATGTTATTTTATGTATTTAAGAGTATCAATATTCTTTAAGGATTACAACCTCACTTTGTTCGGTTGCATAAGTTATCTGTAACTCACTGCGTTTGAACAGCTAACTTAAAAACTGGTGCTAACCACAACACTCATGTGTGTATTGTCCTCCATTTTCTCTTACTCCTGGTAGATACATTTTTATATACCCTGGTTCTAAATTGCTTTTATCAAATGGTGGATCTAGTAGTTTTATTATTCCCGTTTCTCTGTCTACTAAATGATTTTCTAAACTTTCCATTGAGATATATTTTTTGTCATTGTCTCCTGCATTTGATATTACAGACCAGGATTGTGCAATACTGTCTATTCTACATTCTTCGTTCTCTATTGTTCCTAGTACATTTCCATCGTCCATAAATGCTCGCTTATACCAACGTCCATCCCAACTTGTTGTGTTTAACGCTTTTTTTAGTTCTTGTTTCTTCTGTTCATATTTTTGTATTTTTTCTTTTACATCTTCGTCTTCCATTTCACTCATTAATTCAATAAATCTATCTAGAACTGTATATAGGAAGAATCCTAACCATACACTTTCTCCTTTTCCTTTTATTCCTACTTTGCTAAATCCATCGTTCCAATCTCCACATCCAATTTTAGGTAATCCATTTTCTCCAAAGTCAAATGACCTCTCTATTGCTTTTACACAGTGCTCAAATACACTTCCCTTTATGTCTGATGGAAGATGTATATCATATATTTCAACTTGACCCTCTTCTAATGTATTTCCACTTAAATATTCTACCTCTTGTTTTAATATTTCTTTTTCGCCTGTTGTTTTTATATATTCAGTTACTGCATATGGTAGCCATAATAAGTCATCCGAAAATCTCGTTCTTATTCCTCTTTTTGTTTCTTCATGCCACCAATGTTCTACATCTCCTTCTATAAATTGATGTGCACATTGTTTTATGATTTGATTTCTAGTTACTTCTGGTTCTACATATTTTAATCCTAGAGAGTCTTGTAATTGGTCTCTAAATCCTATTGCTCCTCCTGATTGATAGAAAGCTGACCTTCCCCATAGTCTACATACTATGGTTTGATATAATAACCAACCATTTAACATTATATTCATTGATTCAGATGGTGTTTCTACTTGTATTCTTGATAGTTTCTCTTTCCAGAATTCTTTTGTTTCTGTTAATTCTTTTTTGCATTTTTTAATGTCTGAATATTTATATGCTAAGTCTTGTACTTCTAGAGAGTTTTCTTCTTCTCCTATTATTAATGATATTTCCTTATTTTCATATGGATAAATTGTTATATCCATTTGTATTGCTATACATGAACTGTTTCCTAAGGAGTTTTCATTTGTTAGGGAAATCTTGTCTAATCCTTCTGGTGTTCCTATGTTTCCATTTCCTATAAAACTTACTTTATTTCCTGTATATGAGTTTATTGGTTCACTACATGATACAAATGCAATTTTACTTATTTCCTTTTCATATAAATTTTCAGCTGATATTAAGTTTGCATTTTTATTGAAATCTAGGTTTATATATCCATTTGACTTTATTTCGTCTTCTCCTAGAACTGGTTTTATATAATAGATTACACTTATATTCTTCTTGTCCTGTGTTGTATTTTTTAGGTTTAATATATTTACCTTTACACTATCTTTTGTAGGAACAAATACTTCCACTTCTTGTGTTATTCCGCAGTTGGAATGATAATATTTCGCATATCCAAATCCATATATTACTGAATATTCGTTTTCATCTGGTTTAGGCATTTTTCCAACAGACCAACTTTCGTTTAAGTCTTTGTCTTTTATATAGATTATTTCTGATGGTTCATCTGTTATACCATTATTGGACCAAGCTGTTAATCTGTTTAATCTACTGTTTTTGCTCCAGGTGAAACCTCCCATATTATTTGTAACTAATGTTCCAAATTTTTCGTTTGCCATAACATGGCTCCATACTGTTGGTATAGGATTATTTATATTTTGCCTTATTCTATATTCATTTCCGTCTTCTGAGAATCCACCATATTCGTTATAATATTTTAGATTTTTGACATTAAAGTAATTGTTTATATTATCAAAGTCAGGTTTTATTATATTTTCTTTTTTGTCCCCAGTAATGTTTTTAATAGAGTATGAAAAGTCTTCTTCTAATTCTTTTAATACATTTCTAATGCTTCCTTTATTTGCTTCTATTATGAAATTTGCTCTAAGCAAGAATAGTTCTAAGCTCTCTTTATCATCTAGTATAAATATTCCTGAATTTAATAAATATGATAATTGTGTATTTGCTACTTCTTTGAATATTGCTTCTTTTAAATATTTTTCATATGAGTTTTTCTCTTCATCTAATATTATTAAATCAAATTTTACATTTCTGCTTCTAAAGAACTCGTATGCTTTTAAAATTTCTCTTATTACAGATATATTATCAATATTCTTTATTCTAACTAATACTATTGGTAGATCTCCTGATATTCCATATTTCCATAATTCTTCTTGTGAATGTTTATTTTTTTGTAATTTATTAGTATATAGCCTTTTCATTGGGTTTTGGAATATTATATATGGCAACATTCTTTGATAATCTTTTAAGTTTCTGCTATTTATTCTTAAATATTTTGCTTCTTCTTCTACTCTTACTCTTGAAAGTTCATACTCTCTATTAATGTTTTCTTCGTTTAAATAGTATTCTAAGTTTTCTAATACTTCTTGTTTATCTTGTGAGGCTGTAATTACAAAATTTAATGATACTTTTTCATTTTTTTGTATTTTTATTGTTCTTCTAAATGCGATTACTGGTTCGACTTGTCTTGTCATTTTTTTGGAAAAAGGAATTGAGTTTTCCACACATTTGTCCACAGTATTACCATTTACCTCATACTCTAATTCTCCTACTGTATTTTCCGCTTCTGTGTAAAAACATGTACCTACATAGATTTCTTCTTCATTTTCTCTTTTATTTCTTTTTATTAGTATTGCTTCTTTATCTTCTAAATACTCATATCTTAATCCTAAGTTGTTAAATGCCCTATGTGAATAGTCTTGTTGTTTTGTTGATAATATAGGCTCAAATATTGACGATATTTCAATGGTTTCATCTATATTAGAATTATTTTTTAGAGTTATCTTTCTTATTTCTGTTCCAGTACTTTGTGCAACTACTATATCTTGTATTGTCTCAATGTTTTCATCATTTCTTATTAATTTGTTTCTATCAGGTGCAAAACTTATACTATATTTGTCTGGCTGACTTGTAAATCCATCTACATTTGCTTTCCATATTTTCTTTGTTCTTATATTTTTTATATAAAAGTAGATTCCTCCTTTTTTATCATTTGTTTCTTTAAATCTATTTATAGTTATATTCTTATATGTGCTATATCCTTCACCTTTAGCATTCATTACTATACTATAATTTTCATTTGCTATAACATTTGCAGGAACTAGGTTTTCATTTATTTTTGTATATACATTTTCTTCATAATTATCATAGCCTGCATATTTTATTTTCTCTATTTTTTCCTTTCTCTCCTTTGTTATAAGCATATTTTCAGGCATTCTTTCTTGAAGTAAGACATCTATTGCTTTTATTTCTGGGTTATTCATAAATCTTTTTTGTAATATATTGTTATTGAATAAATTGTTTATTGATAATAATATTAATCCTTGATGATGTGCCATATAAGTTTTTACAGGTACATTTTTACTTGTTTTATTAAGCCTTTCAGGTGTATAATCAATTGATTCATAAAATCCGTATTTTCCTAACATATCTTGCGCTTCTAGCTTTTTGATGTTTGTTAAAACCTCCCTTGGATAATCATTTATCGCAAGTATTGAGCCATATGTTGAAACTACCATTTCATCTGCTAATCCTCTTTTTAACCCAAGCCAAGGTATTCCAAATGCTTTATATTGATAATTATTGTTTAAATCTTTTAAGTTGAATGCTGCTTCACTTATTCCCCATGGGATTCCTAACTTGTTTGTATATTCTTGTTGACTTTTTACCATAAATTTACACGATTCATCTATTAGGCTCCCTGGGTATTTCGCAATATTGATATGTGGCATTAAATATTCAAATGCAGTTCCTGACCATGAAATTAATCCTTTATAATTATTCATTTCTGTAAGTGTTCTACTTAAACTGCTCCAATGTTTTTCTGGTATGTCCCTTTTGGCAATTGCTACAAAACTTGCTTGCCTTGCTTCTGATGCTAGTAAATCATAATAAGAATCTGTTAGTTTATTTTCCTCTATATTAAATCCTATTGACAGTAGCATTTTCTCTTTATCATATAAAACACTAAAGTCTGTGTTATCTATAATTCTATCTATTTCTTCTATTAAGAATTTAATTCTATCTTTATATTGTGTAAATTCTTTTTCTTTTAAAAATTGTTTTACTGTATATAAAAATCCAATAAAGTTTCCACTATCAACTGTTGAAATATATCGTGGTATGAGTGGCTCTAGAGTTTTTGTATTATACCAATTATATAAGTGTCCATTCCATTTTGGTAATCTAGAAATCACTCCTATCGTAATTTCTAATTTGGTTATTGCTTCTTCTAATTCTATATATTTTAAGTCATATGCAGATATAATTGCAAGTAAGCCTAAGGCTATATTGGTTGATGATGTTCTATATACTATCTTTTGTTTTCTATCTTCTTGATAATTGTCTGGTGGAAGATAATTGTTTTCCTTGTTTATATATTGGTTAAAGTATTCCCAAGTGTCTTTTCCTATTCTTTTTAAATATTCTTTTTCATCTTTATTTAGTTTTTCAATTGGTGCTTCTTTAGCATTTTCTTTACTTATATACCAACAAATTGCTGGTGCCATTAGCCAAATTATCCCTAGTATAGCACTTGTTGGTAGATATACTATTCCAATGGCAATCATTAAAATTCCAACTATTACATTGATCCACATATTAAGATAATAGTTTTTTATACCATTTTTTGCTTGTTTTTCTGCCTGTGCTGAGGTTGTCCATTCTAATAGATATTTATGTGTTAAACTCATCCTATATATTGTTTTTATGATAGCCTTTAAAGATATATATGCTTTATACGGAAGTACTGAGAATTCTATTACTGCTCTTAGAAGACTCGCTTGCAATCCCCCTATACTTTTTGAAAAACTCTTTTGTTTTTTTATGCCCTCTTGTTTGAAAACTATATAATTTATATAATCTAAAACTGTTGGCATTATTATACTTAAAATTGTTACTGTTAATGCTATTCCTATTTTTGCACCTATGAATATTTTTAAACATAGTAAAACTATTATATTTACAAATGCTGTAATTTCTAATAAACTTCTTCGTAAATTGTCTATGATTTTAAATTTTGATAATAGGTTCATTCTTGGGTTTTTTATCCATCTGATTATTTGCCAGTCTCCTCTAATCCATCTTTCTTGTCTTGTCATAAAAGTATTTAAACTGCTTGGGTATCCATCTAATAATAAAATGTCTGATACAAGTGCACATCTTAAATAATTACCTTCTAGCAAATCATGGCTTAATACTGTATTTTCTGGAATTTGGTTTTTCATAATTGTTGAAAATGTTTCTAAATCATATATTCCTTTTCCTGTAAATATCCCTTCATCGAAATTATCTTGATATATGTCTGAAATTGCATTTGTATATGAATCTATTCCTCCCATTCCTGCAAATATTTCTACAAATTTGCTTTTTTTACTTGATACTAAATCAATTCCAACTCTTGGTTGCATTAGAGCATGTCCTGATATAATTCGTCTTTTTTCATTGTCTAATTCTGGTATATTTAATATATGTGCCATTGCGGAAACTAGTTGTATTCCTGAGTTTAGTACTAAGTCTGTATCTGCATCTAGTGTTATTATATATTTAATTTTCGGAAGTTTGTTTCCTCTTTTTATATTCCAGTCATTTATTGTATTTGATCTAAAAACATTGTTTAGGTTTCCTAAAAGATATTCATTAAACTGATTTAATAGTCCTCTCTTTCTTTCCCATCCTAAAAACTGTTCCTCTTTACCATTCCACTGCCTGTTTCTATATATAAAGTTAAAGATTGGTAG
Organism: uncultured Clostridium sp.; assembly: GCA_947088765.1. GTDB lineage: Bacteria > Bacillota > Clostridia > TANB77 > CAG-508 > CAKPSH01. The sequence goes on along the minus strand of CAMUHU010000015.1, from coordinate 23,608 downwards.
TCCTTCTTTTTTATATTTATCGTTTAACTCTTTTAAAGTAATCTCAGCTGTTTCTATTATTTCCTCATCATATGGCTCTTTTTTGTTTTTTGATGCAGTGCAATCTCCTAATAGTGTAAAGTATATGTTTTCACTTTTATTAGCTAGGTAATATATCTCTAGTTTTTCTAATAACTCTTTTGTTTTTTCTCCACAATCTAAAACTGTTGGTATTACTACCATTGTGGTACATTCCTCTGGTACCCCCTTTGAAAAATCCATTTTGGGTATTAGTTTAGGTTTTACTATTTTGTTTAATATTGTTTGAATTATTTTTATAACTGCTTCACTTACTGGGATTAATATTAAGATAAATTCTATTATTATTAAAATTATGTTTTGTATTCTCGGGCACATGCAATGTGCCCCTACAATACCAGATATTATTATTGCAAGAATTAATGAGACAATGGATATTACTGATATATATAGTCCTACTTTATTAACATTCTTTTTGTAGCTAATTTGTAATGCCTCATATAATTCTCTTATTCCATCATCTATTAAGTAATACCCTATGTGTGCTCTTTTTACTGCTCCTTCACTCTCATACACATTACTTGCTAATTCTAATGCTTTTTGAGATATATATATTTCTGATAGTTTTACTTTCCTAGATATTTCCTTTACTTTATTTCTATAGTATTCTTTTGTTGTATAATCCATGTTATCATATATGTGTGATGGGTCTTGTTTTAATATTTCTTCTACTCCATTTATACTTTCAAATACTTTTACAAAATTCATTCTTTGCAATTCATGTATACTTTTTATTGAGTTTCCTAGTGACACCTTTTTTATTGCTATATTATAATGCTCTTTTTTGCTTACTTCTTCTACTGTTATCCCTTGCTTTTTTACTTCTTCTTCTAATATATTTAAGTATGGTATTCCTTGTCTTCCATATCTTTTTAACTTATATGACAAGTACTCGATGAATTGGTATCTGTTTCCTCCAATATCTACATTTTTTTCATCATATACTACTTTAAATTTTTGATCTTCCTTTAATTTTTTTTCTAAAAATCTTTCTACTAAACTTTCTACTTTTAATTTTTGTAGTTGTGCTGAATAAATGCTTTCACAAATTCTTCTTATTTTTTCTATTAATGCAATCTTAAAGAATACGTTTATATCCCATATTTCCTCCATGTTTAATGTCTTTTTGTTTTGATAACTTTTTAAAAATTCTTTTATACTATCTAATTCTAATTTACCATCAGTGTATAATATGATTTCTACTGCTAAACAATATATTCTCGCATATCCTTTATATTCTCCATTTGCTATTCCTGTGAAGTTTTTATATTTTTTTAATGGCAATTCTTTTATTATTCCTTTTACTGTTTCTTCAATTATATAATAATTGTCTAATAGCCATTCACCCGCAGGATGTATTTGTATTCCTGCTTTTAGGTTTATATTTAATATATCATACGTTTTTGTAATATAATTAAAATTATCTTTTAATCTTGGTATTGGATATGTTTCTTTATTTGATTTTGAACATAATATATGCTCTGATGCTAAGTTTTCTAAATATTTTTGTAATTGATTTTTATCTAAAACAATTCCATTAACATTAACTGGTAACATTCATTTCACTTCCTAAAAGTCTTATTTTTGTTAGTTTGACCTTATTTGGAAATTTTTATACATTTTGTATTTGATATATTATTAAATATATTCTAATATCATTTTTGAGAATTAAAGAGAAATAATTATACATCGTTTGTCATATTTTTTAAATATGTTGATTGTTCTGGATAATGGTTTTATTATATAAATTTGTGTTTATGGGGATGATTTTATGTAATTACCCCCATTATCTAATAACTGTTGATTTGTTAATATTGCAAAAAATTGCTTGATAATTATTATTCATTGTGCTAGAATGTTGATTAATGGACGAGCAATGCTCGGCCCTATTATATTGAATTTCTATGAGGGTGATATAAAATGAATGATTTAATTAAATTGAAAAAGCTAAATTTAAAATATGTACATATTTTTGTAATAATATTAGGAAGTATTTTTATTGCTTTGTCTATTTTTCATTCAAATTTATGGTTTGATGAGAGCTATTCTGTTGGAATTGCTAACCATAGTTTTAAGGATATTTGGATAATTGGAGGAAGCGATGTTCATCCTGTTTTTTATTATTGTGCATTACATATATTGAATCTAATATTTGGTAATAATATATTGATTTATAGATTCTTTTCTATGATATGTACTGTTTTACTGGGTATAATAGGTTTTACTCATATTAGAAAAGATTTTGGCGAAAAGGTTGGTTTAATATTTTCTTTTTTAGTATTTTTCTTTCCTGTAAATTTAGTTTATGCTGGAGAAATTCGAATGTATTCTTTGGCTATGCTTTTGGTGACATTGACTGCTATTTATGCATATAGAATATATAAAGGGAGAACCAGCATTGGACATAATAGTGTACGAGTCTCGGGGATTCCCATAAACGGTGCCCCTACACATACAAATGATAATGTGAATATAAAGAATTGGATCATTTTTGCGGTTTGTAGCTTAGCAGGTGCATATACTCATTATTATGCTCTTATGGCAAGTGGTCTGATTAATTTAGTTTTGTTAATAAATATTATTGTTAATTGTGTTAAGAATAGAGAGATTTCAGCATCTTCTAAAAACGTATGTCCACATGGCGTACCTATATTGAAATTGCTATTCCATGATAATAATTTTAGAGCATTTATTGTATCTGGAATAATTCAAATTGTACTATATCTTCCTTGGCTTTTATCTCTACTTACTCAAATGGGACAAGTTTCTAATGGTTTCTGGATAGGTATCCATTTTCCTGATACAATTATTGAATTATTTACTTTCCAATTTACTGGAAATTTAGGAGATTCTAATTATGTAAGTACTCCTATTGCTATTGTTTGGAGTTTGGCTATAACAGTTTATATGATTGTTTTGTATGTGAAAAATAGAACAGATACAAGAAAAAAAGATTTTAATCCTGCAATTATAGCATTATTATTATTTTTGGGTATAGCTATTGCTGCTTGTATAGTTTCTCTTATGATTTGGAGACCTATTATTTATGCAAGATATATGCTTTGTGTTATGGGATTATTTATATTTTTCTTGGCTTATTCAATGACAAAGAAAGGGTTCAAGTATATTAATTTATTAGTATGTATAACTTCTATTATTATATCTTTGTATATTAATATAAATTTTATTAATACTAATTATGATGAGAGTAATTCTAAACCAATAGATTTTGTTAAAGAAGATATTAAAGATAATGATATTATATTATTGAATAACCATCTTAATAGTTTTGTTATTACTGTTAATTTTCCTGAAAATGTAACTTATTTTTATGATGAAGAGAATTGGAATTGTGAAAAAGCTTATAGAGCATTTTCAACTGATTTTAGAACTGTTTATGATTTGGATTTTCTTGAAGATTTTTCTGGTAGAATTTGGGTTATGAATGATTCTGTTTTACAACAGATACAGGATAGATATGATGTTGATTTGATTAAACATGAGAGTTTTGATACAGAGTATAGAGATTACCAATATTCAATATCATTAATCGAAAAATAAAACATCCCCTAGAGGGGATGTTTTATTTTTCTTTTATTATTTTACTCATTATTAGTCCCACAATATTTACGATTTTGTTGGATTTTTTGTTTGCAATATTTTTTCCTATTGCCTTTCCTCCTACTGTCATTGATGCTACTAATGCGCTTATTAGAAATTGTATACTTTCTGGTAGTCCACAACTTCCGTGTTAATTTTGCTGTAATCATTGCACTTATTGCTCCACTTAAAACACCACATACATCCCCAATTACATCTGCACATATATTTGCTACTATTGACGCATTTCTTATTAATTTTATAGATATTTTTGAACCTTTTATTTTCTTACTTGCTTTTGCATGGAATTCCGCTTCATCTGCAACAGTTACAGCAACTCCAATTATATCTGTTATTATTCCTATAAATATTACTAATATAAGTATTAGTATTGCTGGTATTATACTTAAGTTTGATATTCCATTTGTTGTTATGTATGACATAAGTAATGATAACACAAATGTTAAGCAAAATGCTTGTATTACCCAATGTGACTTCTTTTCTTCTTTCTTTTGCAATTATATTCACTCTCCTATTTATTATTATATTCACATTTTTGCTCTTTTTTCTGTATCTCTTTAAATCATGGACGCTTTTGGATAATTGAATTTTGCTCTGCAAAATCCCCATGCAAAAACGTCCCTATATTACTTAGCAATTTCTCAATTGATTTTTTATACAGATAAAAGAAAAGGTGGCAGAGCCACTTTTCTTATATACTAGGAAAGTTCTATAAATAGGTATAGATTTAACAATAGCTTAACAAACTTTCCTAGTATATAAAAGGCTATAATCGCTATTGCCTTTAAGATTTCCTCATTTACATTCGGAAACTTAAATCGGCAAAAGAAAAGGTGGCAGAGCCACTTTTCTTAATATGATGGTAAAAATCTAAGTAAATTTTACGGTTTAGGTCTAGTCGAATTTCTCTATTTCCTACTTTGCATTACTACAAAGCCGTTTCCGTTTAATGGAAATACTCATCTTCACGTCGACTTTCTAACAAGTCGACGTGTTTCTGAACACCAGATCGCCACTTAAGTCCGTACCTTAATCCTTAGATTTTCCTGCTTTTTAGCAAACATTCTAGAAGTTTTCCTTAACATACTTTGTTTATTATTAGTCTTTTTTGCAATTGCAATTTCATAATCATGTTTAATTACTCCCAGTACTTTCACTCAAGACAGGCTACGCTATGTATTTCGTGTCTTGGCACTCAACATAGGTTACACTTAAATTGTCTTATTTAAGTCTCAACGAAAATAGGGATTTTATATATGCCATTATATATTACCCTACTTTCTTTCCTTTATATAAATACACAAAACTGGCATTTCGCGCAAATATACAAAGCTTCAACGATGTGCCCTTTAGTGGATTTTTAGCCCCACCCTCGTAATAAAATGTATGACTAGAATAATGCACCATCCGCATTATTATATCATATTCAAATTTTCTTGTAAAGCGAATTGAAAAATAATTGCTATTTGGCATAGTATGAAAAACATAGCGTGAAAAATTTATTAAACTTAAAGTTAATTTTATTTATTTTAGAAATTTGATTTTTTTTGTGTATGGTCTTTTTCTGTATATTATTTCTATACATATACATCCGCAGATTCCTAGTGATGCTATTATTATAATTATTATTGTTGTGTTTGTTACTACTCCTGTTTTTATGCTCATTACTAATGTTGCTTCTGATATATTGTCTTCTGAATTTAGTTCTTCTTCATCTGTTTCTAACTGTGCTTTGTTTGTTTTTGTTCCTAAATTGCTTTCACTGTTTGTCCATCTTAGTGTTACACTTAAATCTTTAGTTTCTCCTTCTCCTAGTTCTACTTCTGTTTGTAATGTTCCATCTATTCCTCTTTTCCAGTATTCTGGTGCTTCTAGTATTTCGCATCCATTTGGTACTGTTTCTAGTACTTTGACTTTGCCTTCTGTTTCACCTAGATTTAATACTTTTATGTTGTATCTTGCTATTAGCTCTGCATTTTTTATTTCTGATGTTTTTATTTCTATTTTTGCTAATTTGTTGTTTGTTATTTCTATGTTTTGTCCGTTTAGCATTATACTACTTAATGTTTTTTCTACCGCAAAGTTTATTAGTTTTTTATTGTTTAGTATTTCAAATATTTGCATTTCTTCTGTGTCTCTTATTTGTATTTTTTTGTCTTCTGCTATAAAGTATCCTTTTGGCGATTCTATTTGATGTATTGTGTGTATTCCTACTGGTATTCTGTCAATCTTTATTATTCCATCTTTTGTTTCTACTGTTTTTACTATTTCTCCTTTTTCGTTTATTATCTCAAATTTTCCTTCTTTTATTATTTCTTTTGTTTGTTTATCTTTTAAGGTTATTTCTGCTTTTGTATGGCCTTGTTTTATTATTACCTTTTGTTCTGCTTCTATGTCTTCTACTTTCATTTCTTTTGTTTCTGTTACATATCCTCTGTTTTCTGGGTCTAATGTTATTATTTCGTATTCTCCTATTGGTATTCCTTCGATTATTTTTGGCTCTTCGTCTGTTTCATATTCGTATATTATTTCCCCAGTTTCTTTGTCTTTTATTTGTACCTTTATTCCTGGGATAGGTTCTTCTGTTTCTTTATCTATTACTTCTATTTTTACTTTTGTTTTTTGGTCTACCATTTGTATAGAGTCTACTGTTTTTAAGTCCCTTGCTGTTATTCCTTCTTCTGATGCTTGTTGTATACAATAAACTTTTTGTGCTTGGTTTATTGTGAATTTTATTTCTTTTGCTGTTACATATCCTTTTGCTGGTTCTGTTTCTCTTAGTGTATATATTTTTCCTACTTCTAGTTTTCTGAATATATGTGATTCTTCATTTGTTCCCCAGCTGTCTATTATGTTTCCTTTTTCATCTACTATTTCTAGTTTTGCTCCACTTAAGTATTTTCCTTTTGTGTCTTTTTTCTGCATCTTTATTCCTGTGCTCATGTTTCCTAGTGCTTTGCTTACACCTATTTCTTCTATTTCTGGTCCTTTGTATGTTCCATCTATTTCTACTATTTCTTGGCTTAGGTTGTATCCTTCTGGAGCTTGTATTTCTTTTATGTAGTATTTTCCTAGTGGTAAGTCTACACTGTATTTTGCTTTTCCATATTCATTTGTTGTAGCTTTTTCTATTAGTGTGTCTTTGGCTATTATGATGTTTCCTTGGCTGTCTGTTATGTTTTCTCCTGCATATAACCCTATTACTGCACCTTGTATTGTTTCCCCAGTTTCACAGTCTTTTTTGATTATTCCTATGTGGTTATTGTCTAGTTCTGTTACTTTTATTTCTTCTGTGCTTTCGTCTTCTACGTATTCTGTTATTATATTGTCTGGATTGTCTGGATCTGGTATTTCTATTTTTCCTGTTCCTTTTACTATGTTTAATAGTTTCATGTTTTGGCTTCTGTCTAATGCAACTTTTGTATTTTCTGTTATTTTGTATTCATATCTTAGTATTACTGTTTCTCCTGGTTCTATTTTGCTTATTGCTACTTTTTGTCCTTCACCTGCTATTTCTACTCCATTTTTGTTTGATTCTTCCAAAAATACAAAGCTTCCATTTAATAGTTTCTCTTCTATTAATACTTTAGTGATGTCTTCTGAGCCATTGTTGGTTACTTTTATTACATATTGTGCTGTTTCTCCTATTTGATATTCTTCTTTTAGAGCTTCTTTTACTATTACTAGTTTTTTGTTTGTTACATAGATTTCTTCTTCTCCTTCTCCCTCTATATATTCTACTTTTGGTGGCTTTCCTGGGATTGGGTCTGGTATTTCTATTTCTCCTATTACTTTTATTTTGTTTGTTATTTTTCCTTTTTCTTGTTCTAATCTTTCTTCTGTTGTTTTGTTTTCTGACTCTTTAATTTCTAATTTGAATTTTAATTCTACTTTTTCTCTTGGTTTTAGTTCTTTTATTTCTACTGTTTTGTCTCCTGTTTTTATTATGTTGTTTGTTTTTATGTCTTCGAATTTTCCTTCTATCATTGTTTCTTCTACTTTTAGGTTTTTCATTGTGTAGTTTGATGAGTTTGTTACTCTTATTGTGTATGTTATTTCTTCTCCTGGTTTGTATACTGTTTTATCTGCTATTTTTTCTACTTTTAGTCCATCTTTTCCGTTTAAATCTATTTTTTGTCTTTCATTTTTACAGTTCATTTCTAGTTTTTGTACTGCTGTTTCTTGTCCTTGATATTTTATTTCAAATTCTTTTATTTCTTTGTCTAGTATAAATCCTTCTATTGTTTTTACTTCTTTTAAATAATATTTTCCTATTGGTAGATTGTCTAAATATGCTTTTCCTTCTTCATTTGTTGTTATTTTTCTTATTAATTGGTCTTTTTCACATAGTTTGGTTCCTTGATTGTCTTGTGTGTATATGTTTTCTTTTGCATAGATTTCAAATTCTACTCCTGGCATCTTACCTTCTTCATATATTGGCTCTATTGTTCCATCTTCTCTAGTTTTTGTTCCTTTTAGGTATTCTCCTGTTTTTGTTATTTCTAGTTCTCCTAGCATTTGTTCATTATATTGTTCTAATTCTATTACTATTTCATTTAAGTCTGGGTCTTCATAGTGCACTGTGTTTGCTTTTACTTTGAATCTTAATGCTTGTTTTGGTTCTTCTGTATATTTTCCTGTTTCCATTTTTCCTTCATGTCCTGTTTTTATGTATCCTTCTGGTGCTCCTACTTCTCTTAGTTCATATTCTCCTATTTGTAGTCTTGCAGCAGTTATGAATTCTCCTTTTTCGTTTGTTTGATATGGATTTTCTTCTGAGCCATATGTTACTACGTTTGGATACCTTACTGTGTATTCTGCATATTTATTTTCTGTTATATTCCATATTCTGTATTTCGCATTTTTATTTAATATTGGCCTTTCTGTTTGACTGTCTTTTTTTGTTACTCTTATAAAGGCTTCGAATTCTGCATCTATTAATACTCTTTGTTTTTGTGGTATTCTACTGTCTTCTTCTATTGATACTATGAATGGATCTACTGGGTACATGTCTTCTGGTACTGTACTTTCTATTACTACATATTTTCCATATGCTAGTTCTGGACTTGTAGCATCTCCTTTGGCATTTGTGAATATTTCTCCTATTCTTTCTCCCTCTGGTGTTCTACTATAGTCAAGTGCTGTTTGTTCTCCACTAAAATCATATCCTATAAAGTCTTCTTCTGTATATCTTCCATTATTGCTTGGTTTTATTGTTCCATTTTTTACTCCTTCTAAGTCTTTTATTAGGAATATCTTAAATCCTGCATTTTGTAATGGACGTAATTCTGTTGTGCTACTGTTTGAACTTACTTTTGTTATATTGAAGGCTTGTTTTTTTATTTGCTCTATTACTGTTGCTTCTCTTGTTAGGTGTGCTACTGTTTCTCCTTCATAGTTCATGTTTATTCCATATTTTGTTTCGTCTTTTGTATATCCTAGTGGTGGTGTTATTTCTTTTATATAGTATTTTCCTATTTCTACGTCTTCATATGTTAATGTTCCATTTGTTATTATTTTACTTTGTACTAGTTGGTCTTTACTATATATTTTTCCTGTTACTGTGTCTTTGTGCATTATGTCTTCTGCTGCATATAGTCCATATTCTGCTCCCTCTAATGTTCCATCTCCTTGGGCAAAGTATCTCCTTGTTTCTTTGTCTATTTTATTTACATTTATTGTTCCTTTTACTCTTGTGTTTTTGTAAACTCCATCTTTATTTTGTAGTGTTATTGTTTGTCCATTATCAGTTGCTGTAATTGCTATATCAGTTTCTTTTTTGACTCCATTGTTAAAGTCTCCATAATATCCATCTGGTGCTCTTGCTTCTATTATTTTGAAATTTCCTTCGTTCTTTCTATTTGCATATAACCATTCACTTAAATATGTTCTATCTTGCTGAAAGTGCATTGTTTCGTCTGTTTCGTTTCTCGAATTATTTCTTGAGTATAGTTCATATCTTCCGTTCGTATTTATTCCATTCGTATATTGCAAATACTGCTCCTTCTATTCTATTTCCTGTTTCACTGTCTACTTTTACTGTTCTTACTTTTACTTTGTCTGGTTCATTTGTCATATCAAATCCTGATGTATAATGATGGAATCCTGGTTCTGTTAATGCTATTTCTTTTTCATATCCCTTGTTTGTATAATATTTTGGTGCTTTCTCTTCTTTTATTTTGAATTTTCCTTCGTTTCCTCCTTGTCCATCTCTATATACCATTACTTTTGTTGAATAAGTTCCATCTCTGTTGTCATCAAGGTCATACATTTTCACATATGTACTCCCGTTCCATTCGTATAGCCCAAAGATTGCTCCATCTAGCACTTCATTTGTCATACAATCTCTTTTTGTGAAGGTTATTTGGGCTGTATATGGTTCCCATTGTGCTGTTAATGTGTCTGTTATTCCTTCTGTTGATCCAAATGTATATGTTCCTGGTCCTGTTGTATTATCTATACTTCCATAAAAAGAGCTTGACTTTGTCCATCCCTTAAATGTATATCCTGTTCTTGTTGGTATTGGTATGGATTGTCTACTTCCATATGTACTTTGAAATTCATAGAAGCCCTCTCCATTCCAGTTTCCTCCTCCCGACCAGGATCCTTTATTAGGGTATACCCTTAATTTTGATCTCTTTGCGTCCCAATTTGCTGTTAATGTTGCATCAGAGGTTCCCATTGTAAATGTTGCACTTGATGTTAATGATGTCATTGAACATCCTGTTCCGCTTAAACTCCATCCACTAAATGTATATCCTGTTCTTGATGGTGTTGAAATATATTGTGTAGCGCCTTCCTCTAGAGTAACTGGACTTGAACCAGACCATGATCCTCCATTTGGGTATACTGTTAAAGTATGTTTAGGAGTTTCTGGGGTCACAGGAGGGTCTGGCTTATCTGGAGGAGTTGGTGGGTCTGGCTCCTCAGTGCCACTATCTCCCTCCTTAGTTAATACCGCTTTAAGTGTTCTGCTTGATGCCCAATTAACCTTCGCCTGTCCAGTTAAACCTACTGTTCCATACATCTTCTCAGTATAACAACTTCCTGGAAATGCTGAACGTGTACCATAATAGCATAACTCTTCTTTCTTTGTGTCTGTGCAAATGCCTCCACCATATGGATAACCACCTCCACCTCCACCTGACATGAAAAGGAAGGCAGTGTCAGGCTGATCTATTCTTGTATATCTTAATCGTTTCGAACTAGGAGAGGTACCATCCTTACCAGAGGTAGTATCACTTTTATAACTACTGTTGAAAGTCGTATTACCATAATATGAACTTCCACTCTCCTTACCATCACCAGTACCACCATGGTATTCACCCGAATTCTCGTGACAAGCTATACTAGTCGCACCTGGACCTCCGTCCCGCAGCACCAAAAGGTGTAGTCTCAGTATTTTTGTAAATTCCTATTCCTCGTCCTCCAGCTCCACCTTGAGTAGAATAGTCATTATTTACTGTCAAAGTCGCGCTTTTCTTACCACCATCATAAAATTTTATTGTTATCTTGTCACCTTTATTTAATTTTGTATATCCTGTAACTTTAGCACCTGATTGTCCGTAATAGTTTACGTGAACCTCCTTCACACTCCTTAGCCGAACCACCTTTTTCACCAAAAAGTTCTACCTTATATATACCTGATTCTGTAACAGTCCATGTTGTCTCACTTTCAGTTAATGTCTTTGTAACTGAACTTGCAAGTAATGATATGTCTTCATCTTCTGTTTCTTCTGTCTCCTCTGTTTCCTCTGTTGAGTTTAGTTCTTGTGTTTCTTCCTCTTCTACTACTACTTCTTCTACTTCTTCTGAATTTACTGCTAATTTAGATTCTTTCTTTTCTACCCATGTACCATTTGTGTATATATATTGTAGATTTTCTTCACCTTCTCTAATAACTGTAAGCGTTTCTAATGATATACACCCTTCAAATGCTGCCTCTGATAACATTGTACATGTCTCTGATATTGTAATGTTTTTTAATGCTATACAATCTTTAAATGCCATGTCATCTATGGATATATTTTCTGAACTATTTATTACTACATTTTCTAACAATTTTACATATTTTGATAATTCACTACTAGTTTGCCAAGAATCTGTTATTGTTCCTGTACCTACAATATTTAATTGTTTTTTTGATACTGTATATGTATATTTTAAGCCATCAATTGTTACTTCTTCTGCGTATGTATTAGATATTTTCAAAATACCTAGTATCAAAATTACTATAACTATCAGAAAAGTTATTAAACCTATTCTTTTCAATTTCATCTTATTATGTTTCATACAGTTCTCTCCTCTTTTCCCATTCTACATAAATATGTAAATTTGTGGATGCCTAAAATGCATTTCTACTAATATTAATTATAAATAGTTCATTTTTATTTTTCAATATACTAAAACTCGCTAAATTTTTCCTATTTTCTACATATTTACGGAAACTTAATTTCTAAAAGTTGTTCTTTTATATTAAATTTTCGTTTCTTTTTTATTACAATTTGAAATAAAAAGTTGTTTTCTCTTAGGGAAAGTAGAGATTAAACATATTTATCCAATTATTTACATTGTTTTTGTTTTGATTTTATGTTAAGCTATATTTATAAAAAAACGGTTTTTATATATTTTTTTCGAAAGGATTGTGTTTTTATGAAAGATAAAGTATCTAATTTGTTTAACTCTATGGATGATAAGATTAAAAAAATTATGAAGGAAGGACTCATGTTTTGCTTTGTATTAGCAATTATATCAAGTTTGTTTTTACTTACATATGATTTGTTTTATAGTTCTATTACTATTTATTACATAGGTTTTTATATATTGAAAAATAGTATCCTTTTTGCATGTACGTTTTTTGCTTTTGGAATTGGGTTTAATAGGATTAAAAAAGAAATTGAATAATGAAGGAAAAACATAATCACAAAAAGAAGCATATCCTAAAAGGATATGCTTCTTTTTGCTTTATGCACTTTAATATTGTTGTAACTACTTGCTACATTTAGAAAATCATTTTTATTATAGCAGATTTTATGTTAATTTTCAATACTTCTATCTATATTGCTTGTGCATAACTAGATAATGGCATTAATTACATAAATTTGGGTTTGTGGGGATGATTATATGTTTTAAAATTTATACAAAATTATAAATATACGTTGTAGGGGCGATTATTAATCGCCCGCTCTTCGAAGAACATGCTTAAGAATATAAGATTTTTAGCAAGCCTTTGTTAGAACGGGCGATTGCTAATCGCCCCTACATTTCTCTACAATTTTAAATTTACCTAAAAATTCATCCTCCCCACAAACACAAATTTATACAATAGTACAGACATGGAGAAAAATATAGAAACAATAAAATAAAACTATGGAAAAGGGGAAATATCCGAAATTCCATAGTAAATTTAATATTTCAATTATATAATTATTTTAAATTTTCAATTTCTTCTTTAGTTAATCCAGTACATTCTATGATGAATTCAATATTCGTATTTTTAGACAACATCTTTTTAGCAGTCTCTATAATTCCTTGCTGAACACCTTGTTCAACACCTTGTTGAATACCTTGTTGAATACCCTGTTGCATACCATCTTCTAAGCCTCTATCATATCCAGCAGCTTCTATTGCTTTATTATCCATTTCGTACATTAATCTCTGAAATTCTAACTCTTGCTCTCTTTTATCTGCACTTATTTCATCTAAAACTTTTTTAGCTTTTTTTACAGCATCATTATCTATATCATTCATATTCAAATCCTCTGGCTTTCTTATAAAATTTACCCATGCATTTAAATCCTTGTTTTTACTTATGTACCTTTCACATTTAGGCAATTCAATTATATAAATTTCTAGGTTATTTGTCAATATCATTTCACAATATTCATCTTCTCTAATATGCCATTTACTTAGGTATTTTTTTATATTCTCAAATCCCTTAATCTCATAATTTGCAAATAATATTATAATTGTTCTTTTAGCATCTAGATAATTTTTACCTAATTTAATACTTTCAGAATATAACTTACTCCAATAGAATATAATTCTATTTTCAATATCTTTTTTATCAATCATTTGCATTTCTATATTAGTTTGAATTGAATTGTTTATTTCTGCTCTAATATCTAAGATTCCAAATTTTTCATCTTTTAAGTCCTGGGGAGTAATTTCCTTTAAATCTAACTTAATGTGAGTAATTTCTATATTATCTACAATAGCAGTAATTAGGCTCTTAGTTATATCCTCGTTACCCATATATCCAAAGATACGTTTAAAAGTGTAATCATTTTTAGGATCCAATAATTTTCCTATATAAATCATCTCCTGTCATAAATATTATATTGCTAACTAAAATAATAAGTAGTAATCTTAAAAAACATTATTTCTAATAAACAATTGATTATAGTTGGCATGAACATGCCATTGGTTAAAATAGTTTGAATAAAACTTAAAATTGAAATATTAAATTTCCTAAATATTAACATTATTTGATATAAAATGCAAGTCTGTAATAAAATAAAGTCATTAACATTTAGAATATTGGCGATTCCAAATATTCAATATATAAATTTGGGGGGTGTGGGGATGATTTTATATTATAAATATTCATGTTATAATTTATGCAAATTCCAAATAGCATGCGGAATTTGCATAAATTTGTTTTGGAGGTGTTTTATGCCTAGTAAAATTGCCAAACTTCTTCGTCCAGTAAGATTAAATTAAGTACACTTTATAAAAGATAACTATATTATAAAATATAGTAATTTTAGAAAGGTATATTTACTATTAATATAAAATTGTGAATGAATACCATAAAGTGAGAACAAAACAATACGTCTCGTTCTCACTTTATAAATTTTTTCAATCTAACACCATAAAAGCTTCTTCGCGTTCTTCCTCCGAAAGTTCTTCTAAAAACATCTTCGCTTGCTCAATTTCTTCTTGTCTAAGTTCTCTCATTTTAGCATCAAGCTCTTCTTGCCTTTTTTCTATAACTTCCAAAGTTTTTCTTTCAGTTAATCTTGATGCTACTTCCTGCATTTTTTTGATGTCATCATGATTCATATTTTCTCCTCCTAACATTGTTTTTCGAGAATAACTACATATATATTGTATACATTTATACAATATATACATATATTACTATATTTTTCTGTACTTTTCAATACTTTAATTATTTTCTTTAAGTATGTTTGTGACTTGCACGTGAAAATGTCCCAATTTTTTATTAGGTTTGCAAATGAAAATGTCCCCAATTTTCTTATTGTATATAGGTTATTCAGTCGTTTGCAAATAAAAATGTCTTAAAAGAACTAGCATAAAAACTAGTTCTTTTTGTAATTTCTCCATGGATGATTTGGAGCCGGTTTATGTGCTTTAGAACGATTTATTTCATCTATTGCTTTTGTTGTCCTTTTGTAGGTTTTCTTTTCTGGTGCTTTAATTTCAGAAAGAATATATAATTTATCTTCAATATTACACCAATATGTATAATCATAAGCTACAATTAAAGTACATGATGTGTTTCGTGAAAAGCTAATTATTTCACCTGTCTCAATATCTACTGGGACATAATAATTTCCTTTATACTTAATTGCTGAAGAATTATCCACTTTTCTTATATATTGTTCTGAAATGATGATATTTAATTCTTCTAAGCTATAATTGTTGTCTCTCATGTCATTTTTTTCAGAATTTATTCCATAGGCAAATTTTGAGTTCATTTTAGGTATAAACACATTATTTAAATACTTGTTAGCTTCTTCATCTTCTGTAATATTTTCGTGTCTTAATTCAGCTATTAAACGCCCTTTAAACGTTTTATTTTCTCTTTCAACATTTGGCTTGAATAATGGATCGCTACTTGAGGAAAGATGTATTTCTAGTTCTTGCAAATTCTTCCAAATTGTGTTGTATTTAAAGTACTTTTTGTTTTAACATTGTTTATTGAAAATGTTCCTCTTTTATCTGTTTTTATTTTCTTTGGAATACCATATTTCAAAACAATATTCATAAGCATTATGAAATAAGCTCTAGTAGTTTCTTGAATGTCAAACCAACCATATAATACTTTTTTAGTTGCTTTGTCAACTGCTAAATGAAGAGCTCTTGCTTTGTCACCATACCACATTGCAAATGCTGCATCCATTTGCACTTCTTGTCCATAATTGTATAGCAATGATGAAAGTCTAATGTGCTTTTGTTTCTCGGCTTCTTGTCTTTTTTTATATATTGTTATTTGTTCATTTGTTGCTTCTTTTTGACGTATTGCCTTTTTCATATTTGCATTATATAATGTAACTGTTTTATGTTGGGCTTCAGGAGAAATTATATCTGCTTCGCTTAGAATGTAATCAACTGCTCTATACGAAATATGATATTTTTCTTTAATTTCTTCATAGAAATGTGTAAAGTTATAATCAAAATATTCTGATATATAAAGGTTTACTATTTCTTCTTTTATATCTTCTGATATTTTCTTTTTACTTTGCCTACCTTTATTTTTATGAATGAAGCCCTCATTTCCTTCATTTTTGTATGTTAAAATTAATCGATTTATTTGCCTAATAGTTATTCCTAAACTTTCAACAGCTTCTTTTTTAGTACATTCACCTCCTAGTATTTTTTTGATAGTGTTTAATTTTTTCATTTCTTTTTCTGTCATATTAATATTTTTCACCTCCTATGAGGTATATTATAGGACATTTTTATTTGCAAACACAAAAAAAGAAACTAATTTAATAGTTCCTTCATTTGAGACATTTTTATTTGCAAACTAAATTATTTTTTGGGACATTTTCACGTGCAAGTCACAACTTTAATTATTTTCTTTAAGTATGTTCTTATTTGTTTTTGTTAATATTTCCATTTGAGCAATTGCTATTTTATTTAGTCTAATTAGTCTTTCAGACTGTTCTATTCTTTCATTTATATAAATTGAATTTATATTTTCTAAATTAGCTAAACAAATCAATTCATTTATTGTAGCATACTCTCTTATGTTTCCTTGTTTATCTGGATTTTTATCTCTCCATTGTTTTGCTGTCATTCCAAATAAAGCCATATTTAATACATCTGCTTCTTCTGCATAAACAATGCTTGTTTCATATTTGGTAAGTTCTTTTGGAATCAAATTTTTCTTTATTGCATCTGTATGGATTTTATAATTTATCTTTGATAATTCTCTTTTGGCATCCCACCCTAATTGCTTTTGTTCTTCTGCTTTAAGCCTTTCAAATTCTTTTATTAAAAGTAATTTAAACTTTGGACTTATCCACATACCAAACTCAAAAGCAATATCTTTATGAGCATATGTTCCACCATATCTACCAGTTTTAGCAACAATACCAATACTATTTGTTTTATTTACCCATTCTTTAACACTTAATTTATAACTATTTAAACCTGCTTGACTTTTAATTATGGCAAATTCGCCATAATTAAAAGTAGGGTTATGTAATTCTTCCCAAATGCCTAAAAATTCAATAGTATTTCTATTTCTTAACCAATCTGAAATGAAAAACTCTCCATCTTTTGACTTTAGCATATCTGTCAATGATATGTAATCTTCATTATTCATGTTAAAATATGTTATTTTAGTATCTAAAACATTTATTGCTTTCATAAATTCTCCTTATTATTAAAACTTTTGTTTGATTATATAATATTATTTATTTATGTGTCAATAAATTTTGAATATTTTTCCAAAACGTGAAAATTTTCTTGACTTTCGACATAAATTATCTATTGCAAAATTAGATAATTTATGAGCTCTCCACAAGGAGCCCACTGACATCTTTCCAAGACGAAGTTTTGAAAGTGTCATAATGGGTTACATACTTTCTAAAAGAAAGTTATGTAACAGCTTCTTTTTAGTGTACTTAACTAAAGCGTTCTCCCCTATGACATATTTCTTATTTTAATTCTTCCTTAAACATCTGATTTAGCATTTGGGGATTTGCTTGCCCTTTTGTTTCTTTCATTGCTTGACCTACTAAAAATCCTAATGCTTTTTCTTTTCCTGCTTTATAGTCTGCAACAGATTGAGGATTTGCTTCTAATATCTTTATTACTACTTCTTTTATTGCTCCTTCGTCTGAAATCTGTATCCATCCATTTTCTTTTATTATTTCTTTTGGTTTTTTTGCATTATCAAACATTTTGTCTAATACCTTTTTTGCTATCGCACTACTAATTGTACCTTTTTCTATTAAGTCTATTAGTTCTGCTAAATCTTTCCCTGAAAATTTAATGTCTGATGGCTCTAATTCTCTTTCATTTAATATTCTTGATATATCTGACATTATCCAGTTACATACTGCTTTTGGGTTGTTAGATATTTTAGTTGCTTCTTCAAATAGGTTTGATAAATATTTAGATGCTGTTAGTCCATCTGCTTCTTTTACAGTTAATTTATATTCTTCTAAATATCTTTGTTTTCTACTTTCTGGTAGTTCTGGCAAATTATTTTTTATGTTTTCTATATATTCTTCTGAAAGTTTTATTGCTACTAAGTCTGGGTCTGGAAAATATCTATAGTCTTGAGCATCTTCTTTATCCCTCATTGAGAAGGTTCTTCCTGATACATCATCCCATCTTAACGTTTCTTGTTCTATTTTTCCCCCATTTTCAATTACCTCTATTTGGCGTTGTCTTTCATATTCAATTGCTCTTACTATACTTCTAAATGAGTTCATATTCTTCATTTCTGTTCTTGTTCCAAATTCTTTTTGTCCTTTTTTTCTTACAGATACATTTACATCTGCTCTAAATGAACCTTCTTGCATTTTACAGTCTGATACTTCAATATATTCAAGTATTGCTTTCAATTTTTTTAAGTATGCATCTACTTCTTTTGAACTTCTCATGTCTGGTTCTGAAACTATTTCTATTAGTGGTACTCCTGCTCTGTTTAAGTCAACTAAACTTCCCCCACCAAAATCATCATGGTTTAATTTTCCTGCGTCTTCTTCTATATGAATTCTTGTAATTCCTATTTTCTTTTTTTCTCCATCTACTGTTATCTCAATGTTTCCATTTTTACATAATGGTCTGTCATATTGTGATATTTGATATGCTTTTGGTAAGTCTGGATAAAAATAGTTTTTTCTATCATTTTTACTATTTCTTTCTATTTCACAGTTTGTTGTTATTCCTGCTTTTACTGCATATTCTACTACTTTTTCGTTTAATACTGGTAAAGTTCCTGGCATTGCCATACATATTGGACATACTTGTGTGTTTGGCTCTGCTCCAAATTTTGTAGGACATTTACAGAATATTTTTGTTTTTGTTGATAGTTCTGCATGCACTTCTAGTCCTATGACTGTTTCGTATTCTTCTATGGACATATTATTATCATCCTTTCTTGTAGCTAGAAAATAATTGTTAATTCTTTCTAACCTTATATTTTTATAAATGTATAGATAAATTATATTAATTTTGTAAGTAAAGCTCAAACAGCCTGCTGCTCACGGATTACCCACAAAGTAATGTAATATAATCTTAAATTTATTTCTTGCTTTCGCACATTACGGGGCCTTTTGAGTTTACTGAAAAAATTAATATGATTTATCTAAAATACAGTATTTTATTTCTTAAATGTTGGTTTATATGTTTCTCTAAATTTTATAGCCTGCTCATAAGTATATCCTGCATTTAATATTGTTTCTTCATCAAAACGTTTTCCTATTAATTGCATTCCTACTGGCATTCCCTCACTATCTACACCACATGGAATAGATAATCCTGGAAGTCCTGCTATGTTTACTGAAACTGTACATATATCTGATAAATACATTTCTAATGGATTATCTGATTTTTCCCCAATTTTGAAAGCTGTAGTTGGTGCTGTTGGTGTTAATATTATATCATGATTTTCAAAGACTTCATCAAATCTACTTTTTACTAATGTTCTAACTTGTTGTGCCTTTTTGTAGTATGCATCATAATATCCTGAACTTAATACATATGTGCCAAGTATTATTCTTCTTTTTACTTCATCTCCAAATCCTTCACTTCTTGAATTTATATAAATGTCTCTTAGATTATTAAATTTTGGGCTTCTATATCCATATCTGATTCCATCAAATCTACCTAAGTTTGAACTTGCTTCTGCACATGCAATAATGTAATATGTTGCTAATGCGTAATTTGCTATATCTAATGATACCTCTTCTACAATTGCTCCTAATTCTTTGTATTTCTCTATGGCTTTTTCTATGCTCTCTTTTACCTCTTTATTTATTCCATCTCCAAAGAATTCTTTTGGAACTGCTATTTTTAGTCCTTTTACATCATTTTTCAATACTTTTGTATAGTCTTTTTTTTCTCTCTTTGCTGATGTTGTATCTCTATCATCATGTCCTGCTATTACATTTAATAAGATCGCAGTGTCTTCTACATCTTTTGTGAATGTTCCTATTTGGTCTAATGATGACGCATACGCAATAAGTCCATATCTTGAAACTAACCCATATGTAGGTTTTAACCCTACAATTCCACAACAACCTGCTGGCTGACGAATACTTCCTCCTGTGTCTGAACCTAAAGCCCATGGTACCATGTTTGATGCTACTGCTGCTGCTGATCCTCCTGATGAACCTCCTGGCACTTTACTTAAATCCCATGGATTTTTGGTTTTCTTAAAATATGAGGTTTCTGTTGAACTTCCCATTGCAAATTCATCCATATTTGTCTTTCCAAGGCTTATCATATTTTCATCATTTATTTTTTCTATTACTGTTGCATTATATGGTGCAATAAAGTTTTCTAGCATTTTAGATGCACATGTTGTTTTTACCCCATTTATACACATATTATCTTTTATTCCTATTGGTATTCCTGCTAATTCTCCTTTTATTTCTCCTTTGTTTACCTTTTCTTCAATGTTTTTTGATTTTTCTAATGCTTCATCTGTTGTTAGTGTAATAAATGCTTGTATATCTTTTTCTTTTTCGTTTATTCTATCTATATATGCTTTATTTATTTCTGTTATTGTGAGTTCTTTATTTTTAAATTTTTCTTGCAATTCATGAACTGTTAATTCTGTAATATCCATTTTTTTATCTCCTTATCTAAAAAAATTGTTTTTATGTCATTTTCTAGAACACGGGCGATTAATAATCGCCCCTACATTAGTACAATAATTGACATATAGTACTAAATTAAGTTTGGAAAAGAAACAAGTAGTACTAGGCAATTTAAAATAAAAAGGCGGAGGCGTACTATTGTACGTTGAGCAATTTTTATTTTAAATTAACGACGTAATACGCAGTTTATTTTTCAAACGTCACTCACTGTACGACCTTAGGCACTCTAATCATATCATCCTGCTCCTCTGGGAAATTCTTTATCATACCATCTATATTTCCAAATCTATCTATTTCATCTTTTCTAAATACATTATAAGAATCTCTTTCTCCTATTGTTTCTTTTAGACCTTCTACATCTACTTTATTCACTAAATTTGCATAATTTAATATATCTTGTAGATTTAATAGATATTTTTCTATTTCATTATCTTGCAATTTTAATCTTGCTAAATTTGCAATATGCAACAGCTCTTCTTTTTTTACCTCCATTAAAATCTTCCTTTCTCTTTATTAATGTTATTATTATATAACGTTTTTTGTGTAATATCAATGTTTTATTCTAATTTGTTATCTATGGAAATATGAATTTCTTTTAATTGTTCTTTGGTTACATTCCCTGGTGCATTCATTAATAAATCTTGTGCTTTGGCATTCATTGGGAAGGCTATTATATCTCTTATACATTCTTCCCCTGTTAATAACATTATCATTCTATCTATTCCTGGTGCTATTCCAGCATGTGGTGGTGCTCCATATTGAAATGCTTCATACAATGCTCCAAATTTTGTTTTTATATCTTCTTCGGTGTAGCCTAATATTTCAAATACCTTTTTCATTATTTCTATATCATGATTTCTTACTGCTCCTGATGATAATTCAATTCCATTACATACAATATCATATTGATATGCAAGAATATCTAGCTTATCTTGCTCTTCTAATGCTTTTATTCCACCTTGTGGCATTGAAAATGGGTTATGACAAAATCCTAGTTCTCCATTTTCTTTTATTTCATACATCGGAAAATCTACTATCCAACAGAATTCAAATTTGTTTTCATCTATTAATCCTAATTTTTTACCTGCTTCTTCTCTTATAAGTCCTGATAGTTCTTCTACTCTTCCTTTTTGTTCTGCTATAAAGAATATTGCATCTCCTATTTCAGTTTTTGTTCTTTCTAACATTTCTTGTTTTTCTTTTTCTGGTATTAGTTTTGCAATTGGCCCTTGTAAGCTTCCATCTTCCATGACTCTTAGCCATGCAAGTCCTTTTGCCTTACAGTCTTTTATTGCATATTCTGTCATGTCTTCGAAAAATGTTCTTGGCATGTTTTTTACATCTTTTACAGTTATTGTTCTTACTATTTTTCCATTAAATACTTTTATATCAAGTTTTTTAAATATGTCTGTTATATCTTCTATTATTAATGGGTTTCTTAAATCTGGTTTGTCTGTACCGTATTTTAACATTGCTTCTTTATATGTTATTCTTGGGAATGGATATTTTGCAATTTCCTTATTTGAAAACTGTTTGAATGTATCATACATTACTTTTTCTATTACATTAAATACATCTTCTTGCTTTGCAAATGCCATTTCCATGTCTAATTGGTAGAATTCTCCTGGACTTCTATCTGCTCTTGCGTCTTCATCTCTAAAACATGGTGCTACCTGAAAGTATTTGTCTATTCCTGATACCATTAATAATTGTTTAAATTGTTGTGGTGCTTGTGGTAATGCATAAAATTTTCCTGGGTTTAATCTGCTTGGTACTAAATAATCTCTTGCTCCTTCTGGTGATGAGCTTGTAAGTATTGGTGTCTGTACTTCTAAAAATCCTAGTTCTATCATTTTCATTCTTAAAAATTGAATTACTTGTGCTCTTAGTTTAATATTTTCTAATACTTTCTTATTTCTTAAATCTAAATATCTATATTTTAATCTTAAATCTTCACGTGTTTTTTTGCTTTCAGATATTTCAAATGGCAACATTTTTGTTCTTTTTCCTAATATCTCTATTTTCTCCGCTTTAAGTTCTACAAGTCCTGTTTCTAGTTTTTCATTTATTGTTTCTTCATCTCTTTTTCTTATAACTCCTGAAATTGATACTGTTGATTCTATTGGAATTTTTGATGCAAATTCTACTAGTTCTTCATTGTCTCTTACTACTACTTGTGTTATTCCATATTGATCTCTTAAATCAATAAATAGAACTCCTCCTAAATCTCTAATTGTGTCTATCCATCCTGCAAGTTTTGCCTCCTTTCCTACATCTTCAAGTCTCATGTCTGAACATAAATAGGTTCTGTAATCGTTCATTTTATATCAGTCCTTTCCTAAATTTAAAAATCTTTTTGGAAAAGAATTGTTATTTGGCAAGGCGTGCGATGTCGATATTCTCAGAGGCGTGCTTTTGCACGTTGATGAGAAATCGGCAGAGCAACAACACAGCCAAATGGCAATTATTTTTCAAAGAAATCAAAAATAGCTTTCGTCTCTGTATATAATACAGGGACGAAAGCTTTACTTCCGCGGTACCACCCTTTTTGAAAATAATTCATTTATATTTTCCTCTTTTTAAAAATGCTCCAATGTGTTTCACTAATTGAACTATTTAAAATGCTTCCAGCCCATGGCATTTTTTCTCTATTAATAGTTTTATCAACCGCTTTCATCTTCATCGCATTGTTTTTTATTGCATATTATTATATATTAGCTTTCCTTAAATGTCAATATTTTAAACGTATAAAATCAAAATTTTAATGTAAGTATGTCAATGATGTGAAACAAACTTTTATAAAAAATTTGTAGTATTAT
>CAMUHU010000014.1 GCA_947088765.1 uncultured Clostridium sp. | reverse complement strand
ATTTTTAGGGCTTATGTTTAAAAATTTTTGGGACATTTTCAAAAATCATTGACAGAAAAATATAATGATTTTTAAGTTGCTAATTATATTATTTTATGATATTATATCAATACTATAAAAAATTTTAGGAGAGAAAATGAAGAGATTAGTTGTTATAGATGGAAATAGTATTATGAATAGAGCTTTCTATGGAATTATGGGGAGTAAAGTATTACAAACAGAAGACGGGACATATACAAATGCAGTATATGGATTTTTGGCAATTATGTTTAAGATATTAGAAGATTTAAAACCAGAATATTTAGCAGTAGCATTTGATTTAAAAGCGCCTACAAAAAGACACCTTATGTATGCAGAATATAAGGGAACAAGACATGCAATGCCTGAAGAACTTGTAGCACAAATGCCAATAATTAAAGAAATTTTAAGAGCCATGAATATTACTATAATAGAAAAAGAAGGATATGAGGCAGATGATATTTTAGGAACACTTGCAAAGAAAGCAGAAAAAGAAAAAATTTCAACAACCATTCTTTCAGGAGATAGAGATACATTTCAGCTTGCTAGTAAAATGATAACAATAAGAATACCACACACAAAAGCAGGAAAAACAGAAGAAGATGATTTTGATGAAGGTAAAGTTATAGAAACTTATGGAGTAAAACCTAAAGGAATGATAGAAGTAAAAGGATTAATGGGAGACAAATCTGATAATATCCCAGGAGTTCCAGGAGTAGGAGAAAAAACAGCAATAACATTAATAAAAAAATACAAAACTATAGAAAATTTATATAAAGCAATAGAAGAAGGAACTGCAGATGAAAAAGGAAAATTAAGAGAAAATCTAGAAAATAACAAGGAATTAGCATTACTTTCAAAAGAACTAGGAACTATTGATATAAAAGTACCTATTGATATAAAAATAGATGAATTAGAAATAAAAGAATGGAATAAGCAAAAAGTATTAGAAGAATTTAAAACACTTAGATTCAAAAAGTATATAGAAAAATTTGAACTTGATAAAATAGAAGGAGAACAGATACAGCAACAAAACATAGAAGAATTATTTGAAAAAAGATATATAACAAATGCTAGTGAAATAGAAGGATTAAAAAATAATATTATTAAACAAAAAGAGGTAATATACCTTCTAGAAAATAAAGAAATATTTAATTCTCAAAGTATAATTAATATGGAAATTAGTAATATATATTTTTTTAATGGAGGAACTGCATATAAAATAGATAAAAGCCTTTTAAATAATCTTAAAGACATATTTGAAGATGAAAGCATAAAAAAAATAGGATATAAACAAAAGACAGATTATATATTACTTAAAGAACAAAATATAGAAATAAATAATATCTATTTTGATGTAGAAATATCTAGTTATTTACTAGATTCAAATGTTGGAAAATATACTTTAGAAAGACTATCAGAAAAATACCTAAATATTGATATAAACAACATATCTAAAAATGATAATAACGCAATGCAACTAAATTTATTTGATGAGATTCAAGAAGAAAATAAAAATGATAGTATAGAATATTTAGTAAAAGTATATATAATATCAAAGTTATATGAAATAACCAATAAACTATTAATAGAAAATAAACTTATTGAGTTATTTAACGATATAGAAATGCCATTAGAAAAAGTATTAGCTGATATGCAATATAATGGTATGTTAATAGATAAACAAGAACTTATAAATTATGGAGAATTATTGAAACAAGAACTTGCTAGATTAACAGATGAAATATATAAAATATCAGGACAGGAATTTAATATTAATTCTCCAAAGCAATTAGGAAAAGTTTTATTTGAAGACTTAAAACTTACAACATATAAAAAGACTAAAAGTGGATACTCTACAGATGTAGAAACTTTAGAGAAAATTAGAAATGAACATCCAGTAGTTGAAAAGATTTTGGAATATAGGCAAATTGCAAAATTGTATTCAACATATGTTGAAGGAATGTTACCGTATATTAATAAAAATACAGGAAGAATACATTCATATTTCCACCAAACAGTTACAGCAACAGGTAGACTAAGTAGCTCTGACCCAAATTTACAAAATATACCAACAAGATTTGAAGCAGGAAGAAAACTTAGAGAAGTATTCAAGCCACAAGAAGGATATGTATATGTTGATGCAGACTATTCACAAATTGAACTTAGAGTTCTCTCACATGTAGCTCAAGATGAAACTTTGATAAATTCATTTAAAAATGGAGAAGATATACACAAACAAGTAGCATCCCAGGTATTCAATACACCACTAGAAGAAGTAACAAAAGAACAAAGAAGTCATGCAAAAGCGGTAAACTTTGGAATAGTATATGGTATTAGTGATTATGGACTATCTGAGCAAATTGGAGTCCCAGTAAAAGTAGCAAAACAATACATACAAAACTATTTTGAAAAATATCCACAAATAAAAAAATTTGAAGAAGATTTAATAGAAAAGGCTAAAAAAGAAGGATATGTAGACACTTTATATAGAAGAAGAAGATACATTCCAGAAATAAATTCAAATAGTTATATGGTAAGACAATTTGGAATTAGAATTGCGACAAATACACCAATACAAGGAACAGCAGCGGATATAATGAAAATAGCAATGATAAATGTATATAATAGAATAAAAAAGGAAAAATTAAAAACAAAAATAGTATTACAAATACATGATGAATTGCTTTTAGAAGCACCAATAGAAGAAAAAGATAAAGTAAAAGAATTATTAAAAACAGAAATGGAAGAAGCTGTAAAATTACTTGTTCCGCTAACTGCAGAAGTTTCAGAAGCAAACAACTGGGAAGAATGTAAGTAAGGAGAAAGAATATTGAACAAAAAGAAAAGGACAATATTGATAGTTATATTAATAATTTTATTAATATTGATAACATTAAAAGCAATAAATATTGAAAACATAGTATTAAGAAACATATATACAAAGCAATATGAAGAATGTATTTATAAGTGTTCAGAAGAATGTGAAATTGACCCCTTATTAATACTTGCCATAATAAGAGTAGAAAGTAATTTTAAAGAAGACAGCATTTCATTAAGTCAAGCAAAAGGATTAATGCAATTAATGGATTCAACAGCAGACGAATTAGCAACAAAACTAAACATGAACGAAGACTATGATATATTCAATGCAGACACTAATATAGAACTAGGAACAACATATATGTCTAATCTATTAACATACTACAACAACAATTTATATCTGGCATTAGCTGCATATAATGCAGGAATAGGAAATGTAAATAAATGGATAGAAAATGGAACAATAAAAAAAGATGGTTCAGATATAGAAAATATACCATTCAAAGAAACAAGAAATTATGTTAGAAAGGTGTTACGAGATTATAGAATTTATAGTAAGTTATATGGTTAATGTAGAACGAAAATATATTTATGTTGTAGGGGCAGGCCTTGTGTCTGCCCAATAAGAGGAGCGTGAAAAATTTGCGAAGCAAATTTTACTCGCCCTAATAATATAAGAAAAAACAAATTTCAAATATAGTATTATAAATAAAAAAGTAAATGGATTTAGTTTTAAGAAGGGCGAGAAAATGGATAATTTAGAGGAACAAATAAATAGAGATATAAAAGAAAGATTAACAGAGCATAGATATAATCATTCAATAGGAGTAATGAAAAAGGCAGAGGAACTAGCAAAATTTTATGGTTTAGATAGTAAAAAAGCAAGATTAATAGGATTAGTACATGATATAGCAAAACAGATGAAAACATCAGAAATAGAAGAATACATATCAAAATATAATGTAGAACTTGATGAGATAGAAAAGTCAAATACAGAACTTATACATGCAAAAATTGGTGCAGATATAAGTAAAAGAAAATATAATTTTGATCAACAAATGGTAAATGCAGTAAAATATCATACAACAGGACATCGTAATATGGATATGTTGGCAAAGGTTATATTTATAGCAGACAAAATAGAAGAAAATAGAGATTATGAGGGAGTAGAAGAAAAAAGACAATTAGCATACCTAAATATAAATAAAGCAATAATAGAAACAATAGATTATACAACAAAAGACAGTATAAATAGGGGAAAAATGATACATACAGACTCTATAGATACAAGAAATTATTTATTAGAGAAAATTAATTATAAAACAAAATCAACTAAAATGTAGAATTAAGTAAGCCATATTAATAAATATTGAATTAATAGTTTATAATTAATATAATAATTATTAATTAATAGAATAAAACCTCAAATTACGAATAAAATAATAAGAAAAATAATTGGACATGTAAGAGGTAAATTTATGATTATTGATATGGGTTATTGGAATAAAGTTATAAGGAGAATTATAGGACTAGCATTAACTATTGTAGGGATATGTTTAGCGATTAAACTATCGGTATTTTATACCCCTTTTTTAATTGCAGTAGCAATAGCAATGCTAATTGAACCTTTAATAAAATGGACATCTAAAAAAACAAAACTAGAAAGAAAAAAGACTGCAATAATCGTATTGGTTTTAGTATTTGCAATAATTATAGGGATATTAGTTTTAGGAATAACAACTCTAATTTCTGAAACTTCCAATCTATTATCTGGTTTAAATGGATATATAGATATTGCATATGCAAAAGTGCAAGAATTAACACAATATGTTAAATTTGAGGGATTTGAAAATAAAGAAGAAATAAATACAATACTTCAAAATGCAACAAGAAATTTACTAGATACAGTATCAAATATTATTACCGGTTTTTTACAGTCCATATTAAGTGCAGTAACATCACTTCCAGAAATAGGTATTTATACAGTAATTACAATTATTGCCACATATTTTATGTGTACAGATAGATTATATATGTTAGACCAATTAGAACATCATTTACCTAGAAACTGGGTAAGAAAAATAGGAATACATGTTAGAGAGATAGCTTCATATCTAGGGAATTATTTAAAAGCAGAATTTATATTAATAGGAATTGATTTCTTAATTGTTTTAGTTGGTTTACTTGCAATGAACCTTTTTGGTTTTAACATTAAATATCCTTTACTTGTGGCATTAGGAATTGGATTTGTAGATGCTTTACCTTTAGTAGGGTCAGGAACTGCAATGGTTCCTTGGGCAGTAGTATCTGCATTAAATGGCGATTTAAGATTAGCAATATCAATATTAGTGCTATTCGCAATAATAATAATAGTAAGACAATTATTAGAACCTAAAATTGTAAGTTCACAAATAGGAATTCATCCAATATTTACATTAATATCAATGTATACAGGATATAAATTTATAGGTGTATTAGGAATGTTAATAGGACCTATTATACTTATTATACTAAAAAGTATTTTTGGAAGATTAATAGATAAGGGAATTTTAAAAACAATTTTTGACAGAAGGTAAATGTTTTGATTGTGTTACACACATTATATATGTAGAAACACCATGCATTATAGCATTTGGAAGAATAATAATTTAAAAAGCCATTAAATTGAAAAAATAATATATATTTTTATGAAAAATATATATTATTTTTTTTAATTGTGATACAATAGAGCAGATGAAAAATGAAGAAATATGTCTGGAAAGGTAGGATTTTAAATGAAAAAACCAGAATTATTAGCACCAGCAGGTTCTTTTGAAAAGGCAAAGATTGCATTTTTGTATGGAGCAGATGCAGTATATTGTGGAACTGCTTCACTTTCTTTAAGAAGCAGAGCAGAAGTAAATGATGATGATTTAGCAAACACAATAAAATATGCTCATAGTATAGGAAAAAAAGTATATGCAGCCATAAACATTTATGCTTGGGATGAAACATATGAAGAAATAAAAAAACAAGCTAGAATGTTAAATGAACTTAAAGTAGATGGAATAATTGCATCAGATGGAGGAGTAATAGATGTCTTACAACAAGAAGCACCTGATATTGATATACATATTAGTACACAAGCAAATGCTGTAAGTGCACATGATGCAATGTTTTGGTATAAAAATGGAGCAAAGAGAATAATTTTAGCAAGAGAATTATCAAAAGAACAAATAAAATATATTATAGATAATACTCCAATAGGATTAGAAACAGAAATTTTTGTACATGGAGCATTATGTTTTGGATATTCTGGAAGATGTTTTTTAAGTGATTTCTTAGCTTCAAGAAGTGCGAACTTAGGAGACTGTGCTCAAAGCTGTAGATGGGCATATAATTTATATGTAGAGGAAAAAAATAATCCAGGGAATTTAATGCCAGTAGAACATGACGAAAAAGGCACATATATATTTTCATCAAAGGATTTATGTCTATTAAAGGAAATTCCAGACATTGTATCAATGGGTGTTGATAGTGTTAAAATTGAAGGTAGATTAAAAACAGAATATTATTTATCAAGTGTAATAAATGCTTATAGAAATGCAATAGATGATTATGTACAAGATCCCAATAATTATGACTATACAAAATACCTAAAAGAAATTGATAAAGTAAAAACTAGAAGTTTAACAACATTTTATTTTAATGATAGAAATAACAAAGACTTTCAAGAATATGAAGGTAAACAATATAATCCAAACTATGAATTTGGAGGAAAAGTAGTAGAATATAATGTAGATAAATCTATTATAGAAATTAAAAACAAATTAACAGTAGGTGATACTTTAGAAATAATAATACCAGGAAATATAGATGTTCATACTTTTAATATTGACAGACTATGGGACTATGAAACAGATGAAGAAATTGAAAGTGTAAGTCCAGGAAAAGCAGAACAAAAAGTTAAGATGCATTTACCTATACAATGTGAAAGAGATTGGATAATTAGAAGAAGAAAATAAAAAATGTAAGGGCACATTGCATGTGCCCATGGAAATATGCTATAGATTAAAAGAATCTGTGTGAGATATGTTCAATACAATAAAATTTTATGATGAAAGGAAATATAAATGTTAAACAAACACGAATTAGAATTAAGAATGAATGAAGCAATCAAATGGATAAAAGAATATGTAAATAATTCAGGAGCAAATGGGGTTGTTGTAGGAAATAGTGGAGGAAAAGATTCTGCTACTGTAATTGCTATGAGTGTTAAAGCATTAGGAAAAGAAAAAGTACTTGCAATTTCTATGCCATGTAATTCGATAAATGCTGATTATGATGATGCAAAATTAGTAGCAGATACATTTGGAGTAAGATTTATAAAATATGATTTAAGTAAAACTTATGCAGAACTTGAAGAAGGATTAAATAAGTCTATTAAGCAATTAGGTTTAAATGAACTAGCAAAAGAAGCGAAGATAAATATTAAACCTAGACTAAGAATGGTAACATTATATGCAATAGCTCAAACATTAGGATATCTTGTTATAGGAACAGGTAACTTATGTGAAGCAATGGTAGGGTATACAACTAAATGGGGAGATAGTGCCTGTGATTTTAATCCTATTGCTAATTTTACAGTACCAGAGGTTTTAACAATTGGAAAAATGTTAGGAGTACCAGATAAAATAATAAATAAACCACCAAATGATGGCTTAGGAGGACAAACAGATGAAGAAAAATTAGGAGTAAAATATACACAAATTGCAGAAATGATTGAAACAGGAGTGACAGAGGAAAAAGTAAAAAGAATTATAATAGAAAAATACAATAATTCAAGACATAAAAGAATCCCAATACCAACTTTCAGTTTTAACAGAAAAAATTATTTATACAATGAAAAGGAGAAAAAATAAAATGAATCAAGAAAAATTAGAGTTAATAACAGATTTTTATGAATTCACAATGTCAAATGGATATTTATTAAAAAATATGAATGATATTGCATATTTTGATATATTTTTTAGAAATGTACCTGATAATGGAGGATATGCTATTGTTGCTGGACTAGAGCAAATAATTGAATTTATTGAAAATCTAAAATTTGATGAAGACGATATTGAATTTTTAAAAAGTAAGAAAATCTTTTCAGAGCAATTCTTAAATTATTTAAAGAATTTTAAATTTAGCGGAGATATATGGGCAATTCCAGAAGGAACTGTAGTATTCCCAGGAGAGCCATTAGTTACAATAAAAGCACCAATGATAGAAGCACAACTATTAGAAACAGTGTTATTACTTATGATAAATCACCAAAGTTTAATAGCGACAAAAACAAATAGAATTGTAAAAGAAGCAGGAGGAAGACCTGTAATGGAATTTGGTGCAAGAAGGGCGCATGGGACATCAGCTGCAATATATGGTGCAAGGGCAGCAATTATTGGAGGGGCTGTTGGAACAGCTTGTACATTAACAGCAAAAAAATTCAATATACCAGCTTCTGGAACAATGGCACATAGTTGGGTACAAAGTTTTGATTCTGAATATGAAGCCTTTAAAACATATGCAGAAATATATCCAAATGGATGCACTTTATTAGTAGACACTTACAATACTTTAGAAAGTGGAGTCCCAAATGCAATAAAAGTGTTTGATGAAGTATTAAAACCACAAGGAATAAGACCAGTAGCAGTAAGATTAGATAGTGGGGATTTAGCATATCTTTCTAAAAAGGTAAGGATAATGCTAGATAAAGCGGGATATGAAGACTGTAAGATATGTGTTACAAATTCTTTAGATGAATATTTAATATCATCACTTATAAAACAGGGTGCAAAAGTAGACTTATTTGGAGTAGGAGAAAATTTAATAACTGCTAAAAGTGATGCTGTATTTGGAGGAGTTTATAAATTAGCAGCCATTGAAAAAGATGGAAAAATAATACCCAAAATAAAGATAAGTGAAAACGTAGATAAAATTACAAATCCAAGTTTTAAAAAAGTATATAGATATTATTCAAAAAATACAAATTATGCACTAGCAGATGTAGTTGCATTAGCAGATGAGGAAATAAATGGAAATGAATATGAAATTTTTGATCCACAAGCACCATGGAAGAAAAAGACATTAAGTAATTACTATGTAAAACCACTTGCTGAAAAAATTTATAATGGAGGTAAATTAGTTTATAAATCTCCTACATTATCAGAAATTGCTGAATATAAAAAAGCACAGCTTGATACAGTTTGGGATGAAATTAAACGTTTAGAAAATCCACAAAAATACTATGTAGATTTATCAAAGAAATTATGGGAGCTAAAAAATGAGATGTTAAAAAACAATAAAAACAGTAGTATGTGAGATAATTATATTAATATGAATTAAATTTTGTATACATAAAAATATTTATAAATAATAAAGGGAGGAAAAATTATGTTAAAACATGTATTAAGTGCAGGACAATATACAAGAGAAAGTTTAGAGGAGGTATTTGATTTAGCAAGTAAAATAAAACAAAATCCAGAAAAATATTCAAAAGCAATTGAAGGTAAAATTGTAGCGACAATGTTTTATGAACCAAGTACAAGAACAAGGCTTTCATTTGAAACAGCAGTATTAAGATTAGGAGGACAAGTTATATCAACAGAAAACGCTTCAGCGAATTCTTCTGTTAAAAAAGGAGAGACTCTAAAAGATACAGTTAGAGTATTACAAAATTATGCAGACGCCATAGTTATTAGACATAGTGATGTAAACTCAGCGATAGATGCAGCAAGTGTTGCAAGCGTTCCAATATTAAATGCAGGAAGTGGAAAAGGAGAACATCCTACACAAGCATTATTGGATATGTATACAATAAGAGAAAAAAGAGGAAAAATAGATGGAGTTAAAGTAGCAATTTTAGGAGATTTAGTATATGGAAGAACAATACACTCTTTAATAAAATTATTAGCATTATATAATGATGTTGAAATATATGGACTAAGTAAAAAAGATTTCATGCTTCCACAAGAATATATTGATTTCTTAAAAGAGAAAAACATAAATTATACAATATGTAATAGCTTTAATGATATTCCAAAAGATATTGATGTAATGTATCACACAAGAATTCAACAAGAAAGATTTGAAGGAGATTTTGGAAAAGAAGAATATATCATAAATAAAGACGTATTAAATAATTTCTCTGAGAATACAATAGTATTACATCCATTACCACGAACAGGGGAGATATCAGAAGATATAGATGATGACCCAAGAGCTTTATACTTTGAACAAGCAGGTAACGGATTATATATTCGTATGGGACTATTATTACAAGCACTTAATAAAGAAACTATTTAACAATTAAAAGGAATAGATTTAATGGAAACAATATAGTAAATTTAAGGTATAGAAAATTTTAAAAGTAGTTTTCCATACCTTTTATTTTCTATGAAACTATGTTATAATGACAGAAAAATAGGAAGTGATTTTATGTGTAAGGATTTAAAACAATTTATTATAGACTTGATAAGTAACAAAGAAGAAGAAAATGAGGGATTTGTAAAATATACTTTTTACGAACTTAGAATAAAATATAATTTAAATGAACAAGAAGTTAATCAAGTACTAAAAATAAGTAAAGATTATTTTGAAAATAAAGGTTATAAAGTATTTTTCACAGGAGAAACATTTGAATATCAAAATACTAACATGATGGTACAAGATAATGAATTAATGATAGCAATAAGATAATAGAAAAGATATAGGTTTATGTTATAAAGGAGTCAAAATAAATGGAAAATGAAGTATATAAATTATTAGATAAATTAAATATTGAATATACCAAAATAGAGCATCCACCATTATTTACTTGTGAAGATAATGAAAAATATAATATAAAATTTGATGCAGTAGTGTGTAAAAATCTTTTTATAAGAAATAGCAATAAAAGCCAGTATTATGTGATTTCTTTACCTTTAGAGAAAAGAATAGATTTAAAATCATTACAAATGTTATTAGGAGAAAAAAGATTAAGTTTTGGAAACGAAAATGTGCTAGAAGAAAAACTTGGAATAAAGAGTGGAGCAGTTTCTATTTTTAATATTATCAATTTAAAAGATAAAGATATTATTTTTATACTAGATGAAGATATATTAAAGTACGAAAAAATAGGTTTTCATCCAAATATAAATACAGCGACAGTAATATTTAATCCAAAAGAAATACATAAAATATTTGAATGTTACAATGTAAAATATGAATTCATCAAAATTTAGACACTTTGCAAAGGCTAATTTTTACTAGATAACTAAAATATTTGAGTATAAGAAAAGAGGAACCAATATATGATAATAGAGAATGAAACATGCGCATTATTTGAATTTGATGATGAGAAAGTTTCTACTAGAATGCCAGATAAATTAAATGTTAAATTACCTAAAGTAGCAATTATGTGTTTCTTTAAAGAAGTAGTAAAAGAATATAGTAAGCTAGATGAAGTAAACAATGTTATGACAGTTTATCACGATATAATAGATTGGAACTATTATGAAATGAATAGAGATAAGCATAAAGTGGTTTTTACTCAAGCACCAATGGGAGCACCATTATGTGTTAATATAATGGAAGATTTATATGCTAATGGAGTAGAGCTAATAATT
Source organism: uncultured Clostridium sp. (assembly GCA_947088765.1). GTDB lineage: Bacteria > Bacillota > Clostridia > TANB77 > CAG-508 > CAKPSH01. The sequence continues at coordinate 18,524 of CAMUHU010000014.1, read as the reverse complement.
GCGTGTGGAGGGTGTGGAGTATTAAGTGATATACAGGAAGGAGAAATTCTAATACCAACATCAGCAATTAGAGATGAGGGAACATCGTTTCATTATATAAAACCATCAAAAGTAATAAAATTAGATTCTAATGTAATAAAAAAAGTAGAAAATATTTTACAAGATTTAGAAATAAAATACGAAACTTGTAAAACTTGGACAACTGATGCATCAAAAAGAGAAACACCAGAAAAGATAGAATTAAGAAAAAAACAAGGATGTAAGACAGTTGAAATGGAATGTTCGGCATTAACAGCTTGTGCATCATTTAGAGATAAGCAATTTGTTGAATTATTATATAGTGGAGATTTACTCAATGATGTTAATAATTATAATTCAAGAAATTGGCAGTTTAATAATACTGCTAGAGAAAAACTATTTAATATATGTTTAGAATTAGGTTTTAGATTAGATGAACAGATATAAAAATATAAAGTTTGTGATCCAATTCGTGTAAAATATAAAATACCATTTTAAATATGATAAAATAAATAAGAATTTAGGAGGTGCTAATGTGGAAAATGGGATAATTGATAATGAAAACAATATAATTTTTTATACTGATGAAGATAGTAATGTAAAAATCGAAGTAATATTAGAAAATGAAAATGTTTGGTTGACACAGAATTCATTAGCAAAATTATTTGATACAACAAGAAATAATATAACAATGCATATAAAAAATATCTATGTTGATAATGAACTAGAAGAAGAAGCAACTAGTAAGGAAAACTTACTAGTTCAAAAAGAGGGAAATAGAAATGTAAAAAGAAATGTTTATTTATATAATTTAGACATGGTAATTTCTCTTGGATTTAGAGTAAATTCAAAAAAAGCCATTAAATTTAGAACATGGGCTAATAAAATAATAAAAGAGTATATGATTAAAGGATTTGCATTAGATGATGATAGATTTTTAAAAGGTGGAAAAGTTAATCAAAAGTATTTTGACGAATTATTAGAAAGAATAAAAGTAATTCGTACAAGCGAAAGAATGGCATATCAAAAAATAACAGATATATTTATGACTACTTCGATAGATTATGATAAAAATTCTGAAGAGGCATATACTTTCTTCAAAATAGTACAAAACAAGCTTCATTATGCAATAACAGGACATACAGCAGCAGAATTGATTTATGAAAGAGTAGATAGTGAGAAAATAAATATGGGACTTACGACGTGGAAAGAAGCACCAGATGGAATGATATATAAATATGATATTAGTATAGCGAAAAATTATTTAAATGAAAACGAATTAAAGAAATTAAATAATTTAGCTACTTTGTTTTTAGATTATGCAGAAACAATGGCAGAAGAAGAACAAGTAATGACAATGAAAGATTGGATAAATGAAACAGATAATCTTTTAAAATTTAGAAAAAAAGAAATATTAAAAGGTTCTGGAAGAGTATCCCACAAACAAGCAATTGAAAAAGCAAATAATGAATATGAAAAGTACAGAGTTAAACAAGATGAGCAATACATTTCTAGTATGGATGAAATGTATAAAAAGTATTTAGAAGAGAATAATTAGGAGGAAAATTTGTAAATGATAGATATTGAAATAATTGATGAAAGTAATAAATATAGATATAAAAAATTTGAAGAAGTGTTTAATAGTGATTTAAGTAAATATCAATCAAGAATATATCCTAATTTTCAAGCAGAAAAAATTAAATGGTATTATATTAAGTATAATAATGAGTATATAGGAAGTATTTGGTTAGAAAAGCCATATGAGTGTAATTATGCTGATTTAGGTATATTTATAGCATATGATAAATATCGAAATAAAGGTATTGGTATGCATGTAATTAAACAAATATTAGAAAAGACTAATGACCTATATATTGAAGAAGTAAGGCTTCGAGTTAGAAAAAATAATGAACGTGCAAAAAAGTGTTATCACAAAATAGGATTTGTAGACAGTAAAGAATTTGCAAAAGATAATGGAATAACGGTAATTGAAATGATTTATAAAACCAAATAGAAATAATTAGGAGGAAAAATGTTTAAATTACACTCAGAATATAAGCCAACAGGTGACCAACCCAAAGCAATAGAATATTTAAGTAAAGGAATAATGGAGGGCAAGAAATTTCAGACACTTCTAGGAGTTACAGGCTCACGGAAAAACTTTCACAATGGCAAATATTATACAAAAAGTACAAAAACCAACCCTTGTACTTGCCCATAACAAAACATTAGCACGGTCAACTTTATAGTGAATTCAAAGAGTTCTTTCCAGAGAACAGTGTTGAATATTTTGTGTCTTATTATGATTATTACCAACCAGAAGCATATATTGCTTCTAGTGATACTTACATTGAAAAAGATGCAAGTATAAATGATGAACTAGATAAATTGAGGCATTCTGCTACTGCTGCACTTTTTGAACGAAAAGATGTTATAATTGTATCTTCTGTTTCTTGTATTTATGGTTTAGGAGACCCTATTGACTATGAAAATATGATAGTATCATTAAGACCAGGAATGGAAAAGTCTAGAGATGAGATTATGAAAAGACTAATAAATATGCAATATACTAGGAATGAAATAGATTTTAAAAGAGGTACTTTTAGAGCAAAAGGAGATGTATTAGAAATTTATCCTTCTGACCAAAGTGAGAGTGCAATTAGAGTTGAATTTTGGGGTGATGAAATAGAGAAAGTTAATGAAATAAATCCATTAACTGGTAAGTCAATAGGTTTAAGAAATCATGTTATGATATTTCCTAATTCTCATTATGTTACAGAAAAAGAAAAGTTAGATAAGGCAATAGTAGATATAGAAGAAGAATTAAAAGAAAGAATAAAATATTTTAAAGAATATGATAAATTAATAGAAGCACAAAGAATTGAGGAAAGAACGAATTTTGATATTGAAATGATGAGAGAAACAGGTTTCTGCCAAGGAATAGAAAACTATTCAAGACATATAAGTGGACGAGCACCAGGTTCAGCACCTTTTACATTATTTGATTATTTACCAAAGGACTTTTTACTATTAGTAGATGAATCACATGCAACAATTCCACAAGTTAGAGGAATGTTTAATGGTGATAGAGCACGTAAGGAAAACCTAATAAAATATGGATTTAGACTACCATCTGCATTAGATAATAGACCACTTAAATTTGATGAATTTGAAGATAGAATTAATCAAGTAATATTTGTATCAGCTACACCTGCTGAATATGAAAGTGAACATTCTAAGGAAAATGTAGTTGAGCAAATTATAAGACCAACAGGACTATTAGACCCCAAAATAGAAGTAAGACCAGTAGAAAATCAGATAGATGACCTAATAGGTCAAATAAAAATGAGAACAGAAAAAGATGAAAGGATACTTGTTACAACTCTTACAAAGAAAATGGCAGAAGATTTAACAAGTTATTTATCAGGTGTAAATATAAGAGTAAGATATATGCATTCAGATATAAAAGCATTGGAGAGAATGGAAATAATAAGAGATTTAAGAGTTGGAAAATTTGATGTTTTAGTAGGAATAAATCTTTTAAGAGAGGGACTAGACATTCCAGAAGTATCGTTAGTTGCAATATTAGATGCAGACAAAGAGGGATTTTTACGTTCTGAACGTTCATTAGTTCAAACTATTGGTAGAGCAGCAAGAAATGTAGATGGAAAAGTTATAATGTATGCAGACGAATTAACAGAATCTATGGAAAAAGCAATTAGAGAAACAAATAGACGTAGAAAAATACAAGAAGAATATAATAAGAAAAACAATATAACTCCACAAACTATTAGAAAAGGTGTAAGAGACACTATAAGGGCTACAATAATAGAAGATATTCAGTCAGAATATGGAATAAAAGAAGAAGAAAGCATAGATGATGTAATTAATAAATTAACAGAGGAAATGTTAAAACATGCACAAAATATGGAATTTGAAGAAGCTGCAATTTTAAGAGATAAAATAAAGGAGTTAAGTGATATAAAATAGGAGATGATATATATTGACAAAAAAACAAATAACTGATAAAATAAAACGTGAAATACCACACAATTTAGATGAAGAAACAACTGTTGCATATATAATGAAGGAAATAGCACAAGATAGGAGTTTTTCGGAGCACTATTATTGGGGGAATTCAGAAACTATTAAAAAAATATATAAATTATCAAAGGATGATAGAAGTATAGAAACCCTTGATAAAAGAAAGATTATATGTGTAACAATAAGCAGGTTATTTAAGTATATTGCAGAAGAGATGGGGTTAGATGTATATTATGTTGATGAAGGAGGAAATATTACCAAAAATGGAATACAAAATTTAGCTATTGGAGAACATGTATATCCTGTAATAAAATTAAAAGATGGTAGAATGATAAAATGTGATTTACAAAGAGATTTAACAAATATTCAAACAGGATTTCACTGGAAAAATTTTGGAACAAGAGGATTGGGAGAAAGTTTTTTAAGCACATTATCAGAAGAAAGAATTGATGAAATTATGAAGAAAATAGGAACTATTAGTGATGAAAAGGGATATACAGAAGATTATTGTAGACAACAGAAAAGAAATATAGGTAAAAATGTTACAACAACAGAAATTGTAAAAAGTGTTTTTACGGATAATAGATTAAATGAAGAAATGAAAAAGACATCAGTAGGAGAGACTTATAAATTTTATAGAAAAGTTTTTGAAATCTATATTGGCAAAGATAGACCAGATGAAAGAATAGAGGCTTCAACTCTATTTCAAACATATAAAGAAAAGTTATTTATATTTCCTTGCAATATAGTAAAAGATCAAATATCTAGATACACAATATGTGCATATACATTTGAAAATAAGGATATAACTTCTATATATTTATTATCAAGAACAGATAAAAGCATGCTTCCTATAACATTAGAAGAATTGAAGTATTTTGAAAACGAAGGATTAAGAATTGGAATAACAAGTAAAGGGTCAAGACATCTAACAAGAAGATTGAAAGAAATCTCAGAAGAAAGAAAGCCTAATATAAGATTAGATAATTTAGTAGAGGAAAGAACAATAGATTAAATAAGCATTGAAAATAAAAAGATTATATGCTAAAATATAAAAAACAAAAATGAGAAGGGAAAACAATGGATAGAGATCATATTAGAAATTTTAGTATAATTGCACATATAGACCATGGAAAGTCTACATTATCAGATAGAATAATAGAAATGACAGGAGTATTATCTAAACGTGAGATGGAAAGTCAAGTATTAGATAATATGGAATTAGAGAAAGAACGTGGAATTACTATAAAATCACAAGCAGTAAGAATGGTATATAAAGCTAAAAATGGAGAAGAATATATTTTTAACCTAATAGATACACCAGGACATGTTGACTTTAATTATGAGGTATCTAGAAGTTTAGCAGCATGTGATGGAGCAATACTTGTAGTAGACGCTTCTCAAGGAGTTGAAGCACAAACCTTAGCAAATGTATATTTAGCAATAGATAATAATCTTGAAATAATACCTGTAATAAATAAAGTGGATTTACCAAATGCTAGACCAGATGAAGTAAAAAAGGAGATAGAAGATATTATAGGAATTGAAGCAGAAACAGCACCATGTATTTCAGCAAAAACAGGATTAAATGTTGAAGAGGTATTAGAAAGAATTGTAAAAGACATTCCAGCACCAAGAGGAGATGAAAATGCACCAGCTAAATGTTTAATATTTGATTCATATTATGATAATTACAAAGGAGCAATTGCTTATGTAAGAGTATTTGAAGGGACAATAAAACCAGGAGACGAAATAAGACTTATGAAAGCAAATAAAGTATTTACAGTAGCAGAGGTAGGCTATTTTGAACCAGGAACATATATAGAATCAAATGAAATAAAAGCAGGAGAAGTTGGATATATTGCAGCAAGTATAAAAAATCTAGAAGATATACATGTTGGAGACACAATTACAGTTAATTCAAATCCAGCAACAGAAGCATTACCAGGATATAAAAAAGTAAATCCTATGGTATATTGTGGAATATACCCAATGGATGGAAGCCAATATGAGAACTTAAAAGTAGCACTTGAAAAATTAAAACTAAACGATGCCGCCCTACAATATGAACCAGAAACTTCAGCAGCATTAGGATTTGGATTTAGATGTGGTTTTTTAGGATTATTACACTTAGAAATAATACAAGAAAGATTAGACAGAGAATTTGACTTGGGACTAATAACTACTGCACCATCAGTTATATATAAAGTACACAAAACAGATGGTACAATATTAGATTTATATAATCCTACAGATTTACCTTCTAGTCAAGAAATATCTTATGTTGAAGAACCAATAGTAAAAGCAGAAATATATACACCTAAAGAATATGTTGGAAATCTAATGCAAATATGTCAAGACAGACGAGGAGTTTATATAGACATGAAATACTTAGACGAAAACAGAGTAACCTTAATATATGATATGCCACTTAATGAAATAATATATGACTTTTTTGATAACTTAAAATCTAAGACAAAGGGATATGCATCTTTTGACTATGAATTCAAAGAATATAGACGTTCAGAACTTGTAAGACTAGACATACATGTAAACAATGAACCAGTTGATGCCTTATCATTTATAGTATTTAAAGATAGTGCTTATAATAGAGGAAGAAAAATGGTAGAAAAGTTAAAAACAGTTATCCCTAGACAATTATTTATAATACCACTTCAAGCAGTTGTAGGAGGAAAAATAATAGCAAGAGAAACAATCTCTGCAATGAGAAAAGATGTATTAGCAAAATGTTATGGTGGAGATATAACAAGAAAAAAGAAACTACTTGAAAAACAAAAACGTGGAAAAAAGAAAATGCGTCAAATAGGAAATGTAGAAGTACCACAAGAGGCATTTCTATCAGTACTCAAGTTAGACGAAGAGGACTGATAGAAACGCATGAGAAATTTGCAAGGCAAATTTCGCTTGTCAAAAATCAGTATTAAAGCTAGACGACGAAGACTGAATATAAAATTAATGAATAATGAATAGTTAATGATGAATGATGAATGCTGAATAATTATTGTAGGGGCACATTGCATGTGCCCATTGAAAAGAAGAATTGAGGTTAATTATGAAGAATAGAGAACAAAAATATAATAAAAAAACGTATTCAAAACAAAGTACAAGGACACAGAACAACAAACCAGAAAAAATATATGATGATATAATAGAAGGACGTAATCCTGTTTTAGAATTATTAGAATCTGGAAAAGATATAAACAAAATATTTATACAATCAGGAGAAAGAAATGGTTCAATAAATAAGATAATAGCGAAAGCAAAAGAAAAAAGAATAGTAGTCGTAGAAGTTCAAAAATCGAAGTTAGATGAAATATCAGAAACAAAAAAACATCAAGGAGTAATTGCAATTGTTCCACCATTTGAATACTGTGATGTATATGATATCTTAGAATATGCAAAAGAAAAAGAAGAAAAACCATTTATATTAATTTTAGATGGAATAGAAGACCCACATAATTTAGGGTCAATTATTAGAACAGCAGAAACAGCAGGAGTACATGGAATAATAATACCTAAAAGAAGGTCGGCAGCAGTAAATGCAACAGTAGCAAAAACCTCAGCAGGAGCAGTAGAACATGTAAAAATAGCAAGAGTTAGCAATATAAATGATACTATAAAATATTTAAAAGAGGATAATATATGGATTTATGGAACTGATGGACAAGCTAAAACTATGTATTATAATCAAGACTTTAGAGATGGGGTAGCCATAGTAATAGGAAGTGAAGGCTCTGGAATGAGTGATTTAGTAAAAAAGAACTGTGATGGACTAGTAAAAATCCCGATGAAAGGAAAAATAAACTCATTAAATGCATCAGTATCAGCAGGAATTGTAATGTATGAAATTGTTAAACAAAGAATAAAATGAGGACACAAAAAATTTACAAAGTAATAAAAATTAGCATAGAAACAGGGAATAAGGAAGAAAAAGGTAGAATAACTAAAAATTAATAAAAAATATTAATAAAAAAAGCTTGAAATAAATTTTGTTTATTGTTATGATATAAGTGTGTATATAGTAAATTTTTTTTAAAAATATAGAGAAAAATGTCATAATATATAATTACAAATTCAATTATTTATAAATCTATTAAGGAAGAGAGCAAAAATGATAGAATTTAGAAATGTAAGAAAAGTATATGGAACTAGTGATGTGCCAGCAGTTGAAAATGCAAACTTTAAAATAGAAAAAGGAGAATTTGCGTTTTTAGTAGGAGCATCAGGTTCAGGAAAATCAACATTAATAAAAATGATATTAAAAGAAGAAGAACCAACATCAGGAAATATAATAATAAATGGAAAAGACACTACATTCTTAAAGAAAAGTAGAGTTCCATATTTAAGAAGAAGTATGGGAGTGGTTTTCCAAGACTTTAGATTATTACCAGATAAAACAGTTTATGATAATGTAGCATATGCAATGTATATAGTAAGAGCAACACCAAGACATATAAGAAGACAAGTACCAATGGTATTATCATTAGTAGGACTTAGTGGAAAAGCAAAAATGTATCCAAATGAACTTTCTGGAGGAGAACAACAAAGAGTAGCATTAGCAAGAGCATTAGTTAATAATCCATCAATGATTATTGCAGACGAACCAACAGGAAACTTAGACCCAGAGACAGCTTGGGACATAATGAACCTATTAAATGAAATAAACTTAAGGGGTACAACAGTTGTTGTAGCAACTCATGCAAAAGATATAGTAGATGAAATGAAAAAAAGAGTAATTCAAATAGATAAAGGTGTCATAGTAAGAGACGATAAAAAAGGTGGTTATAATAGTGAGATATAATATTATTAGTTATTTGATGGGAGAAGGATTTAGGAACGTTTTTAAAAACAAAAAATCTACAATAATTTCAATAACAACCATGTGTTTAACAATGCTAATGTTTGGTGCATTCTTTATACTAGGAGAAAATATTAATCATATAGTAACAAATATAGAAAAACAGCAAGGAATGCAAGCATTTATAGTAAAGGATGCAAAAGACGAAGAAATAAAAAAATTAGAACAAGAAATAATGAAAATCGAAGGAGTAAATACCATAAAGTATGTGTCAAAGGAAGATGCTCTAAATCAAATGAAGGAAGATATGAAGGATCATGATAAATTTATGGAGGGAGTTCCAGAAGAATATGTTCCAGCCTCATATACAGTTACATTAACAGATTTATCTTTAAATAAAGAAGTTCAAGACCAAATAAGGTCTATACAAATAAATAATAGAAAAATAATATATGATATTGTAGCTACAGATAGTACAATAGAAACATTATCATCAATAGCAAAAGGATTAAGAATAGGAATATTGGCAATTCTTATTGCACTAATAATAATATCAATTTTTATTATTTCTAATACTATAAAATTATCTGTACATGCTAGAAGAAAAGAAATATCAATTATGAAATATGTAGGTGCAACAAATAATTTTATACGTTGGCCGTTTATAGTAGAAGGAATGATTATTGGAATAATAGCAGCATTAATCACACTTATAATAGTAGGATTTGCATACAATGCTATTGCTGTACAAGCAGTACAAGTAGAAACACTACAAAAATTAAATATAAGTTTAGTTTCATTTGCAGATATGATTAATTTAATTATGATAATGTATTTGGCAATAGGAATTGGAATTGGTGTTTTGGGAAGTGGTATGTCAATGCGTAAATACTTAGAGGTATGAGTTTATAAAATGACATTTGGTATAGAAAAGTATAAAAAATACAAACGAAAGGAATTGAAGATAAATGAGAGCAACAATGAAAATAATATTATCGTTATTATTAGTTACAGTATTAATTTATTCTACAATATATAGTACATATGCAGTAACTCAACAAGATATACAGCAGGATATAGAAGATACTAAAGATGAAATGGATAGAATTGAAAAAGAATTAAAAGAGATACAAGATAATCTAACAGATGAAAGAAAAAAGATAGACTTATTAGATGAAGATATTAGTAAAAATGAATATGAGTTAGATGTAGTTCAGAAAAGTCTAAGGGATTTAGAAAAAGAGATAAAAGAATTAGAAACAGAGTTAGAACAAAAAAAAGCAGAATATGATAAAAAACATGATCTTGCTTGCGAAAGAGTTGTTAAAAATTACATGTATGGAAAAAAGACAATTCTCGATGTCCTTTTAAAATCTACAAGTTTAACAAGTTTTTTATCTACTTATCATACCTTAAGCGAAGTGCTAGATTTAGATGAAGAATTATTAGATGAGTTAGAAAAACAACAGGAAGAAATTGAAAAAAATAAAATATCATTAGAAGAAAAGAAGACTAAAGCAGAAGAAGAAAAACAAAAAGTTCAAAGACAAAAAACAGCTTTAACAAATGCCAAAAATGAAAGACAGAAAAAAGTTGATGAATTAAAGGATGAAGATGCAGCATTACAAAAGGAAAAAGATGAAACTGCTCGTAAATTAACAGAACAAGAAGAAGCATTTAGAAGATTAGCACAACAAAATGCAAATACAGGAGGTTCATATTCTGGTGGAAGTTTACAATTTCCATGTCCAGGATATACTAGAGTTTCTTCATATTTCGGCTCAAGAGGTAGCCCATTAGCAGGTGGTTCATCATATCATAAAGGAATAGATTTAGCAGCACCAAAAGGAACATCGATCCTTGCAGCAGAATCTGGTACAGTTATAGCAGTTTATACAGGTTGTTCACACAATTATGGAAAATCAAGAAGCTGTGGTTGTGGAAGTGGATTTGGAAATTATATTATGGTAAGTCATGGTGGAGGATTAGTTACAGTATATGCACACTGTTCAACAATTAATGTAGGATTAGGAAGTAAGGTGGCAAGAAAACAAACAATTGCAACAGTAGGTTCAACAGGTGCCTCAACAGGATATCACTTACACTTTGGAGTTTTAAATAGTGGTACATATGTAAATCCAGCACCATATATAGGTCTATAAAAATAAATTGTGAATATAATATATAGTGGCAACAAAGATTAGATGCAAAAATAATAAAATTTATTTTATTATTTTTGCATTTTTGCAAGCATTATTATAGAATAAATTAGATAATTTATCTATAATATATAAGACATAATGTTAATTAACTTTCGCAATAATAATGTAAAGGAGAGGTATAAATGCAAATAAACAAGGAAAAATTATCACGAATATACAAAACTGTAATGATAATAATTATTACTGCTGTTGTAACATTTTGTGTAACAAGTATTTTATTATATAGAACTGGAGGTATAAAATACATTGCAGTAACAAAGGGAGATACTACTGGATTAGGAGCAACATTAACCTCTTTTAAAGAATTACTAAATAAAAGATATCTATATGATATGAATGAGAGAGAAATGATAGAAGCAGCAATAAAAGGATATATTAGTGCAGTAGGAGATGAATATACAGAATACTTTACTCCTGAAGAAATGAAAACATTTACAACATATACTACAGGAAACTATGTAGGAATTGGAATTTATATGGAAGCAGACACAGAAAATAATGTTATAAAAGTTTCTTCAACTATCAAAAATAGTTCAGCAGAAAAGGCAGGATTGCAAGCTAAAGATATAATAGCAAAAGTAAATGGAGTATCTTATGATGCAAGTGAATTAACTAAAATGTCTACAAACATAAAAGGAGAAGAAGGAACAACAGTTGATTTAGAAATAGTAAGAAATGGGCAAACAATTAACTATACATTAGAAAGAGCAAGTGTAGAGCTATATCCAGTAGAAGGAGTAGTATTAGAAGAAAATATAGGTTATATAGAACTTGCTACTTTTGATGAAGGATGTGCAGAGCAATTTAAAACTGCATATGAAGAATTAAAAAATAAAAATATAAAATCTTTAATTATAGATTTAAGAAACAATGGTGGAGGAATAGTAGACGAAGCATTACAAATAACAGACTATATTTTAGACAAAGACTCTACAATGTTAATAACAGCAGACAAGAACAAAACAGAGGAAATAGAAACATCAAAAAATGCCCCTATTATAGATGTACCTATTATAATTTTAGTAAATAATGAAACAGCAAGTGCTTCAGAGATACTAGCAGGAGCAATACAAGATTACAAGAAAGCAACAATTGTAGGGGAAAAGACATTTGGAAAAGGTGTTATACAAGAATTATATACATTAAATGACGGAAGTGGATTAAAAATAACAATAAAGGAATATTTTACTCCAAACAGAAATAAAATCAATAAAGTAGGGATAACACCAAATTATGAAATTGTAGATGAAAAAGAAACAGAAGTTGATGAGCAACTAAAAAAAGCAATAGAATTGTTGAAATAAACTTTTGTATAATTTGACAAAAAGAAAAAACGAAGGATAGAATATTAATGAGTGAAGAAATAGTTCAATATAGAAATAAAGTATTAGAGATGTTATCAAGATATACACAACAAGATGACGGTCTGAAATTATCTACAAAAATAGGAACTATAGTACACTATACAAATCAAATGCTAGAAAAGGCAGAAACTAACGAAGATTTCCAAGCATGTGCAGAGACAATAAATGATATTAGAGAATTTACTGAAGAAAACAATTTACAAGAGTTTAATAACTTTTTAATTGGATGTGATGTGGAACTTTTAAAAAAATATCTAGACCCAAATATTATTAAGAATTCAAATTATGAATTTATTGACAAGATTGTTTGGAATATTTATAATAATCAAAGCTATGGATTAGAAGCACTAAGATATCAAATAGAAAATAATGATAAATTCACAGATACATTAGTACAATCATTAATAAATGGCTGTAAAAAAGAACAAGATTTTCAAAGTTTATTAGAGGGAATTCAAAGTATAGAAGCAAAAACCCCAGAAGCAAAAGAAAAAATAAAATCCATTAAAGAGAAAGTAAGAGAAGAAATGTATGGAAAAACTCAAAAAAATGTCAGTGATAACAGTGTTGCATATTCAGATTATATAAAAAGAACATTACCAAGTATATATGAAAAGTTAACAACACCACAAAATGGTGGATATGATTTAGACGAGGTAATTCAAATTAAGGGAATTCTAAGAAATATTGATGATTTTTTGTTAAGTGATGGAAAAAGTTGTTTTTCACAAGGAGAACTTAATCAAGTAATACACACTCTAAATAAATGTATGATAGAGGCTAATGGAATTATAAAATTTTTTGAAGCATTTCAAGATGGTATTCATCTTGACTGGACAAATTGGAGAAATCGCATAGATCAATATCCAGCCATGTCAAGTGCATTATTAGCGACAGAAGGAGTAGTAAGAACGGGAGAAATTAATAGACAGGCAGCAATTATTAAAGATTTGGCTAGAAATAGAGAAAATCAAATACAAAGAAACGAAGGAGGAAGAACATGAGTATTTCATTAGCTATAAGACAAGCATATAGTGAAGTAGATACGTTTTTAGAGATGGTAAGTCCAGAAGAAAGAGAAAAAATTCCCCAAAAATTAAGAGACATTTTTAGAGAAGAAAAGGATAATAGCTATAAAAAGATAATAAATGCAGATATTCCAATAATCGAGCAGAATTTAAAAGAAGAAACCCTATCAATAATTGCATTACTAAATTTACAGTATTGGTGTGAGGCTGAAAGCGAGAAGGAAAGATTAAGGAATATTTATAATGAAAATGAACGAAAATATCAAGATGAAATAAGAGAAAAATATAATCCAGATAATTTATTTAAAAGCAAAACATCAAATATAGAAACAGAGCAAATAGATAATGTATCAATGATAGAATATAAAGAGTCTATATTTGTTAAAATTACAAATAAAATAAAAAAATTATTTTATAGAGCAAAATAATTCACTATAAATTTGTGTTTGTGGGGAGGGTTATATATTTTAAAAAATTATAAATATACGTTGTAGGGGCGATTATTAATCGCCCGCCCTTCCAAGAACATTCTTAAGAAATAAAATTTTTAGCAAACCTTTGTTAGAACGGGCGATTTCTAATCGCCCCTACATTCTCTCTACAATTTTAAATTCTCCTAAGAATTTATCATCCCCACAACCCCCAAATTTTGTAACAAACTGGGAAAATAGAAATTGAAACTATTGACAAATAGAATAAAAATGACGTATAATTAATATAATAATACAGAATAACCTATTACAGTTATGATAAAAGAGGTTTTACTATTCCAGTTAAAAATAGGCATATAAAGAGGTTTTACCATTCCAGTCAAAAATGGATGTAAAAGAGGTGGTAGAGGAAACTTTGCCACCTAAATTTATATATGGAGCAAAAAATGAAAGAAAATAAGTTAAAATGGTATATAGCAGATAAAGAATATGTAAATTATTTAAGACAATTTGATGAAAAAGTTGAAAATATTGAATATAATACAAAATTAAAACCATATATAGGCATATTAATAACTATAAATGAGTTCAATTATTATGTTCCAATATCTTCAGCAAAAGAAAAACACTATAAAATACGAGAAGGTATGGATTTTATAAAAATAATGTAAGATGATAGGATAATAGGTGTACTAAATCTTAATAATATGATTCCAATATCAGATGAGAATGTTCAGGTATTAAAGTACAAAGACATAGAAAAGTATAGAGATTTTTCTAGTGATAAAGAAAAAACATTATATATATCATTCCTGAGTTTTGAGTTGGATTTAATTAATGACAAAATAGAAAAAATTAAAAAGAATGCAATTAAATTATATAATGAAAAAATTAATAATCCTGCATCTAATCTTTCTAAAAGGTGTTGCAATTTTAAACTTTTAGAAGAAAAGGGACAATTATATAAACAAAAAGGCTAGTAATTAATATTTAATTACTGGCTTTTATGAACGTAACATAATAAATACAAATAATTTCAATCAAAGGTTAATATCGCAAACACATAGTTAGTATTGATAATCTTCTTTTCAATCTAATTAACTAAACAAATTACCTTTATTAAAGGAGAATAACAAATATGATAATAATAGTAGAAAGTATAGCATTGTGTGTTTTGTTTACAATTATGGTATATATAATGTCAAGAAATCCGATAGCAACATTATATAATTACCCATCTAAAATACAAGAAAGAGTAAAATCTTTAGACGAATATAAAGGTAAGATACCAACACAAGAGAGTAAAATAATTGCAAAAAGTTTAGCATCAATTTTAATAATAGTTATTATAAGTTTAATATTAAGATACATAAATGGTTATACAACATTTATAGAAGGTTTTGGATATGGTTTTCTAATATGGACTATTGTAAATATATATGATGCACTTATAATAGATATTATATGGTTTTGTCATGATCCATATTTTGTTTTTAAAGGAACAGAAGATATGAAAAAAGAATATCATAATTATTGTTTTCACATAAAGGAAAGTTTGAAAGGCGAAGTTATTGCACTAATAGTTTGTGTATTAGTAGGCTTGATAATACAATATGTTTTGTAACGAGACTTAACAATAAATCGAGAGGAATAAAAATTATGGATATAAAGTTATTTTTTCAAGCAATTATAAAATTTATTTTAGGTGTACTGGTGATAGGGTTACTATTATTCGTACCTGCAAATACCACTGATTACTGGAATGGTTGGCTATTTATGGGACTCTTATTTGTTCCAATGTTTATCGTAGGAATTATTTTGATGATAAAAAATCCTGAACTATTAAGAAAAAGATTAAATGCAAAAGAAAAAGAAAATGAACAAAAACAAGTAATTGCCTTTAGTGGTTTAATGTTTTTAATTGGACTTATAATTGCAGGATTAAATTATAAATATAAATGGATAGTAATTCCTAATGTAGTAGTAATTATTTCTTCAGTTCTATTTATATTAGCATACATATTATATGCAGAAATATTAAGAGAAAATACTTATTTATCTCGAACTATTGAAGTGCAAGAAAATCAAAAAGTAATTGATACAGGATTATATGCAATTGTAAGACATCCAATGTATGCAGTAACTATTTTATTATTTCTAACAATACCTTTAATTTTAGGATCGGTTATGTCATTTTTGATTTTTTTGGTATATCCAATTATAATTAGTAAAAGAATTAAGAATGAAGAAAAGGTGCTAGAAAAAGAATTATCTGGATATGCAGAATATAAAGACAGAGTCAAATATAAAGTGATTCCGTTTATATGGTAAACACAAAATTACAAGCTGTGTTTGGGAGGTAACAATGAGTAAATATGAGCCATTATGGAAATATTTAAAAGAAAATAATAAAGATACATATAAACTATCTTATGAAGAAATTAAAAATATTTTAGGATTTGATATAGACCATTCATTTTTAACTTATAAAAAAGGAGTAAAAGAATATGGCTACGAAGTTGGTAAAATATCAATGAAAGGAAAGACAATAGTTTTTAATAAGATATAAACTAGAAAATTGTGATATAGAAAAATTGTGGAATATTATAACTAATAATTTATTATGAAACTATTGGCGAAACCATATCTAAAAAGTCAGCAAAAAAGATATATGAACGATTTAGAAAAAGAATTAAAGAAGTAAGATAAATTACAATTGTGCGCCCAGCAAAGGGTAAGTAATCTAGCAAGTGGAAATCTTGTCTAATGAAGGTCTAACCAACCAATTAGTAGCGAGTCTTGTGCTTGTAATAGTAATATTGCAAGTAAAGCGTAGATAGCAAGGAAACAGGGTTAAAAGGCAGTTCAGCCACGAAATGTTGTCTTAAAATTGAAAGGCAGATGTATTAATTGTTGCAGAATGCAATATTCAAATAATCGTTATGGTAAGAGTATTTGAACTTTCACGGGGTCAATGGTGCCAATCATGTTTCACACAAAGATTGCTTGTCAACTGGGGAGAGCCTAGTATTTCTTGTAGTAATGCAAGTATGACAAACAACAATAAAACGGAGAATGTCAAATAAATATTAGGCAGTCGGATAAGTCCATATTAGTGAAGAAGTTTCTGTAATGGAAATGGAGCGAAGGGGCTTACATAATAACGGTCTTGACTACGGAAACATTATCTGTACTCAGGGACAGGAGGAATAATGGAAACAAAACTAGCAAGAATAGCAGACAAATCAAGAAATGAAAAACGACCAACATTTACATCATTGTATCACTTAATCAATGAAGAATTGTTAAAGGAATGTCATAAAGAACTAGATGGAAGTAAAGCAGTTGGAATTGATAATGTAAGCAAGAAAGAATATGCAGAAAATTTAGACGAAAATATTAAAGACTTGGTAATAAGATTAAAGAATAAAGCATACAAACCAGCACCATCTCTTAGGGTATATATACCAAAGGGAAACGGTAAAATGAGACCACTAGGAATATCAATATATGAGGACAAAATAGTACAATTAGCATTAAGGAAAGTACTAGAGGCAATATATGAGCCAAAATTCCAAGATAATATGTATGGATTTAGACCAAATAGAAGTTGTCACAATACAATAATATATGTACACCATAAAATAATGGAAAACAAAATAAATTACATTGTAGACGCAGATATTAAACGGTTTCTTTGACCATATAGACCATAATTGGATGATTAAGTTCTTAGAATATAACATAAAAGACCCAAACATAATAGGACTAATTAAGAAGTATTTAAAAGCAGGAATTATGGATAAAGGTAAATATGTAGCAACAGAAGAAGGTTCAGCACAAGGAAATATAATAAGTCCAGTATTAGCAAATATATATATGCATTTTGTACTAGTGCTATGGTATAAAGAAATTGTACAAAAGAGAGCAAAAGGAGATACATTTCTAGTTGCGTATGCAGATGACTTTATTGCAGGTTTTCAATATAAATATGAAGCAGAAGCATATTACGAAGCATTAAAAAAAAGAATGAGTAAATTTGGTTTAGAACTAGAAGAAAGCAAAAGTAGATTATTAGAATTTGGAAGATATGCAGAAGGAAACAGAAAAGCAAGAGGAGAAAGAAAGCCAGAAACATTTGACTTTTTAGGATTTACATTTTACTGTAGCAAAAGTAGAAGTGGAAAATTTAGTGTTAAGCTGAAGACAAGCAAGAAGAAATTTAGACAGAAAGTAAAAGCTATGAAAGTATGGCTATATCAAAATAGAGATATAAAAGTAAGTGACTTAATGGAACAAATAAAGATTAAGTTAATTGGACATTATCGATATTATGGAATTTCACACAATGGCAGAATGATAAGTTGTTTTAGGCAAAGAACAATAGATTTTCTATATAAAATTCTAAATAGAAGAAGTCATAAGAAAAGATATACAGTAGAAGGTTTTAAGGAAATGTTAAAGGTATATAAATTGCCATATCCTAAAATTTATATAAGCTTATTTGATTGGAAGTAAATGTTATTATGAGGAGCCGTATGCAGGAAAACTGCACGTACGGTTCTGTATAGGGGCTTGTGTCGTGAGGCACTTGTCTA
>CAMUHU010000013.1 GCA_947088765.1 uncultured Clostridium sp. | reverse complement strand
TGGGCTTTTAGGTCGTTACGAGATAATTGTGTGAATTACATAAATTTGGGTTTGTATGTGTGATTTTATATTCTAAAATTATAAATTATGTGTAGGGGCACGGCGCATACATCCAATATTTTATATGAAAATACAATATGTTATTATTTTTATAAAAGGGCACATGCAATGTGCCCCTACACATGTAATTCTAATTTCTAGCATCTACCTTCTAGAACGACAAACACAAATTTGCATGTAAATTGTAGTTTCCGTAAATAATAACAAAATATTGCAAAAAAATTACAAAAATGTTAAAAAGTGCTTGACATACGGATATAGGCATTGTATAATATAGAAGTTATAAATTCGCGATGAAGCAGAATGTAGCTACAAACAATAAAAAGCAGAAATAAGCATTGTCTGGAGGGAACTTCTGTGGAGCATGTCGTGGCTTAGACCAAGGCGATAAGTTTTAAAAATACGATTGAATCTGCTAATCCGTAAGGATAGAAGAAAACTTCATTTCAGAATCTTTTTAATAGAAGAAGATATAATTTGAAACATCAAAAAGAATAAATCGTAAAATAAAAACGCTTATCCCAAGAAAAACAAGTAAAGCACTTGGGATTAAAAAACGGAGCAACAAGAAACACCAGGAAGCGTTTTAAAACTTGCCGTAATAATTTAACTAGAGTCGCTGATATAAAAATGATATGCGGTTTTAGATGGTCAGAAAATAAAAAAAGGAGGGAAAAATTACTATGGCAGTTGCAAACAAAGTTACAAGTAGTGAAAAAATCAGAATAAGATTAAAAGCTTATGATCATGATGTTCTAGATCAGTCTGCTGAAAAGATAGTAGATACTGCTAGAAGAACAGGAGCAAAAGTTTCAGGACCTATTCCACTACCAACAAAAAAAGAAGTAGTAACAGTTTTACGTTGTCCTCATAAATACAAAGACTCAAGAGAACAATTTGAAATGAGAACACATAAAAGAGTTATTGATATTTCTTATCCAACACAAAAAACAATAGACAACCTAATGAAATTAGAACTACCAGCAGGTGTGGATATAGAAATGAAACTATAGTTCTAGAGATTAGGACTTACAAAAAAATAACAAGGCTCAAAGCCATGCTGATATAGGATAGAAGACATGATACTAATACACTCACATCTCACTTCTAATATATCAGCCAATAGTTAAGGAGGAAAATAAAAAATGGAAAAAGCAATTATAGGTAAAAAAATAGGAATGACACAAATATTTGATGAAAAAGGATTAGTTATTCCAGTGACAGTAATTGAAGCTGGACCATGTATAGTAGCACAAGTAAAAACAACTGAAACAGATGGATATAATGCTATACAATTAGGTTATGGAGATGTAAAAGAAAACAGAATTAATAGACCAGAAAAAGGACATTTCACTAAAGCAAAATTAGCATTAAAAAAACATTTAAGAGAGTTTAGAGTTTCTGAAATAGCAGATGTTGTAGTAGGAAATGAAATTAAAGCAGATGTTTTTGAAGCTGGAGATAAAATAGATGTTCAAGGTACTACAAAAGGAAAAGGATTCCAAGGTGTTATCAAGCGTCATGGACAATCAAGAGGACCTATGGGACATGGGTCTATGTATCATAGAAGACCAGGATCAATGGGATCAACATCAACACCAGGAAGAGTATTTAAAGGTAAAAAACTTCCAGGACACATGGGAGTTCAAACTGTTACAATACAAAACTTAGACGTTGTAAAAGTAGACCTTGATAAAAATGTAATTTTAGTAAAAGGTAGTGTGCCAGGAGCTAAAGGCGCAATATTAAAAATAAGAAAAACTGTAAAGAGCGGTAAATAAGAGAAAGGAGGAAAAAAAGATGCCTAAAATAGATGTTTATGATATTACAGGTAAAAAAGTAAGCGAAGTTGAATTAAATGAAGAAATATTTGGGATTAAACCAAATGAAGAATTAGTTCATGCAGCAGTAGTTAATTATTTAGCTAATCAAAGACAAGGAACACAAAGCACAAAAACTAGAGCTGAAGTTAGAGGCGGTGGTAGAAAACCTTGGAGACAAAAAGGAACAGGTAGAGCAAGACAAGGAAGTATACGTGCTCCACAATGGATTAAAGGTGGTATAGCTTTAGGACCAAAACCACGTTCATACAGATATACAATTAACAAAAAAGAAAGAAGAATTGCTATAAAATCTGTATTAAGCTCTAAAGTATTAGAAAATGCATTAACAGTTGTTGATAAAATCGCTTTTGATGAAATAAAAACAAAAAATATGGTAACAGCACTAAACAACCTAAAGGTAGAAGGAAAAACTCTTATAATGTTACCAGAGAAAAATGAAAATGTTCAAAAATCAGCAAGAAATATAGAAGGAGTTAAAACAATATTAGTAAACACAATAAATGTTTATGATTTATTAAAATACAATAAATTAGTTGTTACTCTTGATGCTGTTAAGAAATTAGAGGAGGTGTACGCGTAAATGTTAGCAGAAGAAACAATAATAAGACCAATAGTAACTGAAAAATCTAGTACTGAATTACAAGATGGAAAGTATACCTTTGAAGTTAGCAAAAAAGCTACAAAAGTTGATATTGCAAAAGCTGTAGAAAAGATTTTTGAAGTTAAAGTATTAAAAGTAAATACTATAACAGTTAGAGGAAAAGAGAAAAGAGTAGGTGTTCATACAGGAAGAACATCTGACTGGAAAAAAGCAATTGTTACAATTGATACAAACCCAGAACAAAAAACTTACCTTACAAAAGGTGGAAAAGAGTCTAAAGGAAAGAAGTATAAAGACTCGATTGATGAATTCACAGCCTAATAGATTTCGAAAATAAACTGCGTCTAGCGTTGTTAAAATTTAGATAAAAAATCCTCAACGTACAAAAGTACGTTTCCGGTATTTTTACTAAATTTTGCCTAGCTATACTTGTTTCTTTTCAAAATCAAAAAGATAATAGTATTTTAGCAATACTTGCTTCTTTTTCGAATTATGAAAAACAATATTTATCGAGAAATTACTCGGATAATAAAGAATATCTGCGATGCGGAGCAGGAAAAAATCCGTAAATATTATAAAAATAGAGCAACAAAACACTTTTGATTACTATAAAGAGCAATCAAAAGCGAGCAGTACTAGGAAAGCGAGCGAAAAAAACGCAGACGTACGATGGTACGTTGAGGATTTTTGAGAGAAGCTTGACAACGTAATGCGAAGGTTTTCATTGCTCGTAAGAAAGGAATATAAAAATGGGAATGAAACACTTCAGAGCCTACACTCCATCAAGAAGAAACATGGTACTTTCTGACTATGAAGAAATAACCAAAAAAACACCTGAAAAATCTTTACTTGCAAAGAAGAAAGAAAAAGCAGGAAGAAACTCATATGGAAGAATAACAGTTAGACACCAAGGTGGAGGAAATAGACAAAAATATAGAATAATAGATTTTAAACGTAACAGATATGATGATATGGTTGCAACAGTAGTTGGAATAGAATATGATCCAAATAGAAGTGCAAACATAGCATTACTAGAATATGAAAATGGAGAAAAAGCTTATATTTTAGCACCACAAGGTTTAACAGATGGAGCTAAAGTAGTAGCAGGAATAAAAGCTGATATTAAACCTGGAAACTGTATGCAAATTGAAAACATCCCAGTAGGTACATTAATTCATAATATAGAATTAAACCCAGGTCAAGGAGGAAAGCTAGTAAGAAGTGCAGGTCAATCTGCTCAATTAATGGCTAAAGAAGGAAAATATGCACATGTAAGATTACCTTCTGGAGAAATGAGATTAATTTTAGTTAATTGTAGAGCAACAATTGGAACAATTGGAAACTCAGATCATGAAAACATAAAACTAGGAAAAGCAGGAAAAACAAGACATTTAGGAATTCGCCCAACAGTTCGTGGATCAGTTATGAACCCAGTAGATCACCCTCATGGTGGTGGTGAAGGTAGAGCACCAGTTGGACGTTCAGGACCTATGACTCCTTGGGGAAAACCAGCAAACGGATATAAAACAAGAAAGAAACATAATAGAACAGATAGACTAATTGTTAAGAGAAGGGGTGGAAAATAATGTCAAAATCAAGTAAAAAAACACCATTTGTAGAACCAAAGCTTTTAAAAAGAATTGAAGCTATGAATGAATCAGGAAATAAAGAAGTGCTAAAGACATGGTCAAGAGCATCTACTATTTATCCACAAATGATTGGTCATACAATAGCAGTTCATGATGGTAGAAAACATGTACCAGTATACATTTCAGAAGAAATGGTAGGACATAAATTAGGAGAATTTGCTCCAACAAGAACATTCAAAGGTCATGCTGGAGAAAAAGCAACAGCAGTAAAGAAATAGAAGGAGGTAATAAGTAAGATGGAAGAAAATACAGTATTAGAAGCTAGAGCAACTTTAGGAGATGCTAGGATTTCTCCTAGAAAAGTAAAAATTGTAGCAGATTTAATTAGAGGAAAAGAAGTAAATGAGGCTTTAGCTATTGTAAAATATACACCAAAAGCAGCTTCACCAATAGTTGAAAAATTATTAAAATCAGCTATTGCAAACGCTGAAAACAATCACAATATGGATGGTCAAAACTTATATATTGCTGAAATCTATGCAAATCAAGGACCAACAATGAAAAGAATAAGAGCAGCAGCAAAAGGTTCAGCTGTAAGAATAAGAAAAAGAACAAGTCATATAACTATAGTTTTAAGAGAGAAAGAAGAGAGTTCTAAATAATTATACAGTTGCCAAAGACAACTGTATACAAAAAAATGAGAAAAGGAGGAGTCTTAAAGATGGGACAAAAAATGCATCCACATGGATTAAGAGTAGGTGTAATTAAAGATTGGGACTCAAAATGGTATGCTGATTCAAAAAACTTTAGTGACTACTTAGTAGAAGATAAAAAAATCCGTGAATATGTAAAGAAAAAATTATATGTTAGTGGTATTTCTAAAATAGAAATTGAAAGAACTGCTAAATCAGTTAAAGTTAACGTATATACTGCAAAACCAGGATTAGTAATAGGAAAAGGTGGAGCACTTGTAGAAGGTTTAAAAGCCGATTTACAAAAAATTATAAAAAAAGATGTAAACTTAAATATAGTTGAGGTAAAAGACTTTGATACAAATGCACAATTAGTTGCTGAAAATATAGCATCTCAACTAGAAAGAAGAATTTCATTCAGAAAAGCAATGAAACAAGTAATGCAAAAAGCAATGAAAGCTGGAGCATTAGGAATTAAAACATCAGTTTCTGGAAGATTAGCAGGAGCTGATATGGCAAGAACAGAATTTTATAAAGAGGGTACTATTCCTCTACAAACTTTAAGAGCAGATATAGATTATGGATTTGCTGAAGCAAATACAACATATGGAATAATTGGTATAAAAGTTTGGATTTATAAGGGTGAAGTTCTTCCTGAAAAAAAAGTTAAAACAGAAGGGGGAGAACAATAATGCCATTAATGCCAACAAGAACAAAGTATAGAAAAGTACAAAAAGGTAGAATAAGAGGTAAAGCTTCTAGAGGTAATACAGTATCTGATGGAGAATTTGGTCTTCAAGCTTTAGAAATTGGTAGAATTAAATCTAATCAAATAGAAGCAGCACGTATTGCAATGACACGTTACATTAAAAGAGGAGGTCAAGTTTGGATAAAAATATTTCCAGATAAACCAATAACATCAAAACCTCTTGGTACTCGTATGGGTAAAGGAAAAGGAGCACCAGAATATTGGGTAGCACCAGTTAAACCAGGAAGAGTAATGTTCGAAATTGCAGGTGTATCAGAAGCAGATGCTAGAGAAGCAATGAGACTAGCAGCAAATAAACTACCAATCAAAACAAAATTTGTTGTAAGAGAAAATAAAGTAGGTGGTGATAGTGATGAAGATAAATAAAATAAATGAAATGTCTTCACCAGAACTTGAAAAAGAATTAGGTGAATTAAAAACAGAATTATTCAAACTAAAATTTAGCCTAGCAACAAATGGATTAGATAATCCACTAAAAATAAAAGAAGTAAAGAAAGATATTGCTAGAATTAATACTGTTCTAAGACAAAGAGAATTATCAAACAAATAAAAAACTTTGTTTGCAGAAATTGAGTATTATATTAAGAAAGGAGAAGATTATGGAGAATAGGAATCTTCGTAAAGTTATGATTGGTACAGTTACATCTGATAAAATGGATAAAACAGTAGTTGTATCAGTTGAGACAAGTGTTCGTCATAGTATTTACAACAAGACTATGAAAAGAACATATAAATTAAAAGCACATGACGAAGAAAATACATGTCATGTAGGAGATAAAGTTAAAGTAATGGAAACAAGACCACTTTCTAGGGATAAAAGATGGAGAGTAGTTGAAATTATGGAAAAAGCAGTAGTGAAATAGAAATTAGAAGTTAGAAATGTAGGAACACCGTTTGTGGGAATACCTACGTTAAATATCAAAGTTTTAATTTAGAAAAAACAAGGAATACAAATAAATTTAAATTAAAAAGGAGGCTTGTCTAGAATGGTACAACAACAAACTGTATTAAAAGTAGCTGATAATACTGGTGCAAAAGAAATTATGTGTATCAGATGTTTAGGTGGTTCATATAGAAGATATGCACACATTGGAGATGTAATAGTTGCATCTGTAAAAACAGTTGCGCCAGGAGGAACTGTAAAAAAAGGTCAAGTAGTAAAAGCTGTAGTAGTTAGAACTAAAAATGCTACAAGACGTGCAGATGGTTCATATATTAGATTTGATGAAAATGCAGCAGTTATAATAAAAGAAGATGGTACACCAACAGGAACTCGTATATTTGGTCCAGTAGCTAGAGAATTAAGAGATGGTGGATATATGAAGATTTTATCTTTAGCACCAGAAGTTCTTTAGTAGCTTAATGAAAAACAGCAGCTTAGGTCGTTAAAATTTAAAATAAAATCTTTAACGTGCAAAAAGCACGCCTACGATATTTATTTTAAATTTTGCCTACTAATCTACTATTTTTGATTAAGCTCTAAAAAGTGAAATATTAAAGACGTTAAATATAGAAAATGTGAGGTGAAATTAATGAATATCAAAAAAGGAGATACTGTTAAGATATTATCTGGAAATGATAAAGGAAAGACAGGAGAAGTCATCCAAATTATACCTAAAAAAGAAAAGATAGTTGTAAAAGGTGTAAATATAATAAAAAAACATGTTAAGCCTAGAAAGCAAGGAGAAGAAGGCGGAATAATTTCAATAGAAGGAGCAATACATAGTGCAAAAGCCAATGTCGTATGTTCAAAATGTGGAAAAGCAACAAGAATAGGCTATGAAATAAAGGATGACAAAAAAGTACGTATATGTAAGAAATGTGGAGCAAAAATTAAATAAAACAAGAAAGGAGGATTAAATTAGAAATGAGTGTTTTAAAAGAGCAATATATAAAAGATGCTGTTCCAGCATTAACAAAGAAATTCGAATATAAATCAGTAATGCAAGTTCCAAAACTTGACAAAATAGTTATAAATATAGGATTAGGAGACACTAGAGACAATCCAAAAGACTTAGAAAATGCAATAAAAGACTTAAGCATAATTACAGGTCAAAAACCAGTAATAACCAAAGCAAAAAAATCCATAGCAGCATTCAAATTAAGAGAAGGAGCAAACGTTGGATGTAAAGTTACTTTAAGAGGAGAAAAGATGTATGAATTTGCATATAAGCTATTCAATGTGGCTCTTCCAAGGGTTAGAGACTTTAGAGGAGTATCAACTACATCATTTGATGGAAGAGGGAATTACTCTTTAGGAATAAAAGAGCAATTAATATTCCCTGAAATAGAATATGATAAAGTTGATAAATTAAGAGGAATGGACATTATATTTGTAACAACAGCTAAAAAAGATGAAGAAGCCAAAGAACTACTTACTTTATTAGGAATGCCGTTTAAAAATTAAAAAATAATTGCCATTTGGCGTTGTTGTTTTTCAAAAGAAAATCCTCGACGTACAAACAGTACGCCTCCGGTATTTCTTTCTTAAACGCCTAGCCAAATAACAATTCTTTCTTAATTTAGATTATATATAAAAATCAGGAAAAGGAGGAAATCATTAAATGGCAAAAAAGTCAATGATTGCGAAACAGCAAAAAGAGCAAAAATATGCAACAAGAGAATACAATAGATGTAAGCTATGTGGAAGACCACATGGATATATAAGAAAATATGGAATATGCCGTGTATGCTTTAGAGAACTAGCACATAAAGGAGAAATCCCTGGTGTCACTAAAGCGAGTTGGTAAAACTAGCAAAACAATAAAAGAAATTAAAAAAGAAAATTAATTTTCTTTTTGAATTTATTTTAATTGTTTTGCGCCAAACACGTGAAAAATTTGCGAAGCAAATTTTACTCGTGTTCAATAAAATAATTTTATTATTTTATTGGTTTTACCAAAAAACTAAAAAATAGTAGTATTGATTGTAAATAAGCGACACGTGATAAATATGCGAAGCAAATTTTACTCGTGTTCAATAAAATAATTTTATTATTTTATTGGTTTTACCAAAAAACTAAAAAATAGTAGTATTGATTGTAAATAAGCGACACGTGAAAAATTTGCGAAGCAAAATCAACTTGTGTAAGAGAAGAAAATGAAATTATTTTCTCGATTACCAATAAAATAAAAATTAGAGAATTAGAAATCTAATATCTAATTTCTAATCAAAACATAATTAGAAAAAAGAAAAGCAAATAAAAAAGGAGGTATAAACAGGATGGTAACTACAGATCCAATAGCAGACATGTTAACAAGAATCAGAAATGCAAACACAGCAAAGCATAGTACTGTTGACATTCCAGCATCAAAAATGAAAATATCAATTGCTAATATATTATTCAAAGAAGGATATATAAAATCATTTGAAGAAATAGCAGGAGAAAATCAAGCAACAATAAGAGTAACATTAAAATATGATGAAAAAGGAAAAAGAGTAATAGACGGAATAAAAAGAATAAGTAAACCAGGGTTAAGAATATACTCATCAAAAGAAAACTTACCAAGAGTATTAAACGGTTTAGGAATAGCTATAGTATCAACATCTAAAGGAATAATGACAGACAAAGAAGCGAGACAAAGCGGTTTAGGAGGAGAAGTCATAGCGTATGTATGGTAAAAGCGAGAAAAACAATAAAAATAAGTAAAAAACTTGTTTTTTAGATTATTTTTATTGTTTTGCGAGCGACACGTGATAAATTTGCGAAGCAAATTTAACTCGTGAAAGCGAGAAAAAGATTGATTTTATCAAGAAACTAAAAAATAGTAAGAATGATTATAAATAGGCGACACGTGATAAATTTGCGAAGCAAATTTAACTCGTAAAAGCGAGAAAAAGATATGGTAATTACACGTGATAAATTTGCGGTGTAGGGGCACATTGCATGTGCCCATGGATAGAGCAATATACATTAATAAAATTTAAAAAATTAAAAATTGAGAGGTGAAAAAAATGTCAAGAATAGGAAAGAAACCTATTACAATTCCAGAAGGAGTAGAAGTAAAGCTTAATGGAAATACAATTTCTGTAAAAGGACCAAAAGGAGCCATTGAGAAAGAACTTAATCCAATAGTAAATGTAGCAATAGAAGGAAATACAATAACAGTTACAAGACCAAATGATGAAGCATTATCAAGAAGTTTACATGGTTTAACAAGAACACTAATCAACAACATGATAATAGGTGTAAAAGATGAATTCAAAAAAGAACTAGAAATAAATGGAGTAGGATACAGAGTTGCAAAACAAGGAAATAACCTTAACTTAACTCTAGGATATTCACATCCAGTAATATTTGAAGCGCCAACAGGAATAACTTTTGATGTTCCAAATGCGAACCAAATAATAGTAAGAGGAATAGATAAAGAACTTGTAGGTCAAACAGCTGCTGTTATCAGAACAAAAAGATTACCAGAAGTATATAAAGGTAAAGGAATTAAATATGCTGATGAGGTTATACGTAGAAAAGAGGGAAAAACCGGTAAAAAGTAGAAAGGAGTGAAAAACAAAAATGATATCTAAAACTAATAGAAAAATGGAAAGAACAAGAAGACATATACGTGTTCGTAATAAAATAAGTGGAACATCTGAATGTCCAAGACTTTGTGTATATAGAAGCAACTCAAACATATATGTTCAAATAGTTGATGATACAAAAGGAATTACTTTAGTTTCTGCATCTACATTAGACAAAGAAATAAAGGAAAAGCATAGCAACATTGAAGCAGCAAAAGAAGTTGGAGCACTTATCGCAAAAAGAGCAATAGAAAAAAACATAAAAAACGTAGTATATGATAGAGGGCGGATATATTTATCATGGAGTAGTAAAAGAATTGGCAGAATCAGCACGAAGTGGAGGATTGCAATTCTAATAATTAAGAGTATACACAAAAAATAAAAATTACTATCTAAAAAAGGAGGAAAAACCTAAAATGGAGGAAAATCAAAATCCAGTTGAATTAAAAGAAAAAGTTGTATCTATCAGTAGAGTTGCAAAAGTTGTAAAAGGTGGTAGAACATTCAGATTTAGTGCTGTTGTAGTAGTAGGGGATGAAAATGGGCATATAGGAGTTGGAAACGGAAAATCATCAGAAGTTCCAGACGCAATAAAAAAAGCCATACAAGACGCAAAGAAAAATTTAGTAAGTGTACCAGTAGTAGGAACAACAATACCACATGAATTTGTTGGAAAATTCGGAAGTGCAAAAGTCGTATTAAAACCAGCAGCTGTTGGTACAGGACTTATAGCAGGAGGAAGTGTTAGACCAGTACTAGAACTAGCAGGGTACAAAGACATAAGAACAAAAATAATAGGAACAACAAACCCTAGAAACGTTGTATCAGCTACAATTCAAGCACTATTAAACATGAGTACAATAGAACAAGTAGCAACTAAAAGAGGTAAAAAAGTCGAAGAAATATTATAACTTCGAAAGTTTACTTTCGTAAGTTATAATATTCCTTAGACGACTAGCGTGGGAAATTTTTCGAAGAAAAATTTCACTCGAAAAAAAGTCGAAGAGATACTATAAATTTATTTATTAAATAATACAAAATAGGTAAGGAGGGAAGAAAGAAATGCAATTAGATGAATTAAAATCAACAACAGCAAAAGTTAAGAGAAGAAGAGTTGGACGTGGTATGGGTTCTGGACTTGGAAAAACTTCTGGAAAAGGACATAAAGGACAAAAAGCGAGATCAGGAGGAGGAGTTAGACGTGGTTTCGAAGGTGGTCAAACTCCATTATATAGAAGATTACCAAAAAGAGGATTCAAAAACATACATGCTAAAGAATATACAGAAGTAACATTAACAATGTTAAACAAATCAACAGTAGAAGAAGTAAATGCAGCAACACTTTTAGCAGATGGAATAATTGGAAAAGTTAGAGATGGAATAGTTGTACTAGGAACAGGTTCACTAGACAAAAAACTAACAGTAAAAGCCAATAGATTCACAAAATCTGCTGGAGAAAAAATTGTAGCTGCAGGTGGAAAGATAGAGGTGATTTAATTGTTCCAAACAATAAAAAATGCAATTAAAACCCCAGAGGTTAGAAAAAGATTATTATACACATTACTACTTATAGTAATTTTTAGATTAGGATGCTATTTAACAGTTCCAGGAGTTAATAGTATAGCTCTTGAAGAAGCAATGAGTTCATCAGCATCAGGATTTGGTAGCTTAATAAATATCATTTCAGGAGGGGCTTTATCAAGATTTACAATGTTTGCAATGAGTATAAGCCCATATATAACAGCATCTATCGTAATACAATTATTAGCAATGGTAATTCCATCTTGGGAAAGAATGACAAAAGAAGGTGGAGAACTAGGTAGACAAAAATTAAATAAATATACAAAACTATTAACAGTTGTTCTTGCTCTAGTTGAAGGATTAGGAATATATTTATCATATAGAAATTATGGAATATTCGTAGATGATACATTCCTTACAGGAGCAACAGTAGTATTATCATTAATCACAGGAACATGTTTGCTTATGTGGTTAGGAGATGAAATAACAAGTAAAGGAATTGGAAATGGAATTTCAGTCATAATCTTTGTAGGTATTATTTCTAGTCTTCCAAGTGTAGCAGTTACATTATACAATTTAATGATTACAGACGCAGGATTCTCTACAACAGGATTAATCACAGCAATTGGTATAATAATAGGAGCAATTATATTAGTAGCAGGTGTTGTATTTGTGCAAGAAGCAGAGAGAAGAGTACCTGTTCAATATGCAAAAAAAGTTGTTGGAAGAAAGATGTATGGTGGACAAAATACACATATACCTTTAAAACTAGTAATGGCAGGAGTTATGCCAATAATATTTGCATCATCATTTATGACATTCCCTGCTATGATTATATCAATGTTTAATCAAAATATTGCAGCTGAGACAGGATTTTGGGCTACTATTTATAAATTTTCATTAGCAACATCATCATCAAGTGTACCAATAGGATATTCAATAGCAAATGCATTAGTTTATTTACTATTAATAGTTGGATTTACTTTCTTTTATACATATGCAACCTTTAATCCAGCAGAAGTAGCGAGCAATATTAAGAAAAATGGAGGATTTATACCAGGTATTAGAGCTGGAAAACCTACATCAGACTATTTATCTTCAATAATATCAAAAATAACTTGGTTTGGTGGATTGTTCTTATCAATTATAGCAATTCTGCCTATGTTATTAAGATTTACAAATTTAGATGTTTCCTTTGGAGGAACTTCTATACTTATCGTAGTGGGTGTTGCATTAGAGGTTGTACAACAATTAGAGTCTCAATTGGTTATGAGACATTACAAAGGCTTTTTAGATTAATTCAAATTGAAAAAAGTTTATTTTAACTAAGAATGTTGTTATAGGCGGATGAGTGTTGCAATTCCGCCTTAAATTAATATATACGGAGGTAAAAAGATGTTATTAGTTATAATGGGAGCACAAGGTACAGGAAAAGGTACT
This sequence comes from uncultured Clostridium sp., assembly GCA_947088765.1. Lineage (GTDB taxonomy): Bacteria > Bacillota > Clostridia > TANB77 > CAG-508 > CAKPSH01. The sequence goes on along the minus strand of CAMUHU010000013.1, from coordinate 20,182 downwards.
GTATCTGGAATATTGTGTGATGAATTAGGAATAATGCAACTATCAACAGGAGATATATTTAGAAAAAATATAAAAGAAAAAACAAGACTTGGAATTGAAGCCGATAAATATATTTCACAAGGACAATTAGTACCAGATGAAATAACTGTTCCAATGGTTGCAGAAGCATTAGATTCAGATGAAGCAAAAGCAGGTGTAATATTAGATGGATTTCCTAGAACAACAGAACAAGCAAAACAATTAGATGAAATGTTAAAACAAAGAAACAAAGAAATCGATATGGTTATAAACCTAATTTCACCTAGAGAAGAAATAATAGATAGAATGATTACAAGAAGAGTATGTCCAAATTGTAAAGCCACATTTAACATCAAAATTAATAAACCAAAAGTAGAAGGTATTTGTGATAAATGTGGAACTAAGTTAACTCAAAGAGAAGATGATAAAAGTGAAGAAGCTATAAATAATAGGCTAGAAATATATGATACGCAAACAGCACCTGTTCTAAAATATTATGAAGAAAAAGGAATTGTACAAAATGAAGAAATTACAATTTCAAAAAATAGATTAGCAGACAAAGCAGCAAAACATATTATTGAAATGTTGAAGGATGTCGAAAAATAATTAGAGTAATGTAGGGGGGCACGGCGCACCGTGCCCATGAAAGGACAGAAATACAATATTTTAAATATAAAAAAGGACAAGAAATAAAATGATAGAAATAAAATCAAAAAGAGAAATAGAATTAATAAAAGAAGCATGCAGAATTACGGCATTAGTTCACAAATCATTAGAAGAAGCAATAAAACCAGGCATAACCACATTAGAATTAGACCAATTAGCAGAGAGTATTATAAGAAAAAATGGAGGAATGCCTGCACAAAAGGGGTATCCAAGTGAAAGAAAGGGAGTAAAAAACTTTCCAGCAACAATATGTGCCTCAGTAAATGATGAGGTGATTCATGGAATTCCATCTAGAAATGTTGTGTTAAAAGATGGAGATGTTGTAAGTATTGATTTTGTTACATTAAAAAATGGATATAATGGAGATGCAGCAAGAACACATATTGTAGGAAAAGCAACCGAAGAAGATAAAAAATTAGTACAAGTTACGAAGCAAGCTTTCTTCGAAGGAATTAAATTTGCCAAAATAGGATACAGGATTGGTGATATTTCATTTGCAATACAACAATATGTAGAAAAAAATGGATTTAGTGTTGTAAAAGAATTTCAAGGACATGGAATAGGAAGATTAATGCACGAAGATCCAGGGATACCTAATTATGGAAAACCAGGTAAAGGACCTAAGGTTGAAGCAGGAATGACACTTGCTATCGAACCCATGGTAATAGTAGGAAAGCCAGATGTTTGGGAACTAGAAGATGGTTGGACAATTGCATCTCAAGACGGAACAAAAGCAGCTCATTATGAAAACACAATTTTAATTACAGAAAAAGAACCAAAAGTGTTGACATTGTACTAAAAATGCTATATAATATTACAGTTAATTACAATATTTACATGTTACATAATTGAAAGGGGAGAAATCAATTGGCAAAAGAAGATATTATTGAAGTTGAAGGAACTGTTGTTGAAACTTTACCAAGCACAACTTTCAAAGTAGAATTAGAAAATGGACATCAAGTTTTAGCACATATTTCAGGGAAACTAAGGCAAAATTATATCAAGATATTACCAGGAGATAAAGTTCGAGTTGAACTTTCGCCATATGATTTATCAAGAGGAAGAATTACATGGCGTGCAAAATAAAATGTAACAATAAATATAGAATGCAGGGAGGGAAGGAACAATGAAAGTAAGACCATCAGTAAAACCAATGTGCGAAAAATGCAAAGTTATTAAAAGAAAAGGTGTTATTAGAGTAATTTGTGAAAATCCAAAACATAAACAAAGACAAGGATAATAGCAATAATTAAATTATTTTAGATATCAACACAAATTGGTAGCGGCTGACAGACTTTTGAAATATAAAGTCTTATACAAATTTGTGTTTATATACATTTTTACGAACAAGATAATTACTATCTAATATAAACATAAAGAAACTGAATGTGGATAACTGTGTGGATAAAATGAGCAAAAGTGATAAATTTGCGAAGCAAATTTACCAAGGATATAATTAGATACATTTCAAGTTATTTTGCGAGTAAATATATTCTATTTAGAAAGCTATAAAACTTTTTAGGATAGAATAAAAAACATAGGAAAAAATTAAAAATAAAATTTTTCTATAATTATGATAGAAAATATTAATTCTATCAAATGATAATAAATTGGAGGTGCTAAAATATATGGCTCGTATAGCAGGTGTAGATTTACCTAAAGAAAAAAGAGTTGAAATAGGACTTACTTATATTTATGGTATAGGTTTGACAAGTTCTCAAAAAATCTTAACAGAAACTGGAATAAATCCTGATACTAGAATTAAAGACTTAACAGACGCAGAAGTAAATAGCATTAGAAAAATTGTAGATGAACAATATAAAGTTGAAGGTGATTTAAGACGTGAAATAGCGTTAAACATAAAAAGGCTTAAAGAAATAGGATGTTATAGAGGAATAAGACATAGAAGAGGATTACCAGTAAGAGGACAAAAAACAAAAACTAATGCACGTACAAGAAAGGGTCCTAAAAAAGCAATTATAAAAAGCAAAACGAAATAATAGGAGGGAGTAAGTTAAAATGGCTAAAACTCAAACAACAAAAAGAACATCAAAGAGAAATAGAAAAAACATTGATAAAGGTGCTGCACATATACATTCAAGTTTTAATAATACTATTGTTACAATCACAGATGCTCAAGGAAATGTTATATCATGGGCAAGTGCAGGTGGATTAGGATTTAAAGGGTCAAGAAAAAGTACACCATTTGCAGCTGGAGAAGCTGCTGAAACAGCAGCAAAAGCAGGAATGGAACATGGTTTAAAAACTGTCGAAGTATTTGTTAAAGGTCCTGGTGCAGGTCGTGAAGCAGCAATAAGATCTCTTCAAACAGCAGGTCTAGAAATTAGTGCTATCAAAGACGTAACACCAATACCACACAATGGTTGTAGACCACCAAAAAGAAGAAGAGTTTAATTAATATAAAAATATAGAAAGAGGTGTAATTATTACATGTCAAGATTTAAAGATGAACAATGCCGTATTTGCCGTAGACAAGGTCAAAAATTGTTCTTAAAAGGTGCAAGATGTTATTCTGATAAATGTAGTATTTCAAGAAGAAATTATGCTCCAGGAGAACACGCTACAAAGAAAGCAAAACTTTCTGAATATGGTATTCAATTAAGAGAAAAACAAAAAACTAAAGCATTTTATGGAGTTAGAGAAAATCAATTTAGAAAATATTTTGAAATGGCTACAAGAGAAAAAGGAATTACAGGTGAAGAACTACTTAAAATTCTTGAAAGCAGATTAGATAATGTTGTATATAGATTAGGATATGGTTCTTCTAGACCACAAGCAAGACAATTAGTAAACCATGGATTATTTGAAGTAAATGGTCAAAAAGTTGATATTGCATCTTACTTAGTTAAACCTGGAGATTCTATAAAAGTTAGAGAAAACAAAAAAGATGCTGCAATTATAAAAGAAAACGTAGAAACAAATGCAGCAAGAAATGTTCCAGCATGGCTTGAAAAAGATGCTAAAAATTTAAGTGGAAAAGTTATAAGAAGACCTGCTAGAGAAGATGTAGACTTACAAGTTGAAGAACACTTCATCGTTGAGTTATATTCTAAATAGAATTTAGGCTAAAGAAGAGCCTCAAAAATAATATAAAGTGGAGGTAAAAATGATAGAATTTGAAAAGCCAAATATTGAGTGTATAGATGTAGATGAAAAAAGTAACTATGCTAAATTTATCTGTGAGCCATTAGAAAGAGGATATGGAGTAACAATAGGAAATTCTTTAAGAAGAATTTTACTATCTTCTCTTCCAGGATGTGCAATAACCAGTATAAAAGTTGAAGGTGTAGTTCATGAATTCTCTACAATACCAGATGTAGTAGAGGACGTTTCAGAATTAATAGTAAATTTAAAAAGTGTTAGATTTAAATCTTATGATAATGAAGATAAGATTGTTAAAATAGACTTTAAAGGTGAAGGAGAAGTAACAGCTGGAGATATTGAAACAGATGGAACTATTGAAATATTAAATCCAGATTTACATATTGCTACAGTGGCTGTTGGTGGACATCTTTCAATAGAAATGACAGTTGAAAAAGGAAGAGGATATAACACAGCTATTAAAAATAAGAAACCAAACCAAGATATATCTGTATTACCGATAGATTCAATTTTTACACCAGTAAAAAAAGTAAATTACTCTGTAGAAAACACTAGGGTAGGTCAAATGGTTGATTTTGATAAATTAATCATTGAAGTTTGGACAGATGGAAGTCTAAAAGCTTATGAAGCTTTAAGTCTAGCTGCAAAAGTAATAGTTGGACATCTTGAATTATTCATAGATTTATCAGAAACAGCTAGAAATACTCAGATAATGGTAGAAAAGGAAGAATCAAAAACAGCAAAAGTATTAGAGATGTCTATAGAAGATTTAGAATTATCAGTAAGATCATTTAATTGTTTAAAAAGAGCAGGAATTTCAACAGTTCAAGACTTAACTAACAAAACAGAAGCTGATATGATGAAAGTAAGAAATTTAGGAAAGAAATCATTAGATGAAGTAACACATAAATTAATATCTCTAGGATTAGGCTTTGCTAAAGACGATGAGTAAAATAGTTGCCAAAGGCAACTGAAAACAATAAAAAATTACAAAAAGAAAGGGTGAAAACAGTGTCTATAAATAGAAAATTAGGAAGAACAACTGACCAAAGATTATCTATTTTAAGAACTTTAACTACAGACTTAATTTGGCATGAAAAAATAGAAACAACTGAAGCTAGAGCAAAAGAAATAAAATCAATTGCAGACTCATTAATATCATTAGCAATAAAAGAAAAAGATAACTTTGAAATGGTAGATGTAAAAGTAAGTCGTGCTAAATTAGATGAAAAAGGAAATAAAGTAACTGAAAAGGTAACTAGCAAAAATGGTAAAGAATATTTAAGAGTTGTTAGAGAAGAAGTTACAGAAGCAAGACAAAAAGATATGCCTTCAAGATTAAATGCTAGAAGAAAAATGATGAAGAAAATAAACAAAGTAAAAGATTCAGAAGGTAAAAATATTGACTTAACATCTAAATTATTTAATGAAATAGCTCCAAAATATACAGACAGAGTAGGCGGATATACAAGAATAGTAAAACTAGGAAAAAGACGTGGAGATGCAGCAGAAGTTGTTGTATTACAATTAGTATAAAAATAAAAACAGACTCACGTCTGTTTTTATTTTTAATGCCTATGCACATTAGGGCTGTAAAAATTTGCAAATTTTAGATTTGAATATGCAGCTCATGTTATTTTAAATCAAATAGAAGACTTTGCAAACGATTTCTGTTATGGCTTTGGAATAGGTATAACAACAAACATAATTAAAATACTCTTGGCATATGTTTTATGTAAATTTTTTGGTATAAGTGGAGCATGGGTAACATTTTCTATTACATATATTGTAATAATATTAATACTAAAAACGAGAACAGATAAACTATATACATCTGGGACATAAATTTGGGTTTGTGGGAATGAAGAATTTTTAGGTGAATTTAAAATTGTAGAGAGATGTAGGGGCGATTAGCAATCGCCCGTTCTAACAAAGGCTTGCTAAAAAACTTATATTCTTAAGCATGTTCTTCGAAGAGCGGGCGATTAATAATCGCCCCTACAACGTATATTTATAATTTTGTATAAATTTTAAAACATATAATCATCCCCACAAACCCCAATTTTTATGTTAGGAAATCTATAAATTGTAATGCTAAATAATGATTTACATAAAAATGTAAAAAATAATATTGCAAAAAGCTGAAAAATGTTATAAAATAAATACATTGTAAACATTAAAGGGAAATATTGTCAAAATTGAAGAAAACATTGCAAAAAAGCTCTAGATATGAGAAAATATAATAGGAATATTAGATATAAGGAGGAAAGCATATGTCTGACTCTTTTATAACAGTAGTATTAATATTAATAGCATCAGTACTTATATTTGTAGTGCCAGTTGCTGCTGTATCTGCAAGAAATGACAGAACAGCAACACAAGATGTACAAGTAGCAGTAACGAACTTTACAGATAGTATAAGAGAAACTCGGAATAATAAAATTAGAGGATTATGATCAATTATTAGAAGAGATACAAGCTACAGGAAATACATATAGTACAAATATAAGTATATTACATATAGATGAAAATCCATCAAAGAAAACAAGTTCAAATGTAGAGGACTCGTTAAAGATAGGAGAAAATATATATTACACAGAATATACTAAACAAATAGAGGATATTTTCGAAGCGACAGATGAAATAAGATTATCAGAAGGAGATTTCGTTAAAATTGATGTGGAGAATATTAATGAAACTTTATACCAAACAATACAAAATTCTTTATACAAAGTATCAGGTGGGAGAGTAGGAACAATATCAGGTAAACACACTGTATTAATATTACAATCTGCAGAAGGAAAATTTGTAAGAATAGTTGAATAATTGGTAAAAGGCAATTATAAGGTTGAAAAAATAATTGGAAACAATTCTTTTTCAACTTAATTTGTGCTTTAGAAAGGAATGATAGTAAAAATGAAAAAATACTTATTTACATCAGAAAGTGTTACAGAAGGTCATCCAGATAAATTATGTGATTTAATATCAGATGCAATATTAGATGAATGTTTAAAACAGGACAAAAATGCGAGAGTGGCAATGGAAACTTTTGCATCTAACAATAAAATAAATATTGCAGGGCAATTAACCACAAATGCAATCATTGATGCTGAAGCAATAGCGAGAAAAACTATGAAAGATATAGGATATAAAAATGAATATATAGATATAAACCCTGAAAACTGTAAAATTAGTATAAACATAACAAGACAGAGTCCAGATATAGCACAAGGAGTAGACATAGGAGGGGCAGGAGATCAGGGGATTATGTTTGGATATGCCTGTGATGAAACAAATGAATATATGCCTTTTGCAATAAGTATGGCACATAAATTATCTAAAAAATTAACAGAAGTAAGAAAAAATAAAATATTACCATATCTTGGACCAGATGGAAAAACACAAGTAACAGTTGAATATAGAGATGATGTTCCTTATAGAATAGATACTATCTTAATATCAAATCAGCATGCCCCAGAAATCGAAATAAATGCCATTAGAGGGAATTTAATAAATAAGGTAATAAAAGAGGTCATACCTGAAAAATATTTGGACAAAAACACAAAATATTACATTAATCCAACAGGAAAATTTATAATAGGTGGTCCTTTAAGTGATACTGGACTTACAGGAAGAAAAATAATAGTAGATACATATGGAGGATATGCTCATCATGGAGGAGGAGCATTTTCAGGGAAAGATGCAACAAAAGTAGATAGGTCAGCTGCTTATATGTTAAGATTTATAGCTAAAAACATTGTAGCAAATGGCTACGCAAAAAAGTGTGAACTACAAGTATCTTATGGAATAGGGATTGCAGAACCAATATCTATTTATATAAATACATTTGGGACAAACACTGTATCAGAGGAAGAAATAATCAAAAAAATCAAATCAAAGTTTGATTTAACTCCAAAAGGCATTATTGATTATTTAGGACTAAGAGAACCTATATATACAAAGACAACAAATTATGGGCACTTTGGAAAAAGTGAATTGCCTTGGGAAAAAATAATAGAACTATAGTAGGGGCTTAATTAGCATGTGCCCAACGAAAAAACAGTAATTATAATGTATGTAATAATAAACACGTAATCAAATCTAGAACATCTAGAAATGATTATGTGTTTTTAATAGCTCTTTCCTTTTTTATTTATTTATAGTAAAATAATATAAATACTTAAAATTAAAAATATACTAATATGGGGGGAAAATAATATGTTAAAAAGAACAGAAACAAAACCTATTTATGTAGGTGGAGTACAAATAGGTGGGCAGGAGAAAGTAGTAATACAATCAATGACAAACACTAAAACAAAAGATGTTGAAGCAACTGTAAAACAAATATTAGAATTAGAAAAAGCAGGCTGTGAAATAATAAGAGTAGCATGCTTAGACATAGAGGATGCAAAAGCTATAAAAAATATTAAAGAAAGGATACATATACCAATAGTATCAGACATTCACTTTGATTATAAAATAGCTTTACAAGCAATAGAGAGTGGAGTTGATAAAGTTAGGATAAATCCAGGAAACATTGGGAGCAAAGATAAAGTAAAACAAGTTGTAGAAGCTTGTAAAAAAAGAAATATTCCAATTAGAATAGGAGTCAATTCAGGATCTTTAGAAAAAGATTTATTAGAAAAATATGGAGGAAGACCTACAGCAAAAGCAATGGTAGAAAGTGCAAAAAGGCATATTGATATTTTAGAAGAATTAGAGTTTTATGATATAGCTTTATCTCTAAAGGCTTCAAATCTAGATTTATGTATAGAAGCATATGAAGAAGCAAGCAAAGCATTTAAATATCCATTACATTTAGGAATTACAGAAGCGGGAACAGCATTTAGCGGAACTATAAAATCTAGTATTGGTTTAGGAGTAATGCTAAGAGAAGGTATAGGAGATACTATAAGAGTATCATTATCAGACAATCCAGTAGAAGAAATTAAAGTAGCAAAAGAAATATTAAAGGATTGTGGATTATATAAAAAATCTCCAACATTAGTATCATGCCCAACATGTGGAAGAACACAAATAGACTTAATACCAATAGCAAAAGAAATAGAAGAATTTTTACAAACTATTGAAAGAGACATAACAGTTGCAGTAATGGGATGTGCAGTAAATGGTCCAGGAGAAGCAAGAGAAGCAGACATTGGTATTGCAGGAGGAATAGAAGAAGGGGTACTATTCAAGAAAGGTAAAATTATAAAGAAAGTGAAACAAGATGAAATTGTAAAAGTATTAAAAGAAGAAATATTGAAAATGTAATACAAATATGATATATATATACATAAAGGAGGAATAACAAATGCAAAAATTTAATTATCATTCACATACATATAGATGTGGACATGCAGATTTAGATATGAAAGATGAAGAATACATACAAGAATATATAAAAATGGGATTCAAAAAAGTAGCGATTATAGATCACTGCCCAGAAAAAAATGAAATTGATAAGAGAGACAATATGAGAATGGACTATACTCAAAAAGATGAATATCTAAACAGTATAAAGAAATTAAAAGAAAAGTATGCAGATAAAATACAAATAGAAACAGGATTTGAGGTAGAATATTTACCAGGTGAAGAAGAAAACATTAAAGAATTAAAACGAGAAGTAGACAAAATTATTCTAGGACAGCACTTTATATATGATGATGATAAAGAATTAAGAATACATGGAGCAGATAATTTTACAGATGAAGAATTAATAAGGTATGCAGAATATATACAAAAAGCAATAGAACTAAATATACCAGATATAATAGCACATCCAGATATATACATGTATAAAAGAGAAAAATTCGGAGAAATAGAAAGTAAAGTAGCAAATATGATATGTAAAGTAGCAGAAAAAAACAATATTCCTTTAGAAATAAACTTAGCTCAAATTTTTAACAAAACATATTTTGAAGATAAGAAATTAAATAATGACCCAATAGAAAAACAAAAAGAAAGATTATCAAAAGTTGTATATCCTCGTAGAGAATTTTGGGAAATTGTTACTAAATATAACATTAGAGTATTATATGGAATAGATGCTCATAGAAGAGGACAAATATCAAGGTATAAAGAATTAATAGAATTAGCAAATGAAATAATAGGTCAGGAAACAATAAATAAATTAAATTTTATAACAGAATAACAAAATACCTCGTATAAAACGAGGTATTTTTCTGCAGGGGTACCATTTTCGGTATTCTTAAAAAAATTGCCCTAGAAATGTAGGGGCGATTATTAATCGCCCATCCCAAAAGGGAGAAATTTTATTTACTAGCATATTTTTGTTTAGTAGTATCAATCTTTTGTTGTTCAGCAATTTCAGTTTTATACCAACCTTTTTCAGCCATTAAGTTATATAACTTATTTTGAATATCTAAAGATTCATTTAATGCATCTTTAAAAGCTGAGTGAACCTCTGCTGTAGTAGACTCTATAGTACCATGAAGATATAAATCGCAAACACCTTTAATAACCAATAGCTCTTTTTCCATTAAATCTTTATCTTCCATAACTTCCTCCTATAATAAATTTAAAAATTTGTTAAATAAATCAGTATGTTTTTGTTCTAACTCTTTAATATAAGAAGAAAGAGTTGGATCTGTAAGCTGAGTAGATGTTTTTTTGCTACATGTTTTCATAAAACATTCGTGACCTAAAGCATCCTCAACATATAAAAGCTCTTTACAAGTCATAAAATATCACCACCTACAATCATTATGCACAATAAAAAAATATTTATACAAATATTGTAAATATGTAGAATATAAGGTTGGAAAAGAATTGTTACCAATTCTTTTTCAATCTAACGATAGGAATTAATCTTAAACTCATGTTTCCCATCAAACCTAATAACAATAGACTTAGTATAATTATCAGAACAAGGAGGATTAAGTTCATTAATAATTAAACTAGCATTATATTTTTTCAAAGTATCAAAAGTATTCATAAAACCAAAGCCAGTACCACCATTATCTGCGTGAGTAGTTATAGGCTTTTTACCCAAATTAGACAAAGTATCAGGTTCAAACTCAATACCAGAATCATAGACATATAAACTATAATAATCATCTATTAAACCTAACCTCACCAGAATACTTTTATTAATATTATCAGAACTATTTATCGCAATAATAGCATTTTTAATGTGGTCAGCAAGTAATATTTCCAAATTTTCTTTTGAAATAAAGGTATTAATCATATGAAAAATATTGCCATTTAATTGAAAATCGAAATCTATATTATTCTTTAAACATTCATTTTGTAGAAATTTTAACATATCATCAATCTCTACTATGTCAGTTTTAGTTAAATTTAGAACTGTAGATGTAGTAAGTAATTGTTTAGAAACGTCTTTTATCTTATCGGTAATATCCAACTCATTTGCAAACTCAGTATTTAGCATCAATTCATTTAATTTATACTCTAAAGAACGTTGTTTATGAGAAATAGAATGATTAATCTTACTAGTCTCAAGAATATCATTTTCCAACTTTTCAATCTCTTTATTCTTCTCATTAAGCTCTTCTTTAGTATCATTCAAATCTCTAACTAATAAATTGTGCTTGTAATATAAGGTTAAGGACCTTTGGATAGTAATGAACATGATTATACCTAGAATAATAAAATTAATGAAAAGATTTAAAATGAAATCTATATAAAAGCTTCCACGAATTAGAATGAATGAAAATAGTATAATAGTACTAATATTTAATATTAATAAATCGAAGTATTCATTATCTAAATCCTTTTTAAAAAATGAAAATCCATGTTTAAATTTTCTTATTCTAAATAGGGTAAATAATAAAATAAAGTGAATTGTATAAATTATAATAAGGCTAATAACTTTATTTTCAATTCCTAGAATTTTATAAATAATAAATCCAAGAAATATAGAGGAAGTATAAATTATATAATTTATACTAAATGAGAATATAGTGACTAAAATAGAATATCCGATTTTACTCGAAGTTATAAAAGAATATAAAATACTAAGTGAAAGCACAAAAAATATTATACTAGAAGGAGGATAATCTGATTTTAATATTGTATGAAGGAAAGTAATAATAAAAACGAAAAAGCATACAACGATGAGATTAATACCAAATATTGATTTTAAGTCTAAAACATGTAAAAAAATGTAATAGGTGCATAATCCCATAAGAAACATTTTTATAATATATATAATAACATCAATGTCATTTAAATTAATAATTGTAATTGGATTATCCAAAATAAATCACCTCACATAATAAAATGATTATATAGCAAGTAAAAGCGATAATCAATGATTAATTAGTAAAATTACTTATGTAGATAAATGATTACAGTAGAAAAAATAAAAGACATTTACAAGTCTAATAATAGTGGTGCTCCTACGTTTTTTTATGATTATCCTAAAATAAAAAAGAGAGGTTCCTGTTTGAAGGACACTCTCTTTAAACATGCATAGAAGATTAACTCCAATAGTTAAGCCATCTTAGAAATTCTTCCCACCATGACATAAAAATCACCACCAATCATAGAAAATTTTTGTAATTTGAAATTTTTTTGTAATGGTCGATTTACATACAATATAATAAAAAAATACCATTTATACTGTCAGAAAAGATGGTATTTACTGGTGGAAAAATATGTCGAAAAATGACGAATTATGGGGAAAAATAGTAAAAAAATAGATTAACTATGTCTTAAATGCCAAAATTTTAGACAATGTTAACCTATTTGTTATTGAAAAATATAAATGAAATAATGTAATATTTATATAAGCTTTTTAATTTTATCTACGTAATAATATATGAACTCCATTGGAGTAGGCACACCTGTATCATAATTTATTTTAGCAGTATAATGCATGGATAAATCTTCAATAGAAGACCTTTTCCAAGCATGAATAATAGCATTTTGTATGCCGTTTGTTATAGTATTTCCAGACTTTTTATAAATCTTAGTTAAATATTGAATTACATTAATATTACTTTCACTATTTTGAAGCAAATATAATATAGCGTCATGTGTATATTCTCTGCCTACTAAATTTGGAGTTATACCTATCAAGTCTAACTCATGATATATCAATTTAGAAATTTTATTTTCGGTATCTTCTATATTTTCTTGTAGGGAAGCCACAGAATTAAAAGAAGAAATATTTCTCAAAGCAATTAGTTTATTTAATACATGATTACAAGAATATTTTGGATGATTTTTATAGAGAATGATATCAACACCATTTCTATGAAGAAGATTATATGTACTTTCAGAATTTATGTGAGTGGTTACAATAATTATAGGATTATAATTCAAATTCATATTTTTAAGTTCAGTTAAAAATTCCAAAGAATCTGTATTACCAGAAACACTATTGTTTAGTTCAATATCTAAAATGATACCTTCAGGATGACGAAGTCTCACATATTTTAAAGCCTCTATATCTGAATCTGTCATACCGATTAGATTAATATCCTCTCTAGATTTAATACAATTAATAAAATCATTACAAGCATTAACATCATCTTCAACGATTAATATTTTCATTTGTTTAATATCCATAAAAACCCCCAGTTAAATATAAAATTTTTATACATTTAATAATAAATATAATATATCACAAGATGATATTAAATTCCATAATTATACAAAATCTTTTACTTTTAGGTTACTATAAGTTAAATTATAATTATAGTTAAAATACAAGCAAATAGAAACAAAATAGATATGGAGTAAAAATAGTCAAAATAGGAATAGACAAAAAAGAACAAAAGGAGATAGGACAGAGAATAAAAAAATAATTTGGAAATAAATTGTTCTTTGGCTAGGCAAACAAAATTGAAATCAATGAGGCGATGAACGAACAAAAGTATAAAATTAATAAATGAGTTCATTTGATTTTATACTTTTGTGAGTAACGTATGAAAAATTTACATAGCAAATTTTACTGTACTTGGTGTACGTTGATTTGATTTCAATTGAAGTTTAACGACGCCAAAGGGCAATTTATTTTTAAATTTAATCTATAGTAGTAGAAGTTCTACCAATACCTATAACATTTTCTTGAACAGAACGCCAAGTATTGCAACCAACAATACCATCAGATGCTAAACCACGGCTTGTTTGATAAGACTTAACAGCCTCAAAAGTTCTGTTACCAAAAATACCATCTAAACCACCAGTAGTAAAACCTAAAGTATTTAATCCATCTTGAAGAATAAGAACATAAACACTCAAACTACCTCTTCTTATAGTAGGATATCCACCAGAACTGCAAGCTGGTGGTTTTTGTCTTCTGTCAAAATGAACCCAAGTAGGAGAAATTGACACAGGTTCAACATAAGACCATACACCAGAGTTAATTGCACTTGTTCTTAAAGCAGCTCTTCTTTCATTTGTCCAAAGTTGAGCAACATCAAAAGCTGTTCCAGCATAATGTTGTGACTGACCGAGAATGTCCACCCTCCCAAGAACGTTTAAAAGCAAAGCCAACAGGAATAGGACTACCCCATAAGTATCTTTGAGTATTCCAAGCCTGCATTGTTCTTTTAGTTGTCCATAAAGTTGGAGATTTACTTGAACCTCTAAATTCTCTAACCAATAATGTAGAATTTGCATTATAAGGCATAGAGGAATTTTCATCTCTATAATAAGTTTCAAATCTATCTGAATCATTATTATAAACTAATATTTTTGCCATAATTCATAATCCTTTCTAAGACACAAAAATGCACCTTATAATAATAATATGAAAATATTGTAGAATTGTTAATCAAATTGGGGGTTGTGGGGATGATTATATGTTTTTAAATTTATACAAAATTATAAATATACGTTGTAGGGGCGATTATTAATCGCCCGCCCTTCGAAGAACATGCTTAAGAATATAAGTTTTTTAGCAAGCCTTTGTTAGAACGGGCGATTGCTAATCGCCCCTACATCTCTCTACAATTTTAAATTCACCTAAAAATTCATCCTCCCCACAAACACAAATTTTTATGTTAGGATAGTTTTAAAAGATAACAACAAATAAAAAAATATAAAAAATCGCATAAAAGTATTGCAATTTATAGAGATTTATAATAAAATTGATACAAAGTGGAGGAAAGTGGAGTAAAGTGCCATGATGTGAAAAGAAGGTGATATCAAGTGTTTATTGGTGAATATGAGCATACTGTAGATATAAAAGGCAGAATAATAATGCCATCAAAACTAAGAGAAAATATTGGAGAAAAGTTCATAATTACTAAAGGACTTGATAAATGCTTATTTGCATACTCAAAATCTGAATGGGCAAACTTTGAAGAAAAGCTAAAAACACTTCCACTAACAAATAAAAATGCAAGAGACTTTGTAAGATTTTTCTTATCTGGTGCAGTCGATTGCGAAATAGACAAACAGGGACGTTTTTTAGTTCCAGCAAACTTAAGAACATATGCAAACATAGACAAAGAAATTGTAATAATAGGAGTTGGAACGAGGTTAGAAATATGGAATAAAGAATCATGGACAAAATATAGTAGTGAAGAAAACATTTCAGCAGATGAAATTGCAGAAAATATGACAATGCTTGGTATATAACTTCTAGTTAAGGAGAAAAAAGTGGAATTTAAACATAAACCAGTACTATTACAAGAATGTATAGAAAATTTAAATATAAATTCAGATGGTATATATGTTGATGGTACCTTAGGAGGTGCAGGGCATAGCATAGAAATAGCAAAACAATTATCATCAAAAGGGCTATTAATAGGAATAGATAGAGATGAAGAAGCATTAAAAGCAGCAAAAGATAAATTAAAGGAATATAAAAATGTTAAATACGTACATGGAAATCATGATGAAATAAAAGAAATACTAGAAGAACTAAAAATAGAAAAAGTAGATGGAATACTATTAGACTTAGGAGTATCATCATATCAATTAGATGAAAGAAATAGAGGATTTAGCTATATGTCAGAGGAAAGTGAACTAGACATGAGAATGGATAGAAGTCAAATTCTAACAGCTAAAGACGTAGTAAATACATATTCAGAAGAAAAGCTAATAAAAATAATTTTTGAATATGGAGAAGAAAAATTTGCAAGAAATATATCAAAAAAGATATGTGAATATAGAAAAAATAAGAATATTTCAACAACAGGTCAATTAGTAGAAATAATTGAAACTGCAGTGCCAGGATATGCAAAAAAAGAAGGACATCCCGCAAAAAGAACATTTCAAGCAATAAGAATAGAAGTAAACAATGAAATTGAGCCATTATATAATACAGTAAAAAATTCAATAGATGTACTAAAACAAAAAGGAAGGTTATGCATAATAACATTTCATTCATTAGAAGACAGAGCAGTAAAAAACGCATATCAAGATGCAAAAGGAAAATGTACATGTCCAAAAGACTTACCCTACTGTATATGTGGAGCAAAATCACAAGGAGAAATAATAACAAGAAAACCAATAATACCAACAGAGCAGGAACAAAAAGATAATTCAAGAGCAAAAAGTGCAAAATTAAGGGTTTTTGAGAAAAATTAGAAATACAAAAGAAAGGAGAGGAGCAAATGGCTAGATATCAATACGAAACAAGTCCAAGAAAAATACGAACTGATTACGAGCCTGTAAAAAAGAAAACAATCAAAAAAAGTCCTACAACGAAATCAAATACATCTAAAAAGAGTACTACAAAAATGAAGACGGCAAAGAAATTAAAAATAGTATTATTTGTATTAATTGGATTTTTAGCCTTTTTTACTATAAGCTTTAGGAATGCAATAATAGATTCAAAATATGCAGAAATAAAGAAATTAAAAAATGACTTAGCATTGGTAGAGAAAGAAAACGAACAATTACAAGCAGGAATAGAAAGCCATTTGAACCTTAAAACTATACAGGAAGAAGCAGAAACATTACTCGGAATGAAAACATTATCAAATGACCAAATTAAATATGTTAACCTTCCTAAAACAGACTATGTTGAATCAGGTTCAGAAGAAATACATATAGAAGAAGAGAGTTATTTTACAAAGATTATTAATCTAATAAAAAGTTTAATAAAATAGAGATTATATTTTTGAAAGATTTAAAGGGATAAGCAATAATTAATTCAAATAAATCAAGCTATAAATTTCCATAATATCAATAAATTGACATTATGGAAATTTTACTGTATAATAGAGATAATTGGAAGATTCCAATTGTAAAAAAAAAGAGAGGAGAAGAAAAATGACAGAAAATGAACGGCAGGTAATAATAACCTTTTTAAAGGACTTGATTAAAGACCTTGAAAAAGGAAAAGGAGGTAATATTGAACTAGAAAAGCTAGTGACAAAACATATGGTAGACTTGGGAATACCAGCTCATATTAAAGGGTATAGCTATATTCGAACTGCAATAGTTCTCGCTTTTAACGATAGTGATATGCTTGATTGCTTAACGAAAAGGTTATATCCAGAGGTTGCAAAAAGATGCAACAGCACTGCTCCAAAGGTAGAGCGTGCTATAGGAAGTGCTGTTGAAAGAATGTGGTTTCGAGGAAACACCAATGCTCAACTTGAGATATTAGGATATTCAAGAGAAGAGCAGTTAAAGAAGCCAACGAACGGAAAATTTCTTGCTGCAATTGTAGATTATTTAAAACTTAACTCCTAAATTTCAAAAGGCTTCCTCTGTGAGGAAGCCTTTTGTTTAAAATGAGTATTTGTCAATTAGTATGCAAGGTGACTATATGTAAAATTAACGAAGTGTTTAAAATCATAAAATCCTTAAAATTCAATATAATGTAATAAATTGAATTAGAGGTGAAATATAATGCCAAGCATTAGTGCAAAAAAGAGAATAAGAAATAACTTCTTAATATTAACAATTATTTTAATGTTACTTATGATAAGAATTGGATGGATACAATTTGTACAAGGAGCAGAATTGCAAGAATTAGCATATAAGCAACAAACACTAGACAGAGCAATAAATCCAAGTAGAGGAACAATATATGATAGAAATGGTGTAGAACTAGCTGTTTCTGCAACAGTAGAAACAGTAACAGTAAATCCAATGAACATAGAAAACGAAAACAAAGAAAAAGTAGCCAAAGCATTATCAGACATATTTGAATTAGATTATGAGAAAGTTTTAAAAAAAGTAAAAAAGAAAAGTTCAATAGAAACAATTGTAAAAAAAGTAGAAAAAGATAAATCAGATGAATTAAGAATTTGGATGGAAGAAAATAAAATAACAGAAGGAATAAACATTGATGAAGACACAAAAAGATATTATCCAAATAATGAATTATGTTCACAAGTAATTGGTTTTACAGGAAGTGATAATCAAGGGTTAAATGGAATAGAAGCAAAATATGATGAAACTTTAAGTGGAACAAAGGGCAAAATAATACGTGTAAGAGATGCCAAAGGAGGAACATTAGATGGAACAGTAGAGGAATATGTACCAGCAATAAATGGCGATAGCTTAGTACTAACAATAGACTCTACAATACAATCAATAGTAGAAAAACATCTTGAAGAAGCATGTATAGATAATGTATGTACAGATGGACGGAAATGTAGTAATAATGAACCCTAATAATGGGGATATATTAGCAATGGCAACATATCCAGGGTATAACTTAAATGACCCATATACAATAAATAATGAAGAATTAAAATCAATATGGAATACACTTCAAAGTAGTGAAAGATCAAACAATTTAGAAAAAATGTGGAGAAATAAAGCAATATCAGATACATATGAACCAGGTTCAACATTTAAATTAATAACAGCATCAACAGCATTAGAAGAAGGATTAGTAAAGGACATAGAAGCAGAAAACTTTGCATGTACTGGTAGAATTGAAGTTGCAGGAGTATCAATAAAATGTTGGAGATATTATAGACCACATGGTTCAGAAAGTCTAAGAACAGCTCTAATGAACTCTTGTAATCCAATATTTATAGGATTAGGGCAGAAACTAGGTGTAGATACATACTTTAGCTATCTAGAAAGATTTGGGCTATTATCAAAAACAGGAGTAGACTTACCAGGTGAAGCAAATAGTATATTTATAGCAAAAGAAAAAGCAGGACCAGTAGAACTTGCAACAATCTCATTTGGTCAAAGATTTGAGATTACACCACTACAATTAGTAACAGCAGTATCATCAATAGCAAATGGTGGAAATCTAGTACAGCCAAGAGTTGTAAAAGCTACAATAGACTCAGAAACAGGAGAAAGGAGGGAAAAAGAACCTATAATACTAAGTGAAAATGTAATATCAAAAGAAACGTCAAAAAATGTATTAAGCATGATGGAATCAGTAGTTGCATTAGGAACAGGAAAAAATGCACAGGTTAAAGGGTATTCAGTAGGAGGAAAAACAGGAACATCAGAAGATGGAGTAAACACTGGGAAATATGTAACATCATTTTGTGGAGTTGCATCAATTTCAGATCCAGAACTTGTTATTTTAATAACTCTATATAACCCTACAGGTGAAGGAGGACACCATCTAGGTGTCAGCTTATGGAAGTTAGAAAAAATAGAGGTATATATATTTGATAAAACCCTACAAATAAGCGACATATAGAAATTATAGAAATTGTCTGAAATGACTGAAAAATCTACATAAAATGGGTAGGAATGTGTCAGTTTGTTGCAGTAGTTATGAATAACCAAAATATGAGGAAAATGCTAATAGAAGATTATGAACCAGATGTATATGTAATATCAAACGATATAACATTTACAGTAACAGTAACATAAGAAAAAGAAACACATCTAGGACTACGAAATACCCACACAATGTAAGTCAATAATGATATTGAGAATAGAAGAATTAACAAAAGCATAAAGTATGCTTTATTTTTTTGTTTTAAAATATGGAGGTGAAGTAATGAAAAGTGAAAGAGAAAAAATACTAAAAGAGTTCCAAGAAAAAGGCAGTAATGTAATAGTAAAAAAGGACAATATATATATAAGTTTCCCAAAAGGAGTTGGAAAGAGTCTAAATGTAAAACAAGAAAAGAAAAGAAAAAATAGAGAGGCAAGATAAACGAGTTGTAGAAATGCAATTCGTTTTTTCTTTTACATATCAGCGAAAGAACATAGTCATTATTTTTTAATGACTAAATTTTAAAGGAAGGAGGAACTACAAATGTCAAAAACAAAAGTAATTGCTATTGCTAACCAAAAAGGTGGAGTAGGAAAAACAACAACAGCACTTAATTTACGGAGTAGGCTTAGCGAGAAGTGGAAAAAAGAAGATATTGCTTATAGACGCCGATCCACAACGGCGATTTGACAAATTGTTTAGGTTATAGAAATCCAGATGAGCTTGAAAAAACAATAGGAACTGTGATTGATAAAGTAATAAAAGATATTCCATTAG
>CAMUHU010000012.1 GCA_947088765.1 uncultured Clostridium sp. | reverse complement strand
TTTTTTCTTTTTTTAATTTATAATTTGTTTTTTATAATTATGTTTTTTAAATGTAATATTTATAGAATACAAAAATAGACATGTATTACCATGCCTATTTTATATTTCTATTCATCTGAATTTTTATCTTTTGCTTCTTCTATTTCCTCTTCAATTTCTTCTTCTGGTTCAACAATTTCAAAACTTACGACTTTTCCTCCATCATTTGTTCTTATTAATGTAACACCTTGTGTTGAACGTCCTAAGACACTAACCTCGGAAACTTTTAATCTTATAACTATTCCTGTATCAGTTATTAACATTACATCTTCATTTCCATCTGTTATTTTTATTCCTACAACTTTTCCTGTTTTTGGAGTAATTTTATATGTTGTTACTCCTTTTCCTCCTCTTATTTGAACCCTGTATTCATCAAGTTCTGTTCTTTTTCCAAATCCATTTTCAGTTATTGTTAATAGTGTTGCTTTACTTCCAGTTATTATTGATTCCATTCCTATTACAACATCATCTGAATCTAATTTTATTCCTATTACACCTTGTGATACCCTTCCCATTGGCCTTACATCTTTTTCATCAAATGTTATACATTGTCCATTTTGCGTTACTAGAACTACATTGTCTTCTCCGTCAGTCAATCTTACTGAAATTAATTCATCATCGTCTTTTAATGCAATTCCTTGTAATCCCGTCTTTCTTGATGAATCATATTCTGTAAGTGGTGTCTTTTTTATAATTCCTCTCTTTGTTGACATTAGTAAATATTTTCCATTTGCAAAGTTTTGTATTGGGATAATTGCTGATACTTTTTCTCCAGGGTCTAAACTTAGTAAATTGACTATTGCAGTTCCCTTTGCTGTTCTTCCTGCCTCTGGTACTTCATATCCTTTTAATTTATATAGTTTTCCTTTATTTGTAAAGAATAATATTGTGTCATGTGTTGATGCTGTAAATATATTTTTTACGAAATCTTCTTCACGTGTAGCAATTCCTGTAATACCTTTTCCACCTCTTCTTTGACTTTTATATGTATTTATAGGCATACGTTTTATATAACCAAAGTGTGTAAGTGCTATTACAGTTTGTTCTTCTTTTATTAAATCTTCATCTACAAATTCTCCTGCTGCACCTATTATTTTTGTTTTTCTTTCATCTCCATATTTGCTTTTTAATTCTTCACATTCTTCTTTTATTATTTGATATACTAAATATTCATTTGCAAGTATTTCTTTTAAATGTTCAATTAATTTCATTAATTCACTATATTCTTCTTCTATTTTTTCTATTTGTAATCCTTGTAATGTTTTTAACCTCATATCCAAAATAGCTTGTGCTTGTATTTCTGATAATTTGAATCTTTCCATTAATTTCTCTTTTGCATCATCATAAGATTCCCTAATTATTTTTATTACTTCATCAATGTTATTAATTGCTATTCTTAATCCTTCTAATATATGTGCTCTTGCTTCTGCTTTTTCAAGTTCAAATCTAGTTCTTCTGACTATTACTTCTTTTCTATGCTCTAAGAAATAATATATACATTCTCTTAATGTTAATATCTTTGGTTCTCCATTTACTAGTGCTAATGTTATTACTCCAAAAGTATCTTGCATTTGTGTATATTTATATAATCTATTTAATATTACTTGTGCATTTGCATCTCTTTTTAATTCTATTACTAATCTAGTATTAGCTGTTCTATCTGATTCATCTCTTATCGCTGATATTCCTTCTATTTTTTTATCTCTAGCAAGTTGATCTATAGTTTGATGTAGACGTGCTTTATTTACTTGGTATGGTAAAGATGTAACAATTATTCTTTGTCTATTTCCTGCCATTTCCTCAATTTCTGCTTCAGCTCTCATTATTATCTTTCCACGTCCTGTTGTATATGCTTCTTTTATACCTTCTTTTCCTAATATTGTTGCTCCAGTTGGAAAATCTGGACCTTTTATGTATTGCATTAATTCTTCATTAGTTATTTCAGGATTATCTATCATTGCATCTATTCCATTTACCACCTCTATTAAATTGTGTGGTGGTATGTTTGTTGCCATTCCTACTGCTATTCCTGATGAACCATTTAATAATAATGCTGGTAATTTTGTTGGCAATACACTTGGTTCTTGTAGTCTATCATCATAGTTTGGAACAAAATTTACTGTATTTTTTTCTATATCTGACATCATATAATTTGCAATTTTTGACATTCTTGCTTCTGTATACCTCATTGCTGCTGGTGGATCTCCATCTACTGAACCAAAGTTTCCATGTCCATCTATTAATGGATATCTTAATGAAAAGGTTTGTGCCATTCTTACCATTGCATCATATACTGCTGCATCTCCATGTGGATGATATCTTCCTAACACAGAACCTACTGTATTTGCTGATTTTCTATATGGCTTGTCTGATGTAATTCCATCTTCATGCATAGAATATAAAATTCTTCTATGTACTGGTTTTAAACCATCTCTAACATCTGGTAAAGCACGTGCTACAATTACGCTCATCGCATAATCAATGTATGCTGTTCTCATTTCTTTTTCAATATCTCTTTCTATTATTGTTTCTTCTGGTCTATCCATTTAAAATCCTCTTTTCCCTATATATTTTTCGTTGTTTTATATTCTCTTGTATTATACTAAAACAATAAAAAATATGCAAGTGAAAGTTTTTAATTTTTTTTCCTTATATTAATTTCTTTGCTAATTCTATTTCTTCAGCTGATAAATATTCTATTCCTCCTTTGTTTTTTATTAATGTTTGTATATTAGATATTGTTTCCACTTCGTTTAAAGTTTGTTCTAATGGCATAACTGATTCTAATTTTTGTTGTATTTTTTTATATTCTCTTTCCATTCCCTTTAAATCTTTATTTTCTAAGCATTTATTCCAGTTATTAACATATTTCCCTATTTTTTCAACACTGTCTATTTGCTCCATAAAAGTTTTTTCTATATTACTTGATATACATTCTTTTAAAGCATTTTTTCCTTTTTTTATAAATTTTGCAGTTCCATCTTTTATCATTCCATTCTTATTTGCTGATTTTATAGCACTATCTAATGCTTTAGATGTACTGTCTAATAACCCTCCACTTTTTACTGCATTATATGCTTGAGAAACATTTTCAAATTTACCTGTTACAATTCCTATTGCACTTTTTCCTAAATTTATAGCAGAATTTATAGCACTTTTTATACCTTCTTTTAGTCCATCATTAAATAATGAATTTTTTATATCTATTACACTATCTTCTATTGAATTTGGTAAAATTATTCTTAATCCTGTGTCTATTGCTGTATTTATGGTCTTTCCTAATATATTACCTAAAAAATTATTTTGTTTTTTTTCTATATTATCTTCTATTAAATTTTCTTTTATTTCTTTATTTAAATCATTGTCTAATATTTGATTCATATTATTCCTTCTTTCTATTCAATTAATTCTTTTTCAAATTCATCTGCTTCTATTTTTACTAAAACATGATTATCTCCTATAAACATCAATGTTTCTCCCTTTTTTAATCCTTTTATTTCTATTTTTTCCATTTCTGATAAATTTGCATTTTCACTTAAAATTTTGATATTTTCTTCTTCTAGTGAGAAAAATGTTTTTATACTCGAATTATTTAATATACTTTTTCCATATGTACCTTTTTCTAAGCTAAATAAATCAGATACATCTTGTGTTATTGCAGTAGCACTTCCTCCATATTTTCTTATAGTTTTAAATATTTTATATATAAAACTTGCAACATATTTATTTGATGTTACTCCTATTAATCTCCAAATTTCATCTAAATAAATTGCTTTTCTTTTGTTTCTATTTAATTTTATTTTGTCCCAAAATAATTCAGTAAAAGTATACATTCCATATTTTATATTTTCTTCTCCTAATTCATATATATCTGCAACTATTAATTTATTATTTATTTTTATATTTGTGTAATTATTAAAGAATTTTAAAGAGCCTTTTATAAATGGAAATAATTTTATTTTAAATGTTTTTTGAGTTTTCTCTTTGTCATCTAATATATTATATAAGTCTTCTAATTTTGGCATATCTTTACTTTCTTTAAAAATTTTTTTACCTTGTTCTCTTTTAAATAAGCTCTCATCATTAAAATTTACACCTTTATTCTTGTAACATTCTATTATTTTGTTTTCTAATATTCCTTTTTCTTCTTCATTTATATCTCCAAATACTAAATTAAAAAATCCTATTAGTTTTCCTATTTTTGTTGCTAAATACCCCTTTTCATTTTCTTCTATACTTTCTTGCCTAATGTCAAAAATATTTATATATGTCTTTGATGCTGGACCTATTTTTAATAATACTCCATTCATTTCATTGCATAATTTTTCGTATTCTCTTTCTGGATCTATTACATATTGTTCTATCCCTAAAATTCTATTTCTAATTATTAATAACTTAGTATAAAAAGATTTTCCTGCTCCACTTGTACCAAATATGCACATGTTTGAATTTTTATATTTTTCTCTGTCATATTTGTCAACAAAAACAGGTGAGTTATTGTTCATATTTGTTCCTATAAATATTCCATTTTTATCAAATATTGATGATGAAATAAATGGATATGTAGCTAATAGTCCAGAAGTTAATATATTTCTTCTGGAGACCGCTTTTATGTCTTCTGAATTTTTCATTATTGGTGTACATGACAAAAAGCATTGTTCTTGTCTAAAGTAAGCTCTTCTTGTTTGCATTCCTTGACTTTGTATAATTCCTTCTACTTTATTTAAAAAATATTCTAATTCTTTTTCGTCTTCTGAAAATATTTCTATGTATATATATATGTTATAAAGTTCTTCATTGTTTATTTGCATTTCTTTTCTTATATATTGTGCGTCATTATGAGTGTATGATATTAATTCTATATCTTCTCTATTTTTCTTCCCATTTTCTTTTATTTCTGCTCCTGAATTGCCAATATAATAAGTTAATTCTCTAATAACTTTGAAATTATCCTTTTTTTCATAAAAAATGGATATATTTATGTTTATATTAATATCAATTAAATTTTTTAAAATTAATTCGCTATTTTCTCTATTATAATTTATTATTAATAATCCAGAATATTTTATCCCATCTATTTCAAAGTACTTTGGATTTTTTTTATCTATATATGATGGACTTATATAGTCTATATCTTTGAAATTTCCTTTTTCTAATTCTATTTCCTCTTTTTGTTTCATATTTTTTCCTTTCAAATTTTAAAAATATTTTTTATATTATTTTTATCTATAACTGGCTTAATCTCTTATTATAAAAAGAAAACAAAACCTCCCTTGTTTCTTCTTTTGTTTCTATTTCTTCGATTCTATTGCCACATCTTTCTAGTCCTTCTTTTATTTTTAGATATTTTTCTTCTAGTTCTTGTTGTATATTTTCTTCACCTTTTTTATTAGATATTTTTATTATTATATAAAATCTTCTTGCTGTTGATTTTTTATTATAATTAATTTCTTTTATATAATTAATATATTTCTCTGATATTTTTTTTATTTTTTCTTCTTTTTCTTTTTTTATTTGATTATTAATTTTTGATATAATTTGATTTAAATCTTCTTTATTTGATTGAATTAAAATTTGTAGGTTAAAATTACATGTTTTTAAGAAAATTTTGTAGGAATTTAATATTGCCTCTTTTTCTATTTCCGATTTTAGACTATAATTTATCGGAACTATTTTTAATATTTTTACATAGGAGTCATCTTTTAATTTTACCACTCCTTTCTTAAAAATTTTAGAAAATGGCAACCATTCTTGAATAGATATTAAATTTTTCATTTTTTCTCCTTTTTGGAATTTTTTAGATAAAACTTTTTATTTTTAATTGATAAAATAGATTTGATTAAAAATTTTTTGACTTTAAATTACTGATATTGTATCATCTTTTTTTATTTTGTCAATACTTTTTTATTTTTTTGTATATATTTTTTTATTTTGATTATAATAAAGATTGTAAGGTTAATATTAGTTGATTCAAAGAGTAATATAAGATTTTATTAGGTTTTATATTATTCGAGCAAAGGTGTATTATAGTTTTATTTTTAAGATTATATTATGCCGGCGATAAGAATATATTATTTGTATGTAAGCTATATTTGTATATTTTAAGTTTTCTTATAGATTATTTTTTATGTTCTTATATATGGTTAAATTATAGGTAATATATTTGAGATACGGTCATATTTATATTTCGTAATGATTGTTATTAGTCCTTTATTCATAAGGATGAATATGGTTATTAAAAGTGTTTTTATGGCCTAGCAACTGATTATTATGTGTGGAAAATTGATTATTTATATAGTAATATATATTAGTTGAGTATTTATGCATAATAGTTTTAGCTGTAGATTAATATTAGCTTTACTTTTTACATAATCCGAAGGTTCCGAATAATCGGAACCTTCGGTCTTTCTATATATCCAAATTCTTAACAAATTTAGAATTTTTTACGATAAATTCTCTTCTAGGTTCTATTTCATCACCCATTAATAAAGTAAATATCTGATCTGCCTTCATTGCATCTTCCATTGTTACTTTTACTAATATTCTTCTTGCTGGATCCATTGTTGTTTCCCATAATTGATCTGGGTTCATTTCTCCTAGTCCTTTATATCTTTGTAATCCTAATTGTTCTCTTGTTATTCCTTTTTCTTCTAATTCTTTGTATGCATTTTCCATATCCTCATCTGTGTAACAATATATGTCTTCCATTCCTTTTTTTGATATTTTATATAATGGTGGTTGTGCAAGATATACATTTCCATTTTCTATTAATGGTCTCATATATCTAAAGAAAAATGTTAATAATAGTGTTCTAATATGTGCTCCATCTACATCTGCATCTGCCATTATTATTACTTTTCCATATCTTATTTTTGTAATATCAAAATCTGCACCAATTCCTGCTCCAACTGCTAAAATAACTGGTTGCAATTTATCATTTCCATATATTTTATCTGCTCTTGATTTTTCTACATTTAACATTTTTCCCCAAAGTGGTAAAATAGCTTGGAAACTTCTTTCTCTACCTTGTTTAGCACTTCCTCCTGCTGAATCTCCTTCGACTATGAAAACCTCACATTCTTCTGGATTTTTACTACTACAGTCTGCTAGTTTTCCTGGCAATGTAGAACCTTCTAATGCATTCTTCTTTCTTACTAGTTCTCTTGCTTTTCTTGCTGCCTCTCTTGCTCTTGCCGCACTAATACATTTTTCTAAAACAGCTTTTGCTACATTTGGATTTTCTTCTAAAAAGTTAGCTAAGGCTTCTGTTACAGCAGTTGCAACAATTCCTGTAACATTACTATTTCCTAATTTTGTTTTAGTTTGTCCTTCAAATTGAGGTTCTTTTACTTTTACAGAAATAACAGCAGTCATACCTTCACGAATATCTTCTCCTTGAAGATTTGCATCTTTTTCTTTTAAAATACCATGATTTCTTGCATAATCATTAAAAGCTTTAGTTACGGCTCTTTTAAAACCTTCTAAGTGTGTTCCACCTTCTATTGTATTAATATTATTTACAAATGTATAAATATTTTCCGAATATGCTGTTGTATATTGAATTGCTACCTCTAAAGGAACTTCTCCTTCTTTTTCTATATATATTGGTAATTGATTTATTTTATCTTTATTTTGATTTAAGTATTCTACAAATGAATTTAACCCACCTTCAAAACAGAATTCAGCTTTTTGCTCTTTTCCTGCTCTTTTGTCTTCTATTGTGATTTTTAGTCCTTTCGTTAAAAAAGCCATTTCCCTAAATCTTTTTTCTAGTACATCATATTCATATTCAAGTGTTTCGAAAATTGTATTATCTGCTAAAAATCTAACTTTTGTACCTGTTTTATCAGAATTTCCTATTTTCTTTAGAGATTCTACTGTTTTTCCTCTTTCAAATTTCATCTGGAAAACTCCACCATCTCTTTCTATTGTTACTTCTGTCCATTCTGATAAGGCATTAACAACAGAAGCACCAACTCCATGTAGCCCTCCAGATACTTTGTATCCACTATCTCCACCGAATTTTCCTCCTGCATTTAATTGAGTATATACAGTCTCAGCAGCAGAAATTTTTGTTTTTTGATGTATATCAACTGGAATTCCTCTACCATCATCTTCTACGCAAATAATATTTCCAGGTTCTATAGTAATATAAATATTTTTACAATATCCTGCTAATGCTTCATCTACAGCATTATCTACTATTTCATATACACAATGATGTAATCCTCTAACAGAAACGCTTCCTATGTACATTCCTGGTCTTTTTCTTACATGTTCTAATCCATCTAAGACTTGGATTTGTTCTGCATTGTACTCATGTTCGAATTTTTCCATTTTTCCCTCCAACGATATAAAATAATTGCCATTTGGCGTAGTTGGAACAACATAGCTTATAAAATTTGTGTAACAAATTTTACTGGTATAAATTTGCTATTCATGCAATTTCTATTCAACGTACAACAGTACGCCCTATAGAATATTGCATTCATGCACCTAGCCAAATACCAATTCTTTTATATCTTTATTTTCTCGTTTTATTTATATTATATTAAAAATTAAAAAAAATCAATATTTTTTTTAATTTTTATAATTTTAATCATTCTACAGTTACTTTTCCGTTCTCTATATAAAATATTTTTTTTTCTTTTTCTTTTAAATTTAATCTTTCTGTGCAAGTTATAATTACTTGTATGTTTTCTATATTTTCTATTAAATTTTCTCTTCTTTTATTATCTAGTTCAGACATAAAATCATCTAATAATAATATAGGATATTCGTTAATTTCATCATATATTATGTTCAATTCTGCAATTTTTAAAGATAATAAAACAGTTCTATGTTGACCTTGAGAACCAAAAATACTTAAAGGTTTTTCATTTAAATATATTATAAAATCATCTCTGTGAATTCCTCTACCTGTATAACCTCTTGAAATATCATTTTTTCTATCGTTTTTTAATTTTTCTAAATATTCTTTTTTATTTGAAAAATCAGAAATATATTTTATTTTTATTATTTCATTGTCTTTTGTTATTCTTTTATGAATATCAACTATTCTTTCTTTTATTTTATCCATAAATTCACTTCTATATTTATATAATTTTTCAGAATATTCTGCTAATTTTTCATCCCATATATCTAACAAATCTTCAGACTTATTTTCATATTTTATTAATCTTAGATAATTATTTCTTTGTTCTATTGTTTTTAAATATAAATTCAAATTATATATATATGCAGGTCTTAACTGACTAATCATTATATCTAAAACTTTTCTTCTTTTTGAAGGTCCTCCTTTAAAAAGATTTATATCATCTGGACTAAATAAAACTATATTTATATTACCTAAAATTTCACTTATTTTTTTTGCTTTTATTTCGTTAATATATATATTTTTTTTATCCTTAATTTCTAATTTTATTTTTCCGTCTCTATCTTTTTTTTCAAATTGTGTTTCTATTGTTGCAAATTGTTGACTTTGTATATTAACTAATTCAATATCTTTTTTTGCTCTAAATGATTTTCCAATACTAGATAAATAAATAGCCTCTATTATATTTGTTTTGCCTTGTGCATTATCTCCATAAAAAATATTTATACCTTTGCTTAATTCTATTTCTTGTTTATTATAATTTCTAAAATTAGTTAACGATAATTTTTTTATGTACATTCTTCTTCCCTTTTTTTCTTTCCTAATCTTGTATTTTTATAGGTAATATCATATATATATATGAACCATCTTCATTAACTGGTCTTATGATACATGGTGAAATGCTACTGCCAAAGTCTACGAATATCTCCTCGTCATCTATTACCTTTAATGCATCTAAGAAATACTTAGGATTAAATCCAGCTTCAACATTTTTTCCTTCTGTAGAAACTAATATTTCCTCTTTCGCATCACCTGCTTGATTTGTGCAAGAAATAATTGCTTTTCCTATCTCTATTGAAACCTTTACAGGGTATTTTCTTTCTTTTTCTATTGATGACATTGAAATTAAACTAATTCTTTCAAAACACTCTTGTAAATCTTTTTTGTTTACTCTTATTCTTGTTTCCCATGTTTTAGGAATAACATTATCATACTTTAAGAATTCGCCATCTAATAGCCTTGTTACTATTTTACAATTTTCCATTTCAAATAATGCCTGATTTTTAGATATACTCATTTTTATCTTATCAAATGAATCCGAAATAATTTTATTAACTTCGTTTAATGTCTTACCTGGAATAACAGCATTAAAATCATTAGAACTACTTTCTAAATAATTACTTTTTAAACCTAATCTAAAACCATCAACTGCAACTACATTTATTTTATTATTTTGTATCTCAAATAAACATCCTGTAAAAATAGGTCTATTTTCTTCTACACTTACTGCAAATATAGTCTTTCTTATCATATTTTTTAAAGTATTTTGGTCTAATTCTACAGAATTTTCTATATCTATAGCAGGTAATTCAGGAAATTCCAAAGGATTCATAGTAGATAGCTTATATAAAGAACCTTCACATTCTATTACTAGTAAATCTTTTTCATTTAAAGTTATACTTATATCAGAATCAGGTAACCTCCTAATAATTTCACTAAACATTGTAGCATTTACAACTGTATTTCCCTGTTCTTCTACATTGCATTCAATTACATATTCTATACCTAATTCTAAATCATATGTAGTTAACTTTATCTCTTGATTATTAGTTTGGATAAGAATACCTTCTAATATAGGCATAGTAGTTCTTGAAGATACTCCTTTCACTACGGAATTAATAGCTTTGATTAATTTTTCTTTTTCACAGACAAATTTCATTTTTTTCAAACTCCTTTATATAAAATAAATATTTTTAGTAGTAGTAGTAGTAGGTCTGTGGAAAATGTGGAAAAGCACCTAAAACTATTACTTCCCTAAATACTATTAATGTTGATAACTAAGTGGATAACTTATAATATTTTCCACAGTTTCCAATTTTGAATGTGAATAAATAATTATAAACATGTTATCAACAAGTTATTCACAATTGAATGTGTATAACCTTTAAAAATATTAATAATACTAAATAAAACAACAACACAATAAAACATAAATTTTGAAAACATATATTTTTGATAAATCTATTATAAATATTATAAAAACTAACTTTAAGTTTGATTTGGATTTAAAATAATGTTTTTCACACTTTCCACAATCAATCTAGTTTCATCTTTTTGCTTTATATCATTAGATATTTTATCACAAGCATGCATAACTGTTGAATGGTCTCTTTTACCAAAGTCATCCCCTATTTTTTTATAAGGAATATCAGCAATTTCCCTACACAAATACATTGCAATTTGTCTAGGATAAGCTAAATCACTAGAACGTTTAGCACTATCTAAATCTTTTACAGAAATATTAAAATATTTAGAAACAGTTTCTTTAATGTAATTAGAAGAAACAATTTTTTCTCTTTGAGAAATAACATCATTAATTGCTTTTTCGGCTAATTCAAAAGTTATAGGACTATGAGTTAAAGAAGCTTGAGCTACTATCTTATTTAATGTACCCTCCAGTTCCCTAATGTTTGAGTCCACTTTAGTAGCAATATTAGAAAGAATAATATCGTCAATAACAATATTTTCTAATTGAACTTTTTTTCTTAAAATTGCCAAACGAGTTTCATAATTAGCAGCAGAAATATCAACTAATAATCCCCAATCAAATCTAGATTTTAAACGTTCACTTAATGGATTAATATCTTTAGGAGGTTTATCACTAGTAATTACAATTTGACCTTTATTTTCATAAATAGTATTAAAAGTATGGAAAAACTCCTCTTGTATACCTTCTTTTCCAGCAATAAATTGAATATCATCAATTAATAGAACATCTATGTTTCTATATTTTTGTCTAAACTCTTCATTTTTATTATCTTTTATACTATTAATAAATTCATTAGTAAATTTTTCAGAAGTAACGTAAACCACTCTTTTATCAGAATTTCTGGCTAATATTTCATGACCTATTGCGTGCATAAGGTGAGTTTTACCAATACCTACTCCCCCATGAATAAATAATGGATTATAAGAAATACCTGGTGCTTCAGATACAGCAAAAGCTGCAGCATGAGCAAATCTATTGTTATCACCTATAACAAAAGATTCAAAAGTATATTTAGGATTAAGATTAGAATTTACAGGAGTTATAATCTCCCCTACATTATGTATATTAGTAGAATTTCCTTTTTCTAATTCTTCTTGAGTAACAAAAGTAATTTTATGACCTTTATGAGTTAAAAATTTAAAAGCATTATCAACAGGATCGATATATCTTCTAACTTGGTCTATGTGAAATGATGATGGTGCAACTAGTACAATATTATCATCATTCATACTTGATATCTCTAGAGGTTCTATCCAAGTTTGATAAGATATACCACTAATTGCGTCACTCATCAATAGTTTTACGTTATTTAAAAGTTCGTTCAAATCTTGAGCCATTATTTTCGTCCCCTTCATTTTTTGTAGAAATATTTCATATAATATCAAAAAAGAGAAACAAAAGTCAATAAAAATGTGGAAAAAATAATAAAAAATGTGGATAACTTTAAAAAGTAAAGAAAAAGCATTGACAAACCAAGAAAATTAATATATAATTTCAATGCTAAATTTATAAAAATAAAAATTGCAGTCAGAGTTGAAAAATACTCGATGTAGTATATAACATTAAAATAGGAGGTGCAATAATGAAAAGAACATATCAACCAAAAAAAATACAAAGAAGCAAAGAACATGGATTTTTAAAAAGAATGAGTACAAGATCAGGAAGAAATATATTAAAATCAAGAAGAACAAAAGGAAGAAAAAAACTAACTGCTTAAAAATAGAGGGGACTGCACAACAAATAAAGCGGTCCTTTATTTGTAATGTTTAATTATACATAAAAGTTTATAAAAAAGTAGAGAAAAAGAAATGAAAAAATTTAACACATTAAAAAAAAATTATGAATTTAAAAGAGTTCTAAACAAAGGGCAATATTATTATGGCAAATATATTCAATTTTTTATTATAAAAAATAATAAAAAAACAAATCGAATAGGTATAGCTATTAGTTCAAGAATTGCAGGAGCAGTAGAAAGAAATAAAATAAAAAGATTAATAAGAGAAAATTATAGAATATATATAAGAGACAAGATATTAAAAGGATATGATTTTGTTTTTGTATGGAATAAAAAAAGAAAACCAAGTGAAGCAAATTATTATGAAATAAAAAAAGATTTTGATAATATTTTTAGAAGGACAGGTATTCTTATAAATGAAAAAATTACTAATAACATTAATAAAAATATATAAAAAAACAATTTCAAAAATATTTAGTCAAATGGGATTTCATTGCAAATATTATCCCACATGTTCAGAATACACTATGCAAGCAATACAAAAATATGGTAGTATAAAGGGATTGTATTATGGAACAAAGAGAATAATTAGATGTAATCCTTTTTCAAAAGGAGGATATGATCCTTTAAAATAACATATAAAGTGTAAAATGTTAGTACTTAAGAAAGGAATGAAAAATAAATGATAAGTTTTTTTGCAAACACATTTGGATATTTTTTGAATTTTTTATATAATAACTTAGGAAACTTTGGATTAGCAATGATAGTATTTTCAATAATAGTAAAACTAGTATTATTACCAATTACAATAAAACAACAAAAAACAATGAAGAAAACAGCAAAAGTTCAACAAAAGTTAAAAGAAATACAAGACAAATATAAAAATAATCCAGAAAAATTAAATCAAGAAACAATAGAATTATATAAAAGAGAAAATATGAGTCCTTTTAGTGGATGTTTAGGAGCTATAGTACAAATAATACTTTTATTTTCAGTATTTTATTTAGTAAGAAGCCCATTAACATACATGAAAAAGGTAGATAGTGGTTTAATAGAACAATACAAAATAGAAATAGAAGAAGAAAGTTCTACAAATAATGCATATCCAGAAATAAGTATAATTAAGCAAAAAGGAAATGAAGATGAAAAAGTTTATATAAATATGAATTTCTTAGGATTAGATTTAAGTGGGGTTCCAATTCAAGATGCATCAGATGTAAAAGTATTTATAATACCAGCTTTATATGTAATAACTACATTTTTCTCAATGAAATTAAATTCATCAATGAATAAAAAGAAAGAAAAAGAAAAATTAATAACAGATGGTAAAGAACCAGCAAAAGAAGAAGCATTACCGAATCCAATGGAACAAGCAAATAAAAACATGATGTATATAATGCCTATAATGTCTATATCAATAGCATTAGTAGCACCATTAGGATTAGCTTTATATTGGTTAGTAAATAATATATTAATGATAGTTGAAAGATTAGTTTTAAATAAAGTTATTAAAGAAGAAGAAAAAGCCTAAAAATAAAAAAAATTCTTTTTGTATTAGAAAGGAATGAAAAAAATGGATATAACAAAGATATTTGAAGGAAAAACTAGCACTGAAGCTATAGAAAAAGGACTAAAAGAGTTAAAAGTTTCAAAAAAAGATGTTGAAATAAGAATTTTAGAAGATGAAGATAAAAAAAGCTTTTTTAGTATATTAGCACCAAGGGTAGTAAAAGTAGAGATAACATTAAAAGAAAAGAAACAAAATGAAAATCAAAGAATAGTAAAAAATGAAGAAATAAGCGAAGAAAATATAAAAAAGGCAAAAGCTCAGATAGAAAAGTTTTTAAAAGAGTTTACGAATATAATTGGAAAAGAAATAAATTATCAGATAAAAGAGCAAGATGGAAATACAATTTATATAGAAATAAAAGGGGAAGAAGCAAAATTTTTAATAGGATATAGGGGAGAAGTATTAAATTCAATACAAACTATTCTTGTTGCTGTAGCTGGAAAAAATATAACTGAAAAAATACATGTAAATGTAGATATATTAGGATATAGGGAAAAAAGAAAAAAAGTACTAGAAGATTTAGCACAAAGAGTTGCAAATAGTGTTATAAAAAACAGAAAATCAGTTACGTTAGAACCTATGACTGCATATGAAAGAAAAATAATTCATACAATATTACAAACAAATGCAAAAGTAAAGACAGAAAGTATAGGCGAAGGTGAACATAGAAGAATAGTAATTTCATTAAAATAATAAAATAAAAAAATCTAAAGTCAAAGTGAGGATTTTTAAATTCATAAGATGAATTAATTTAAAATACTTACTTTGATTTTTCTTATATACTAGGAAAATTTTATAAATAGGTATAAATTTAACAATAACTTAAAAAAACTTTCCTAGTATATAAAAGGCTATAATCGCTATTGCCTTTAAGATTTCCTCATTTACATTCGGAAACTTAAATCGGCAAAAGAAAAGGTGGCAAAGCCACTTTTCTTGTTTGTTATATTAATAGGAAAGGTTGAAAAAATTATAATAATTCTTTTCCAACCTAAGTTTTTACAGAAAGGAATGATATTAAAAATGGAAGCAATAGTAGCAATATCTACACCACCTGGATATGGTGGAATTGGAATAATAAGAATGAGTGGTAAGGATACATTTAAAATAATTGAAAAGATTTTTGAACCGAAAAATAAGGAAAAAAATGAAATAAAAGGATATACAATGAAATATGGCAAAATTTTAAGCTCTAATGGAAATATTATAGATGAAGTACTAGTTACATATTTTGTTTCACCAAAATCCTTTACAACGGAAAATATGTGTGAGATAAATTCACACGGTGGTCCAATAATTTTAAAAAAGATATTAGAGCTTTGTTTAGAAAATGGTGCAAAAATGGCAGAGCCAGGTGAATTTACAAAATTAGCATTTCTAAATGGGAGAATAGATCTAGCTCAAGCAGAGGCAATAATAGATATGATAAATTCAAAAACAGAGAAAGAGCAACAAGCATCAGTAAATCAATTAGAAGGAAAATTATCTGATAAAATAAATGAAATACGACAAGACATTATGCAAAAAATGGTAGACATAGAGGCTTCTATAGATTATCCAGAATATGATATAGAAGAAACTACTAAGAAAGAGTTAAGAGATACTTTAGAAAAAGTTAACATAAAATTAAAAGAACTAGAAAACAATTTTGAAACAGGTAAATTAATAAAAGATGGTATTGGAATGGCAATAATAGGGAGACCAAATGCTGGAAAATCATCATTATTAAATGCTATTTTAAATGAAGAAAGAGCAATAGTAACTGAATATGAAGGCACAACAAGAGATATTATAGAAGAATTTATAACAATAGAAGGAATACCTATAAAAGTTATTGATACAGCAGGAATAAGAAATAAAACTAATGATAAAATTGAACAAATAGGAATTGAAAAAGCAAAGGAGATAGCTAAAAATGCAGATTTGGTAATATATATAATAGATTCCTCAAAAAAATTAGAAAATGATGACAGAGAAATATTAGAACTTTTAAAAAATAAAAAATCGATTATAGTTCTAAACAAGCAAGACTTAAAAGAAGAAATATCAATAGAAACAGAGGAACTAATTAAAAATAATAAACCAATAATAAAATTATCAGCTTTAAAAAAAGAGGGAATAGAACAGTTGTATAAAAAAATATCTGAAATGTTTAAATTAGGAGAAATAAACATAGATGATAGCATTACTGTAACTAATGAAAGACATAAAGAAATGATAAAAAATGCACAAAAAAACACAAACGAAAGTATTAACTCAATTGACAATGATATGCCATTAGATATAATTCAAATATCAATAAGACAAATTCTAGAGGACTTGGGAAAAATAACTGGTAATTCAGTTTCAGAAGAAATAATAGATGAGATATTTAAAAAATTTTGCTTAGGAAAGTAAAAGAATATTGACTAAAAGGTTTTTAAAACAAAAAGTCGAGTTTCACACTTGAATTACAATATGTTTAATATAGAATAAACTCAAAATTTTAAGTGAATATTCAAGAAAAATATTTGTTATAAAAAATAAAATTGATATATAATAAACATTTAAAATACTGAACTCAGAAAGGAATGAAATTGAAATGAAATATAATGCAGGAGATTATGATGTAGCTGTAATTGGTGCAGGGCATGCAGGATGTGAAGCAGCATTAGCTACAGCTAGAATGGGACTAAAAACATTAATGTTTTCAATAAGTTTAGAAGCTATTGCAAATATGCCATGTAATCCTCATATTGGAGGAAGTTCAAAAGGTCATTTAGTTAGAGAGATAGATGCACTAGGTGGAGAAATGGGAAAAAACATAGATAAAACATTTATACAATTAAAAATGCTTAATACATCAAAAGGACCAGCCGTTTATTCTCTAAGAGCTCAAGCTGATAGAAAAAGATATCATATAGAAATGAAGCATACATTAGAAAAACAAGAAAATTTATCAATAAAACAAGCAGAAATAGTAAATATAGGAGTAGAGAATGGAAAAGTCGTAAATGTAGAAACTCAATTAGGAGCAATATATAATGTTAAATCTGTAATATTAGCAACTGGTACATATCTAAAAGGAAAAATATTTATTGGTGATGTTTCTTATGAAAGTGGACCAGATGGAGTTTTTCCAGCAAATCAATTATCAAAATGTTTAAAGGATTTAGGAATAGATATAGTAAGATTTAAAACAGGCACACCTGCAAGAATAAATAGAAGAACTATTGACTTTTCAAAAATGGAAATTCAAGAAGGAGACAAAGAGATAGAAATGTTTTCATTTGAAAATGAAACATCAGAAAAAGAACAACAACCATGTTACCTTACTTATACTAATGAAAAAACACATGAAATAATAAGAGCAAATTTACATAGATCTCCATTATATGCAGGAGAAATAGAAGGAACAGGACCAAGGTATTGTCCATCAATAGAAGATAAAGTGGTAAGGTTTGCTGATAAACCTAGACATCAAGTATTTGTAGAGCCAATAGGAGAAGATACAGAAGAGATGTATATACAAGGAATGAGTTCCTCATTACCAGAAGATGTTCAAATTGATATGTATAGAACATTACCAGGTCTAGAGAATGCAGAATTTACAAGACCCGCATATGCTATAGAATATGATTGTATAGAACCTTCTCAATTAAAGCTATCATTAGAATTGAAGAGAATATCAGGAATGTTTTTTGCAGGTCAAATAAATGGAACATCAGGATATGAAGAAGCAGCAGCACAAGGAATTATAGCAGGAATAAACGCAGGATTAAAAATAAAAGGAGAAGACCCTATAATATTAAAAAGATCTGATGCATATATAGGAGTTTTAATAGATGATATAGTAACAAAAGGTACAAATGAACCTTATAGAATGATGACATCAAGGGCGGAATATAGACTATTATTGAGACAAGACAATGCTGATTTAAGATTAACTGAAATAGGATATAATGTTGGATTAATTTCTGAAAAAAGATATAACAAATTTTTAGAAAAAAAAGAGAACATTGAAGAAGAGATAAAAAGGATAAAGAGTAAATCTATAAAAGCATCACAAGAAACAAATGAATTATTAGAAAAATACGGAGCAACTACAATAGTTAATGGAACAAGATTATCTGAATTATTAAAAAGAACTGAATTAAACTATGAAAAATTGGAACCTTTAGATGAAGAGAGACCTGTCCTAACAAAACAAGAAAAACAAGAGGTAGAAATTCAAGTAAAATATGAAGGATATATAAAAATGCAAGAAGAACAAGTAGAAAAATTCAAAAAACTAGAAGAAAAATCTTTAAGTGAAGATATAGACTATGAAGAATTAAAAGGTTTAAGATTAGAAGCAAGGCAAAAATTAAACAAATTTAAACCAACATCAGTAGGACAAGCTTCAAGAATATCAGGGATTTCTCCAGCAGATATATCAGTATTATTAATATATCTTGAACAAAGAAAAAGAAAATAACAAAGTAAAAAAAATAGTAAAAATATCATAAAAATATTGACATATTAATATATTTTAGATATTATTATAGGGAAGAAAAAAGAAAAAATAAATACAGTTTACATAAATATTAAAAGGAGGTATATAGTGGGAAGAGTAATATCAATCGCAAATCAAAAAGGTGGAGTAGGAAAGACAACTACCTCAATAAATATAAGCACCATATTGGCAAAAAAAGGAAAAAAAGTATTGCTAATAGATGCAGACCCTCAAGGTAATGCCACAAGTGGAATTGGTATAGAAAAAAAGACAGATAAATCAATATATGATGTTATAATAGAAGAAACAAAAATAGAAGAAGTAGTGTTAGAAACTCAAATTAAAAATTTAAAAATATGTCCTTCTAATATAAATTTAGCAGGAGCAGAAGTAGAACTTGTATCAATGATGTCAAGAGAATATAGACTAAAAGAGAGAATAGAGGAAGAAAAAGAAAACTATGATTATATAATTATAGATTGTCCACCATCATTAGGATTAATAACATTAAATGCATTTACTGCATCTGATAGTGTATTAATACCAGTACAATGTGAATACTATGCCTTAGAAGGATTAGAGCAACTGATGAATACAGTTAATCTAGTAAAAAAGCATTTAAACAAAGAATTAGAATTAGAAGGAGCAGTTCTAACAATGTATGATGCTAGAACAAACTTATCAAATCAAGTAGTAAAAGAGGTTAAAAATTATTTTGAAGACAAAGTTTATAAAACAGTAATACCAAGGAATGTAAGACTTAGTGAGGCACCAAGCTTTGGAATGCCAATATCAATATATGACCCTAAATCTAAAGGTGCAAAATGTTATGAAAAACTAGTAAAAGAAATTCTAAAGAAAAATGAAGAAGATAAATTAGCAAGACATATGAGATAGAAAAAGGAGTGATTATTAATGGCAACGCCAAGAAAAACTGGATTGGGAAAAGGATTAAATGCGTTATTTTCGACGAGTGCAGAGGAAAAAGAAGAAATAAAAGACGAAAAATTAGAAGATGGCAATAATGAAGAGGAAGAAGAACAATTAGAAGGAAAAGTATTAAACTTAAAAATTAGTGAGGTTGAACCAAACAGAAATCAACCAAGAAAAAGCTTTAATGAAGAAAGCTTAGAAGAATTAGCAGAATCAATTAAGCAATATGGATTAATTCAACCAATAATAGTAACAAAAGAAGATGGATATTATGCAATTGTTGCAGGAGAAAGAAGATGGAGAGCATGCAAAAAAGCAGGGCTAAAAGAAATATCAGCAATCATTAGAGAAAAAGACGAAAGAAAAAACAAAGAAATTGCATTAATAGAAAACATACAAAGAGAAGATTTAAACCCTATAGACAAAGCAATGGGAATAAAAGCATTAATGGAAGAATATGAATTAACACAAGCAGATGTAGCAAAGATAATAGGAAAAAGCAGAAGTGCAATAACAAATACAATAAGAATATTAAATCTTGACTCAAGAGTATTAGACATGGTAAGAGCAGGAAAACTTACAGAAGGACATTGTAGAGCATTACTTGCAATTCCAGATGGAGACAAGCAATATGATATGGCATTAAGATTATTAGAAACAGGGGCAAGTGTAAGAGAAGTAGAACAAAAAACACAATTAACAAAAAAGATGAAGAAAAAAGATCAAAGATATGAAGCAATATATAGAGATGTAGAAGACTCATTCAAAAGTTTCTTTGGAACAAAGGTAAGATTGGATGCAGGAGTAAAAAAAGGAAAAATAGTAATAGAATACCAATCAAACGACGATTTAGAGAGAATTTTAGACTTGATAAAGGTATAATATGTTTAAGAAAATAAAAACGCTTAGAAAGCTAATAAATAAAAGTAACAAATATATATCATTTTACCGAGAAAGTATAAAATTCTCGGTGTTTTTTTAATATTATTATAATAATTGAAAAAATATAAATATTATGCTAGTATAAAAATATCAAACATAAGGAGAAAGGTGATAATAATGAAAAAAGGATTAATAATATTAATGGTTTTAGTAATACTTATTATAATGTCATTTGCTGTATTTATAATGTTAGACAAAAATGTATCTAATGAAGGTAAAGCAGATATAACAATGACAATACAAAAGGAAACATTAACAAGGCAGAGTGCAACAATTATTTTAGAAAGTAAAAATGATTATAGTTGTGGAGAAAGTTATAGTATAGATAAAAAAGAAAATGGCGAGTGGAAATCGATAAATGAAATTAATAGTTATCCATTTAATCTTCTTGGACTGATACCTGGAAAAGATGGAAAAATAGAATGTAAATTAGATTGGTCTGAACGATATGGAGAATTAAAAAATGGAGAATATAGAATAGTAAAATCTGTGGATACAACTGAAGGAAAAAAAGAACTATATGCTGAATTTGTTATTGAGTAAATTACAAATAATAAAAAATGATATTACATATCTAAGAAGAAGTGAGTAAAAAAATAATATTTTTCGGTGTTTTTTTAGATAGAAAATTTTCCAAAAGGATATTTAGAAAATCTTGAAAAAGTATTGACTTTTGTTAATAAAAAAGGTTATAATGAATATAATAATAGAGATACGTTAAATGTATCTTGTCCAAATCAAATGTTAGCCGCAACCCTATTTGCGGGGTACAAGTGTATAGGTGTGCAAATGTTACTCGGAGCCCTACCTCCGACAAATAAGTGCGTAGGTGGACAAATGTTAATAAAAATCTACCTTTTCGGAGGTAGATTTTTTGTTAGAAATGAGGTAAAAATGAAAGTAGAAAACGGAAAATTTTATTTTATAAAAGATGAATTTTTTGATATATTTAAAGGTTATAAGCTAATGGAGAATAAAGAAAATGGAAATAAGAGACCTTGCTATTTTTGTTTTAATGATCCAGAAAATGGAGAAATAATATGGTTTGTACCAATATCAAGTAAAGTAGAAAAATATAAATATATATATAAAAACAAGAAAAAGACTAGAAAGAAAGTTTATAACTTTGTTTTTGGAAAAGTATTAGGAAAAGAAAAAACATTTTTAATACAAAATATTTTTCCAACAAATGAAGAATATATAGAAAGTAAATACCAAAATAGAATGCAAGATGTAGAAATAACCGAGTCTTTAAAAGATGAAATTATAGAAACATCAATGAATGTTATAAAACTAGCCAAGAAAGGTATTAACATTCCATTTTATGACATAATTGAAATGAAAAATATAT
Source organism: uncultured Clostridium sp. (assembly GCA_947088765.1). Taxonomy (GTDB): domain Bacteria; phylum Bacillota; class Clostridia; order TANB77; family CAG-508; genus CAKPSH01. The sequence continues at coordinate 11,157 of CAMUHU010000012.1, read as the reverse complement.
TATTAGAAAATGAAAACACACAAGAAAACGCATAAGAAAAATTATAAAAGCATAAGTTAATCTACAAGATATAAGATAAGCAAAAGCTATTACTAAACATAGGAGTAGTTTTTTTATGTATTTTATTGCTTTTTCACAACAAATATACCACAATGTAACAGAACGAAACAAAAGTTACAGATAATAAAAGAAAGTAGTGATATTATGAAAATTGCAGCATATGCAAGAGTATCAACTGAAAAAGAATCACAAGTAGAATCATTTGAAAAGCAAATAGAAATTTTTAATGAATTTACCAAAAAGAATAATTATGAATTGTACAAGCTATATGCAGATGAGGGAATATCAGGAAAGCAAATAAAACACAGAAAGCAGTTCAAACAAATGATGCAAGATGCTAAAGAAAAAAATTGATAAAATAGTTGTAAAAGATGTAAGTCGTTTTGCCAGAAATACAGTAGATTTACTTCAAAATATATAGGAAGGGTAACCAATAAAAAGAGTGAAGTAACAGACTTTATAACAGGAACTAGAAAAGATTGCCAGAGGAAGAATGGATTACAGTTGGAAAGCCAGAAATGAGAATTATATCAGATGAATTATTTAATATATGTATTCTGATATAATAGTATATCTTATGTTACAGAATACAGGTATATGGCTTTATGTGACTTCACTAAAGGTGAAAGTGGAGGTGCACTTATTGATGATAGGACTGGAATGCTTATAGGAGTTATTGCAGGTTATAAAGAAATTACACCTAATGAAGAATATGCAAATTTTCATGTCCGAATAACCTCTGATTTATGTAGTCGAATAAAGGAACACTTTGATTAAATACGGTAAAGACATACTTTGGTATATGATATCTATTGAGAACTAAAGTAGTATATACTGAATAAGAGTATTTAGTAACAGTTAAAAACAAATATGTGTCATTTCACCGAGAAAGCATAATCTTCTCGGTGTTTTTAAAATATTATTGTAATAATTGAAATAATAAAAATAGTATGCCAGTATAAAAATATCGAAAGATTGAAGGGAAAAAGGTGATAATAATGAAAAAAGGATTAATAATATTAATGGTTTTAGTAACACTTATTGTAATATCAGTTGCTATATTTATAATATTAAATAAAAGTATGTTTAATAAAGGTGGATCAGAAATAACTATGACAATAGAAGAAGGAACATTAACTAGAACAAGTGCAACAGTAATTATAAAAGATAATGATAAAGAACATAGCTATGGAGAAAACTATAGCATAGAAAAAAAAGAAAATGAAGATTGGATACCTGTAAAACAAATAGGACAACATTCATTTTTACTAATTTCGATGGGTACTTTAACAGGAGAGCTAAAGTTTAACTTAGATTGGGCTGAAAGATATGGAGAATTAGAAAATGGAGAATATAGAATAGTAAAAACACTGGATACAGAAGGAGGAAAACTAGAACTATATGCTGAATTTGTTATTGAGTAAATTACAAATAATAAAAAAATAATATTATAAAGGTACAAAAATTGCAAATAGTTACCATATTTTAAAGGATTTACCAAATATTGACAAAACACTAACTTAAGAGTAAAATATTACTGTACTGTTCGTGGAATTGCGAATTGCACATAAAAAATGACACATATAGTTAAGAAAGTGGAGGTATCTCAATGAAGAAAAAGATAGCAACAATAATTAAACGGATGGTAAGCTTCGGATTGTATTGGCAATGATGCTGACGTGTACAAACGTTTATGCAACAGAAGGAGAGGTTACTACTGTTGACAGTACAGATGAGCAAGAGTATGCTACAAGTATCACATACAATGTGGAAACACGAGAAATCACATATGGTGCTGACCAGACTGGTGATTTATCTGATGCAAGTTCATATGCAATACAATATGATGAGTATGGTATAAGTCCACTGTATAATGGTATTATTGGTCTTGATAATCGAGTTCGTATTACAAACACGACTGACAGTCCATACCGAAATATTTGCTATATTGAAGCATACTTTAAGAATAATAAAGTTAAAAAAGGTAGTGGTACTTTAGTATATTCTGATGTATTGTTAACATCTGGTCATGTCATATATGATAAAGAACTTGGTGGATGGGCTTATCATGTAAAAGTAACACCTGCAAAAAATGGAAAGGACAGTGAGCCTTTAGGCTCTACTTATGCTATGAATTTAACTTCTAACGAAGAATGGACTGTCAACGGTAACCATGAATGGGATTGGGCTATTTTGGATTTGAAGAAAGGCTATAGTACTTGGCAATCATTCGGATATTATGATAATTACTATAACCAATTAGGCACAAGTGTGACGGCTATTGGGTATCCAGACGAAGAAGGTCATTACTATTATATGTATTCTGATACTAATAGTATATCTAATGTTACAGAATACTGGTATATGGCTTTATGTGACTTCACTAAAGGTGAAAGTGGAGGTGCACTTATTGATGATAGGACTGGAATGCTTATAGGAGTTATTGCAGGTTATAAAGAAATTACACCTAATGAAGAATATGCAAATTTTCATGTCCGAATAACCTCTGATTTATGTAGTCGAATAAAGGAACACTTTGATTAAATACGGTAAAGACATACTTTGGTATATGATATCTATTGAGAACTAAAGTAGTATATACTGAATAAGAGTATTTAGTAACAGTTAAAAACAAATATGGTCATTTCACCGAGAAAGCATAATCTTCTCGGTGTTTTTTAAATATTATTGTAATAGTTGAAATATGAAAATAGTATGCTAGTATAAAAATATCCAAACATTGAAGGGAAAAGGTGATAATAATGAAAAAAGGGTTAATAATCACATTGATTGTTTTAGTAATACTTGTTGTAATATCAGTTGCTATATTTATGATATTAAATAAAAGTATATTTAATGATGGTAACTCAGATCTAACAATGATTATAAAAGAAGGAACATTAACAAGGACAAGTGCAAAAATAATCATAAAGAACAATGATAAAAAAAATAACTATGGAGAAACAGAAGATTATAGAATAGAAAAGAAAGAAAATAACGAGTGGAAATGTGTAAAACGGAACATACTTTGTTAAAGCAGTCAGTATGTCTACTTCTTCAAGAGAACTAGATTTTGACCTAGATTGGTCTGAAAGATATGGGGCATTAGAAAATGGAGAATATAGAATAGTAAAATCAGTGGATACATCCGAAGGAGAAAAAGAACTATATGTTGAATTTGTTATTGAGTAAATTACAAATAATAAAAAATGATATTACATAACTAAGAAGAAGTGAGTAAAAAAATAATATTTAAAGGACAAACATTGCAAATATTTACCATATTGTAAAGGATTTACCAAATATTGACAAAACATTAACTTAAGAGTAAAATATTACTGTACTATTCGTAGAATTGCGAATTGCACATAAAAAATGACACATATAGTTAAAAGAAAAAATGGAGGTATCTCAATGAAGAAAAAGATAGCAACAATAATTAAACGGATAGTAAGCTTTGGTTTAGTTTTAGCAATAATACTTGCAGGTACGAATGTTTATGCGGCAGAAAACAGGGAGAACCCTGTTGATATCACAGAGAAACAGGAGTATGGCACAAGTATTACTTACGATGTGGAAACAGGAAAAATCACATATGGAGCTGACCAAAACTATATTCACGAAGATACAGACAGTGCTGAAACCGACGGAGTAAATGGTGAGGAAATTTCTCCTACAGGAATAATTGGTCCTGACGATAGAATTGCAGTTAGTAATACAACTGTATATCCTTATAATGCTATTTGTTATGTTGAATCAACATTTCCTGATGGCACTGTAAGGAGAGGGACGGGTTCTCTAGTTTACAGCACCGTCATGCTAACGTCAGGTGATATGGTGTATTCACATGATAATGGTGGTTGGGCTAAAGTAGTAACAGTAATACCAGCATTAAATTCAGATGGATACAATCGTCCTTATGGAACAGCTCATGCTACTAAATTAACATCAAATGACGAATGGGCAAATAATAAAAACGTTTTATGGGATTGGGGCATTGTAGATTTGGATACAAGTTTTAATTCTTGGCTTGGAGTCAGCTATAACAATAATTATACTCTTTATATAGGACTCAAAGCTTCCACAGTCGGATATCCTAAAAATAAAGGATTTCAGATGTGGCAGGATACTAATAGTATATCTGCAGCAGGAGATCGCTACTTAAAGACTTTATGTGATATAGAATATGGAGATAACGGAGCACCAGTTATGTCTTTGGATTCAGGAAAGATTGTTGGAATTATAGCAACAGAACATCTAGAAAATGGTGTATGTTATTACAATAGTGCGGTTAGGATAAATGCAGATTTATATAATCGTATACAAGCTCATATTCAATCAGCATAATAATAGTTTGATTAATTAAGTAACTATTAAAAAATAATATGTGTCATTTCACTGAGAAAATTATACTTTTCTCGGTGTTTTTTTCAGATAGAAAATTTTCTCATTTTTTTAGATAGAAAATTTTCCAAAAATTACTATTGACAAGTATGCTAAAAATATGCTAATATATATACTGTTACTGGCAAAGTAACATATGCAGAGGTGGTCGAGTTGGTTTATGGCACCAGTCTTGAAAATTGGCGTAGGTTTATAGCCTACCGTGGGTTCGAATCCCACCCTCTGCGCCATTTTTTTATGGAGATTTACCCAAGTGGTTGAAGGGGACAGTTTGCTAAACTGTTAGGGTTGCGTAAGTGGCCGCGAGGGTTCAAAGCCCTCAATCTCCGCCAAAACAAAAACGTACGAAGGTACGTTTTTTGTTTTGAAATAGGGGCTTTGAAAAGGACGTACCGAATGAAATGAGGTAAAAACAGTCCAGTGGACTGTTTTTAGGACGCGGCTCGGCAAAGCCCTCAATCTCCGCCAAAACAAAAACGTACGAAAGTACGTTTTTTGTTTTTGAAATAAGAAAAATTATAGACATGCAAAGCATGTCTAATAAGTTTATTTCTTTATAAACCTTATATCATCACCGAAGAATCTGCAAATATTATAATAGCCAACTAACCTAGAAACAATACGCTCATCATAATTCTTAAACAAATTATCTATATTCAAATTTGTAGAAATAATAGTTTTAGTAATATGATTATTTTGATTTAACAATCTAGTATTAATAATATTAAATAATTCAGCGAATTTTAGAGCATTAATATTTTCAGTTCCCAAATCATCAATTATAAGTAAATCAACAGTTAAAGTATTATTATATATATTATCAGAAGAATTTTCTTTTCCAAACTTATAATCAATAATAGAGTCTAACATAGAAGAAGCAGATTGATATAAAATAGTTTTATCTGTTTTTAACAATTCATTAGCAATACAATTAGAAAGAAAGGTCTTTCCGAGACCAGTATTACCAATAAATAAAAGGTTTTTTTCCTCTGGGTCATCAAAATTAGATATAAAATTTTTAGCAATTTTTTTAATATTTTCTATATTTGTTCTAGGTGAAATATTAGCTTTAAACTTATCAGGATTTATCTCTGTAGAATATAATGAAATGTCAAAAGTATTAAAATTTTCTTTATTTAAATCTCCAATATTAGAAGAATTGTACTTTATATTAAATAACTTTTGCTTAATACAACTACAAAGAACTGTCTTATTATTTTCATCAACAACATAACCAGTATCATTACAAAGTTTACACTCATAATCAGGTGTAAAAAAATCATCAGGCAAGTTTAGATTTTCTATAATTAATTCTTTATCTTTTTTTAGTTTTTCAAATTCTTCTTTTGCTTTTTTATATTGTTCAATATTATTCTCTAAAATTAATTTTGAAAGCATTATTGCATAATTATTTAGTTTAAAATTAATCTCATCTAGTTCAGGACAATCCCTATAAAGAGAAGATTTTTTATACTCAAAATTCGTATCAGCAATAAATTTTTTCTTTTCATATTCTTTTAATAATTGCTTTAAAACCAGATCAGACAAGACAATACCTCCTAAATATTAACAGTAGTCTTATTATCATTATAATTTTGATTATTTGCATATAAATTATCAAAATTACTATAATTTCTCTGTTCATAATTATTATATTTAGACTTTTTCTCTAATTCCTTAATATTTTTTTGTTGAGATTTATATTCAGCTAAGAAATTTTGAACCTCCTCAGCAGTTTTCAAATTTCTATCATGCCAACCACTTATAATTACATTCAAATAATCAAAAGAAGGGTTAGTCTTTGATGTAGTTTTCTTTAAAGCTATTTCAATTACATCTAAAGGATAGTTATATTCAATAGTCCATTTTTCAATATAAGCAGATTCATATTCTGTTAAAGGTCTAGCAAGTCCTAATTTTTTTGAAATTGTACTTTTAATCTTTTGTAACTTTCCTTGTTTTTCAGAATATAACTCTAAATCAGAATAAGTTTTAATACCATTCTTAGCCCAAGCATCTGCAACAGTTTGTAAATAATTTCTGTGAAGTGCAGATTTCTTGTAGCAATAATTAAATAAAGCGATCATAACTTCTTCATCAAATAAATATTTCTTAAACCATAAATCTATATCAGAATACCAAGAAGGAGTCATAATTCCTTGAAAGAAAGATGTATTAATTGTTTCAACAGCTTTTGCACGATACTGATTTCTTGTGTTTTTTTCTATATCTGCTGCAGATAATGCAACTTTTGGTTTATATAAATTATGAAGTTCTATCTCTTTTAAATTATTTAAAATATATCCAGTAGTTTTCTTTGTAATAACTCCAGCTTCCTCCCAATATTTTAGTGCCTCTTGGATAACATTAATATGAAGAGCTAATTTTTTAGACATATCGTTAAATTTTATCTCCTTGCCGTATTTTGAGATAAAAGTTAAATAAAGGAAAACCTTTATATAATCACCAGGTGCTTGAGGTAAATATTCTGTAAAAAAGATATCAGGTATATCAGTAGTAGAAAAAAGTATTGACTCATCATTATGCTCTATTTTCATGTTAATGTTTCACTCCTTATAATAATTCTAATTAAGAATTATATCATCTTTTGTTGAAATGCACAATGGAATTTTTCTGATATAGATAAATTTTTTGAGAAAATAAGAATTTGCAAATATATGATAATACATAGATAACATTTTCATGATTAAAACCAACAAAACAGAATATAACAACTGGGAAACATAATACAATTATAATAAAGATTTTTAGATATAAAGCACTAAAAATAAAATTAGTAATACAAAAAATAAATAAACACCATAAAGCAATAATTACTACAGAGGAGTAATCTAAAATTCCAAATAACTTGCTTGATAAATTATAATTTTGAGGTATTATAAATTTCAAAATATCACCCCCTTATTTCATAAAAGTTCGTAGCATGTACATACTATCTGAGATTTCAGTATTAATTCCACCAATAAGCTCTCGTATATAAGAGTTAGACTTTATTAAGGCAAAAAGAGCACCAATTAGCAATAATTTAGATGTAATATCTTTAGAACTATAAGTTATAGAAAACATCACTATTAATATAATAGAGGCTAGAAGCTCTATAAAGAGTAGAGCTATAAAACTTTTTATCCAACACTTAAAAAATACAGAGGTATTAGGTGTAGAAAGTGATAAGAAGGCAAAAGGGGAAATTAATATAAAAACTTTAATCATAATATATCTAACAGAATATGAAAATATAATATTAAAGAAACTAAATGAGAAAATCATTTTTAAAATACCATCAATTGAAAAAATACTACCAGACGAATTTTCTAAAAATATTATGGCATTTGCTTGATTAATTAATTCTGAAAAACAAATATCCCCGCCTAAAAGCTCGTGACCTAAAGCCCTTATAGCTTCAGAAATTAGAGAATTAATGAAAATTAATTGTTCACAAATAAACAAACTAGAATTCATCAATAGTCCACCTAGTAAAATTTTAAAGAAAAATTGTGAGGGTTTTTGTATACTATCTTGAATAATACCAAGAGAAGAAAGTAGATAAGTAATACCATAATACAAAACAAACCCAATAAGTAGAGCATTTGCTATCAATAAAAAGCCGTTAGATGTAGTTGTTCCAAAAATTTTCTCGAAATAATAAGAATTTATTATATCAGTATTTATAAATGTAATACTGTCAAGTGCAGAATAAATAGTTCCATCAATCGAAGAAAAGAGATTTCCAAAAAGAGAATTAATAGTTTCAATAATAGAATTGGTATTCATTATAGGACCTCCCAGAATTATGAAATAAGACTTTCAATTAGTGATATAATTAAATCTAAGGAAATAATAAATGCGTAAGAGATAAAAGCTGTACGAATTAACTTTTTACCAGTTCTAATTCTTTCCTCATCGCCTAAACTAAATTTTTGCATTAAAAAGCCACAACCTATTGATACAGCTGCAGCAGGAGTAGCAATAGCCACAATATACTTTTCCACCTTCTCAAAGGCAGAAACAATATTATTGACTAATTTTGGATATCCAGCAAAGCAAGTGCCAGAAAAAGAAAATAGAATACATATAAATATACCTAGAATAAATAAGGTATAATAAAAAACTTTTGATTTGAATTTTGAATTCATAAGAACCTCCTAATATATATAAAATTATAAAAAATTTAAATTTCCATATCTTTATCTAAGATAAAATAGGGTATTAGACTTAACTTTTGGGGTGCTAAAATTTTAGAACCATTAGAAATAAAGGCTATGCACGAAAATGTTTCCAATTCTCGTGTAAAGAAATTAGTATCAAAAATATAATCAGATTGAGTATAACGACTAATACTTTCAGAAGAGCTAGTTTTGTGAGAACAAATTGAATTAATAATACTATTAGAATTGGAGTCATTAGAATTTTCGGAAAATCCAATAGACAATTTATCCTTTTCCTCTTTTCCAATTTGCTTTTGGGCATCTTCAACAGTAAAAATATCATCAGTTCGAAACCAAAATTTATTAATTAAATTCTGAACAATGACTTTTACAGTATATTGATTATTAATAGAACTTAAAAGTGATGTATAACTCTGAGTTGCAACAATATTGATACACTTTGCTTCCCTAGACTGTGCGAAGAAATTAGAATCTGTATCTGTAACATATTCATGATACTCATCACTTATAAATGCAACACTTCTTAAAGAAGAATTAGAATGTGCAAGACGACTCATTACCTCTGATTGAAAATCTAACTTTAAATATGCAGCTATAATTTTAGAAAGATTTCTATATTCAGAAATGTTCATATTTAAAACAACGATTTTTCCTCTATTTACAACATCAGAGAATCCGTGAAAATTTAACTCAGATTTATCGGGACAAAATATTTTTTGCACACTATAATCAGAAACAAAACAACCAGTTATTCTAGTTATTTCAGATTTTAGAATTGATGAGGTTCTAGAATCTAAAGAAATAAACTCTTTTTCAAAAAATTCAATAGACGAATACAAATTATGAATATCCTCAATAGTGAATATTCCTGATAAAAATTTTTCTCGTAATAATTTTATTTTATCTTTGTAATAATCTGGAATAGTAATTAACTTATGTAGTTCAACAAATGTAACATAGCCATTATTATAGAGTCTGCACAATTTTATACATTCAGTTAAAACTTGTTCAGCTTTATCTAACCAATAGGATTCTGAGTTATTTGGTGAAAATAAAGTTAAGATAGTTTTTAATTTATTAGCTAAAACTGAGGCTTTTAAATTAGGCTTATCTAATGGATTATATCTAATATTGCTATCTAAACCTATTACAATTAAGTCCTTTTTTCTATTATAAAAATTTGCATATTTTTTTACTTGATTATAATAATTTCCTTTAACATCTAAAATTAACATGCCTAATTTTTGTTTAAAATTATCAGATTTAAATCCTATTAATTGTTTTGTAAAAGGGTACATTGCTGAACTAGTTTTTCCTGTACCGTATTGTACCTGTAATTAAAATGTTTTGGTATAATCCTTCTTTAGGGATTATTAATGGAGTATCAGTAGAATTATTCATAATACTTAAATGTAAATCTTGCATTTGAGTTTTTTGCAATTTTGTAATTTTTTTATTACTTTTAGTAAAAAGTTTTTGATAAATTAGATTAGAATAAATTAAATTTGATATAATAAAAAATATAATATATATTGCTTTGATTTTTTTCCATAAATTCGAGTATTCAGGACAAATATTAAAAGGACCAAAGGGTAAATTTATAGTAACGCTAGAAGAAATATACAAGGGATAAAAAAGTATAAATGCAATATATAGAGAGAGAATTAGGAATACAATGGTGAATAGAAATCGCCTAAAAATAGTATTAACAAACATTAAAAATACCTCCTATAAATTATGAAATTAACTTTTTTTGGCATTGTGAAATGGATTTCGTAAATCTTTGAAAAGAATTGAGTCGAAATACACATAAAATGAATAAAAAACAACTAGAATATTAATAATAAAAGATATGAAAAATAATTTGACTAGGTAATCTATATAATCACCCCCTAAATTTTTTCTATATATTACAACAAAAATCATCTTTTGTCTATACTTTTTAGAAAAAATGTGATAAAATAAGTTATATTTTTAAATTCAGTCAGATTAGATGCGTCATAGAAATAATATTAACAGTTTGACACAGTTTAAGAAATAGAAAGGATGGAAATAAAAATGAAAATTGAAAAAACAATGATAATAGGAGAATTATTAGAAAGACTTCCAGAAAAAGCAGATATATTAACAGAAGCAGGAATGCATTGTTTAAACTGTGCAATTGCGCATGGAGAAACAATTGAAGAAGCATGTGAAGCACATGGAATAGATGTAGAAGAATTACTTGTAGAATTAAATAAAAAATAAAAAACATAAAAAATTTACAGAAAAATCAAAAATATTTCAAAAAACCGTTGACAGATTAAATAATTTGTAGTATTATATATAAGCATTTGTTCTTAAACATGTGCTTATATATTTGGTAAATGGGTCATTAGCTCAGGTGGTAGAGCACTTGACTTTTAATCAAGTTGTCCCGCGTTCGAGTCGCGGATGGCTCACCAAATTCACGGCCCCGTGGTCAAGCGGTTAAGACATCGCCCTTTCACGGCGGAGACATGGGTTC
>CAMUHU010000011.1 GCA_947088765.1 uncultured Clostridium sp. | reverse complement strand
GGTTGGGACATTTTCTCATTTCTTTACTTAAGACATTATCACATTTCTTTCATATGATATAAAAATATACAGATTTTTCCCTTGACAAGGTTTATATAAAATATTATAATTATATTAATTTAGTAAACTGTGAAGAGGACGGAAGTAAAATAAAGGTTGCTAGTAGAGATAATTAGTCGTGGCTGAAAGCTAATTTTAGTAAACATATTTGAAAAACTACCTCGGAGTTTCTAGCAGAAATGCTAGCGTTTAGGATTAGCGTTAAAATCTAAAATGAAGTGAAATCTTAGGGTGGAACCGTATATGAAAATATACCCCTATGGGATACAAGAAATCCCATAGGGATTTTTGTATTCAATAAAAAAGGAGGTTTTATTAATGTTTAAAATTAAATTAGAAGGTGGAAAAACAAGAGAAGTAGAAGAAAGTGTATATTGGCATACAACATCACACATTATGGCACAAGCAGTAAAAAGACTATTTCCAGAAGCAAAGATGGCAATAGGACCATCAATAGAAAATGGATTTTATTATGACTTTGACATTGAACAATCATTTTCAGAAGAAGACTTACTAAAAATAGAAGAAGAAATGAAAAAAATTGAAAAAGAAAATCTAGTTATTGAAAGATTTGAACTTCCAAGAGAAGAAGCAATAAAACTAATGGAAGAACAAAAACAAGACTACAAAGTAGAATTAATAAAAGAATTACCAGAAGGTGAAACAATATCATTTTATAAACAAGGAGAATTTACAGATTTATGTAGAGGACCACATTTACCATCAACAGGATGTGTTAGATGTGTAAAATTATTATCTACATCAGGGGCATACTGGAGAGGGGACGAGCATAATAAAATGTTAAAAAGAATTTATGGTATTTCTTTCCCAAAACAATCTGAACTAGATGAATACCTAGCAAAACTAGAAGAAGCAAAACAAAGAGACCATAGAAAAATAGGAAAAGAATTAGAACTATTCATGACACATGAATTAGTTGGCTCTGGACTTCCAATGTATTTACCAAATGGTGCTACAATAAGAAGAATATTAGAAAGATATATTCAAGACAAAGAAATAGAATTAGGATATAAACATGTATACACTCCATCACTTGCAAATGTAAAATTATATGAAACAAGTGGACATTGGGCACATTATAAAGATGATATGTTCCCAATTATGCAAATGGAAAACGAGCAATTAGTTTTAAGACCAATGAATTGTCCTCATCACATGTTAGTATATAAAAACAAAATGCATTCATATAGAGAATTACCAATAAGAATAGGAGAACTTGCACATGACTTTAGATATGAAGCAAGTGGATCAGTCTGCGGACTAGAAAGAGTACGTGAAATGTGTCAAAACGATGCACATCTTTTTGTAAGACCAGACCAAATTAAAGAAGAATTTAGAAAAGTTGTAGAATTAATTTTATCTGTATATGAAGACTTTGGATTTAAAGACTATTCATTTAGACTTTCTTTAAGAGATAAAGAAGACAAAGTAAAATACTATGATGATGATGAAATGTGGGACAATGCAGAAAGCCAGTTAAGAGAAATCTTAGAAGAACTTGGAGTTGAATTTTATGAAGCAAAAGGAGAAGCAGCTTTTTATGGACCAAAATTAGATGTTCAAATAAAAACAGCATTAGGACATGATGTAACTGTTTCAACATGTCAATTAGACTTCTTATTACCACAGAAATTTGAACTAGAATATATAGGAGAAGACGGAAAAGAACATAGACCAGTAGTAATTCATAGAGCAATACTTGGAACATTAGATAGATTTATGTCATTATTAATAGAAGAAACAAAAGGAGCACTTCCAGTATGGCTATCACCAGTACAAGTAAAAGTATTACCAATATCAGATGATAACAAAGAATATGCAGAAAACTTTGTAGAAGAATTAAAATTAGCAGGAATAAGAGTTGAATTAGATGATTCAAACGAAAAGATAGGATACAAGATAAGAAAAGCACAATTAGAAAAAGTACCATATATGTTAGTAATAGGTAAAAAAGAAGAAGAAACAGAAACAGTAGGAGTTCGTTCAAGAGCAGAAGGAGACATTGGAGCAATGAATAAAAAAGAATTTATTTCAAAAATAAAAGAAGAAGCAAATAATATGAGCAAATAAAACTGTAGGGACGCCCTTTGGGCGTCCGCTTTTATAAAAATTTGGTAAAACTATTTATTTTTTTTCTTTTATTTAATATAATAGAGGAAATTCAAGAACAAGGGAGAGATATTTATGAATTTACCTAATAAACTTACTATTTTTAGAATGATTTTGGTTATAATAATGATGATTATTCCAATGTTTGATAGTCTAGTTGGAATACCAGGAGAATTTTTTGGAATAACAACTGCATTTTGGATAATGAACATAATTTTTATAATAGCAGCAATTACAGATAAATTAGATGGAACACTTGCAAGAAAATGGAATCAAGTTACAACTTTTGGAAAATTTTTAGACCCAATAGCAGATAAAATGCTAGTATTAGCAGCACTAATTATTTTAGTAGAATATTCAAAAATTCCATCTTGGATACCCATAATAATATTAATAAGAGAATTTATGGTATCAGGGTATAGATTAATTGCAGTAGAAAAAGGTGGAAAAGTAATACCAGCATCAATTTGGGGAAAAATAAAAACAGTAACACAAATGCTTGCAGTAATTTGCTGTTTTGCTGATAAATTTAGCTTTGGACAATTTATTTTTAGAGTTTCAAACACACAAGCAATTATGGAAAATAGTGCAAGCATATATATGAATAATCTACAATTTGGAATTAATATTTTATCAACATCACTTTTAGTAATATGTGTAATAGCAACAATTTTTTCAGGATGGGACTATTTAAAAGGTGGAAAAGATTTATTAAAAGACTAGAAGTGTAAAAAGCAAGAAAGGAAATATAATTATAATGAATATAGAAGATGCAGAAAAGAGAATAAAAGAATTAAGAGACAAAACCTCATATTATGCAAAAAAATACTATGATGATGATGATCCAGAAATCAGTGATTTAGAGTATGATATGCTAATGGTAGAACTTAGAAATCTAGAGGCAAAATTTCCAGAATTCATAGATAAAGATTCATTAACTCAAAAAGTTGGAGGAACTGTAAAAGAAGGCTTTAATAAAATAGAGCATGAAGTACCACTTCAAAGTCTACAAGATGTATTTTCAATAGAAGAGCTTAAGAGTTTTGATGAAAGAGTAAAAAAGCAACTAGGAGTAGAAGAAATAGATTATACTGTAGAAGCCAAAATAGACGGTTTATCTTCAGCAATAGAATATGTAAAAGGTGAATATGTAACAGGAGCAACTAGAGGAAATGGTACAGAAGGAGAAGATGTTACAGAAAATATCAGAACAATAAAAAATGTGCCTAAAAAGCTAAAGGAGCCTGTAGATTTAATAGTTCGTGGAGAAATTTTTATATCTAAAAAAGACTTTGAGAAAATGAATGAGGAACAAGAAATTTTAGGAGAGAAAACATTTGCAAATGCAAGAAATGCAGCAGCAGGTTCATTAAGACAATTAGACAGTAAAATGACAGAGAAAAGACCATTAGACATTTATATATTTAATATTCAAAGATTAACTGGAAATAAATTTAATTCACACTATGAACAACTACTATACTTAGAAAAATTAGGATTTAATGTAAATCCAGAAAAAAAATTATGTCATGGAATTGAAGAAGCAATAGAAGCAGTAGAAGATATAGGAAAAAGAAGAGAAAGTCTAACATTTGGAACAGATGGAGCAGCCATCAAAGTTGATAATTTGGATTATAGAGAAAAACTTGGAACAACATTTAAAGTACCACGTTGGGCGATTGCATATAAATATCCACCAGAAAAAAAAGAAACTATACTAAAAGAAATACAATGTCAAGTAGGTAGAACAGGGGCAATTACACCAGTTGCAATATTAGAGCCAGTAGAACTTGCAGGGTCAACAATATCTAAGACAACATTACACAATGAAGACTTTATAAAAGAAAAAGGAATAAAGATAGGAGACCATGTAGTAATTCAAAAGGCAGGAGATGTAATACCAGAAGTAGTAGATGTCTTAAAGAAAAAGAGAAATGGAAAAGAAATAGAATTTGAAATGCCAAAAGTATGTCCAGTATGTGGAGGAACTGTTGTAAGAGAAGAAGGAGCAGCAGCGTGGTATTGCATAGGAATAGAATGTAGTGCAAGAAATTTACAAAATTTAGTCCACTTTGCCTCTAAATCAGGAATGGATATAGAAGGACTAGGAATATCTGTAATAGAGCAACTTGTAGAAAGAGGATATTTAAGTAATATTGCAGACATTTACTATCTAAAAAAAGAAGAAATAGCTTCATTAAAAAAGAGTGGAGATAAATTTGCACGAAACTTAATAGATGCAATTAATGAAAGCAAAAATAACGATTTGGAAAGGCTAATATGTGCATTAGGAATAAGACATATTGGAAATAAAGCTGCTAGAATAATTGCAAGAAGATATGGAAATATAGAAGGAGTAATGAATGCAAGTATAGAAAGTCTAAATTTAATAGATACAATAGGAGGAATATCAGCAAAAAGTATATATGAATTTTTTCACCAAGAACAAACAATAGACTTAATAGAAAAACTAAAGAATGCAGGTGTAAACATGGAAACACATGAAGATATAGAACAAAGAGATGATAGATTTGCAGGAAAAACCTTTGTATTAACAGGAACACTTGAGAAATATACAAGGGATGAAGCAAGTGAAATAATAGAAAAATTTGGAGGCAAAACCTCAAGCTCTGTATCAAAAAAGACAAGTTATGTACTAGCAGGCGAAGAGGCTGGCTCAAAGCTTACAAAAGCAGAAAATTTAGGAATAACAATAATATCAGAAAAAGAATTTGAAGAAATGATAAAATAAGGAGAGCAAGATGCAAGACCATACATTTGATGAATTTGAAGAAATACTAGACAAAGGATATCAGGTATATTTCACATATCTTGAAAATAGATACCTAGTATTTAAAACAACAGAAAACTGTTACACAAAAAAGCTAATATATCAAGGCTCAAAAAATCCACCAGCAAAACTAGCAATGATTACAAAAAAATATTTAAGTGAGATTTATAATTTTATGGAGGAAAAGGAATATAAATATGATACTTAATTGCCAATGGTGACGGAGAATTTTGGCACTATTGGCAAAACAAAAATGACATATACGTCAAAAAAGTTCAATTAAGTTATTGAAATATTAAATGTATTGTAGTATAATATTATTGAACATTAATGACATAAATGGTAAAAATATTCAACGGATAGAAAAGAGGAAAAATCCAATGAAGATAATAGAAAGAAATGAATATTTAAATAAACTAATTTCAAGAAGAGAAAATGGAATGATTAAGATTTTAACAGGAATAAGAAGATGTGGAAAATCATTCATATTAGATCCAATATTTAAAGATTATTTAATTAGTGATGGAGTAAAAGAAGATCACATTATAAAATTAGACCTAGATGATATAAAAAATATGAAATATTTAGATCCAGAGGAATTAGATAAATATGTTGATGAGCATACTGTAGATAATGAAATGCATTATGTTTTAATAGATGAAATACAAAAGGTAGATAATTTTGAAGCAGTATTAAATGGATTTTTGCATAGAAGAAATTTAGATGTCTATGTAACTGGAAGCAATTCAAAATTTTTATCATCAGATATAATAACTGAATTTAGAGGAAGAGGAGATGAAATTAGAATATTTCCTTTATTATTTTCAGAATTTTATAATGCTTATGAAGGTGAAAAGCAAAATGCTTGGAAAGAATATATAACATATGGCGGAATGCCACAAATTTTAGATAATATTTCAGAAGAACAAAAAACTAACTATTTAAATACACTATTTAATTTAACATATATAAGGGATATAGTGGAGAGAAATAAAATAGAAAAAGATGATATACTAGAGACTCTATTAAATATGTTATCATCATCAGTTGGTTCGTTAACAAATCCGCAAAAGCTTTATAATACCTTTATAAGCAATGGAATTACAGGAATATCAAAAAATACAATTATTTCATATTTAGATTATCTTTTAGATTCCTTCCTTTTAGAAAAAGTAGAAAGATATGATGTTAAGGGAAAGAAATATATTACAACTCCACAAAAATATTATTTTGCAGATATAGGTCTAAGGAATGCAAGACTTAATTTTAGACAACAAGAAGAAAATCATTTAATGGAAAATATTATTTATAATGAGTTAATTGTAAGAGGATACAATGTTGATATAGGAGTTGTAGAAATAAGAGAAGGTGGAGAAAGAAAACAATTAGAAGTAGACTTTGTATGTAATCAAGGTAGTAAGCGATATTATATACAATCTGCTTTAAACATAGATACACGAGAAAAAAATGAACAAGAATCTAAATCTTTAAATAATATAGGAGATAGTTTCAAAAAAATTATTGTTGTTAAAGATGATATAAAATTATGGAGAAATGAAAAGGGAATTTTAATAATTGGTATCCAAGAGTTTTTATTAAATAAGAATAGTTTGGATTTATAAAAAGGTAAAATGTCAATAGGGACTGAGAATTTTGGCACTATAGTATAAATTAAAAAACTCAATTAACATAATAACAAAAACAGAATATTATATAATATAGGAGGACAAAAACATTGAATATATTATATAGTATTGGAGGAATCTTAATTCCATTTATTGGAACAAGTTTTGGAAGTGGTTTTGTATTTTTCATGAAAAAAAACATGAGTGAAAGATTTCAAAAAATAATTGTAGGATTTGCATCAGGGGTCATGATTGCAGCAAGTGTATGGTCGCTTATACTTCCAGCTGTAGAAATGGCTGAAAATCAGGGAGTAATATCTTGGATACCAGCAACAGTTGGATTATTATTAGGAGTTATATTTTTACTTCTCATAAACAAAATTGCTGAGAGGTTTGAAAATAAGCCAAATGGTAAAAAACTAAACATGTTATTATTTTCAGTTACACTACATAACATTCCAGAAGGTATGGGTAAAAGTAGAGTGTATGAAAATGCTTGAAATAATTTGAATTCAAAAACTTAACAAAAATAGGGATAAATACTTAAAAATTTAATAAAATATATAATGTAGAGTATTGACAGACTAAAACTTAGTATGTTATACTTTATTTAGTAGATCGAGACTCCGGAAACCTATGAGGCCCGGAGTTGTTTTTTTAGTTAGGAGCAATTAAATGAACAAAGAATTTAAAACAATAGAAGAACAAATAGAGATTTTAAAAGAACGTAATTTAATTATCAATGAAGAAAAGGCAAAAGAAATATTTAAAGATAACAGTTACTATTATTTAATAAATGGATATAAAGACTTGTTTTTGAATAAGAACAGTGAAGAAGAAAAATATATAGAAGGAGCAACACTTGAAGAAATATTTGCACTATATAAATTTGATAGTGAAATAAGAAGTGCTTTTTTGAAATATATTCTAAAAATAGAAAGAAGAATGGATACATATATTGCTTATGAATTCTCAAAGCAATATGGAGAACAAAATTATCTTGTAGTATCTAATTTTAATAATAACAGCAAAATAACAGATTTAAAAATTAAAAGTCTTGTTGCAGATATAAACAGTAATATAAATACACAAAGAAAAAATGGAAATGAAATGCTTAAACATTATATGGCACAATATGGATATATTCCATTATGGGTGTTAATTAGAATTATAACATTTGGGCAAATTTCAAAATTTTATGACCTAATGAAACAGCAAGACCAAAATAGAGTTGCTAAAAAATTTGGAATAAGAGAAAAAGAATTAAAAACATATATACACAATTTAGCTATTATTAGAAATATATGTGCACATGACGAAAAATTATATGATATTAGATTAAAAAATACTATAATGCAAAATGATATTCATACAAATTTAAATTTATTATTGCAGAATGGTCAATATGCAAAGGGATTTAAGGATTTGTTTTCAATAGTGATAATTTTAAAAGTATTGTTAAATGAGGAAGAATTTAAGGAATTTTATGATATAGTAATTAATGAGATTAAAAAATTAGAAAATAAAATTAAGTCAATCGAATTTTCAGAAATTTTAAATAAGATGGGTTTTGTAAGAGATTATGAAAATTTAATAAATGATATGAAATAGTAAAATTACCACGGGCGGGAAATTTATTAAATCTTAATAGGAAAAATCAAAATTAATAAACTAAAAGGCTTGACCTTTTATGCGTTTTGGGCGTTTCTTATTAACACTTTCCTGCGTAGGATACTAATAGAGGGTTATTAATAAGAAATTTTTGCGATAATATACTAACTATAACTTAATAGAGAGGGAGATGTTTAGAGTGGAATTACTAATAGAAATTCCGAAAATAAAAGATTTTAATAGAGTAAATGAATTAGCAAAACAAGTACATAAGATACATATAAACTGGAGACCAGATTTATTTTTAGATGTAGATGAAGTAATTAGTAAAGAAAATTTTGAAGAGATGATACAAGCCAAAAACATATTAGTGGCAAAACTACAAGGTGAAATTGTAGGATATATTACTTTTAGTATCCAAGAAAAAAATAATCCTAGTATGAGATACAGGAAACAATTACAAATTGATGCAATATGTGTAGATGAAAAAAATAGAGGCAAGGGAATTGGAACAGCTATATTACAATATACTAAAGAATTTGGAAAAGAAATTAATTGTACTGATATGTATTTAACAGTTAATGAAGAAAATGAAAATGCAATAAAGATATATGAAAAATTTGGTTTTAAAGTAAAGAGTATAGCATATTCAATGAGAATAGTATAAAACAGATAATTTCAAAAACACTTCAAAATCATTTCATTGTTTTAATAATTAAATCATTTATAATAATAGTATGGAAGAGAATAAAAAATCTCTTCTTTTTTTATATTTCACTTAATATATTTTATCAGGAGGAAAGACAATATGGAAAATGATTTTAAGATAAATGTTTATTTTAACGATGAAGGAGAAGAGTTAGAAAGTATATTGGCATTCTATTTGAAGAAATTATTAGAAAGTAAATAGCCTAATGCTTAAATAATTATATTTGAATTCAGTGCTTGACTTATATATTTTTCTAAAGTTATAATCAAAGTATGAATTCAAAAATTTCAAGCATGGGAAGGAGGCTTAAGTGCTTGAAAGAATAAAGAATGTGATTTTTAAAGTTGCAATTTATATAAGATTATCTAAAGAAGACATTGACAGGGGATATGACGATAGTGAAAGCGTTAAAAATCAAAAAATACTACTCACAGAATATGTAAAAAATCTAGGAGAAGAATATGAACTAATAGACATCTATATAGACCAAGGCTATACGGGAACAAATTTCAATAGGCCAGAGTTTACGAGAATGATTAATGATATTGAACAAGATAAAATAAATATGGTGGTAACAAAGGATTTATCTCGTTTAGGTCGTGATTACATAGGAACAGGGGAATATATAGAGAATTGGTTTCCAGAGAAAAATATTAGATATGTTTCAGTAAATGATGGAATAGATACTTTTTTGGATAATAACGGAAATAATGACATTGCACCATTCAAATCAATATTAAATGATATGTACTCTAAGGATCTATCAAAAAAGATAAGAACAGCATTGCATACAATGCAAAAACAAGGTAAATGGGTAGGAGGAAAGACACCATTAGGTTATGTGCAAGACAAAGAAGATAAAAATCATTTAGTAATCTGTGAAGAAGAAGCAGAAATTGTAAGAACTATTTTTGATATGGCAAAATCAGGAAATCAAGTAGGAGCAATAAGAGAGTATTTAAATTATAACAAAATTCCAACAGCGAGCAGTTTAAGATATAATAAGGCTACATTTTGGAGTAATAAGACTATAAAAAACATATTATCACACGAAATATATACAGGAGTAACAGTGCAAAATAAAAGAAGTAGAATAAGTTATAAAAATAGAAAAATGAGAGAAAATCCAAAAGAAAAGTGGTATGTTGTAGAAAATACCCATGAACCAATCATAGATAAAAAAACTTATGAGGCAGTGCAAAAAATGGTAATTATTCAAAAATACGAAAGGCAAGAAAAAAAGAATTATACTTTATTAGATGGACTGTTGTATTGCTATGAATGTGGGCATAAAATAGGAATAAAAAAGGACACAAGAAGTGAGAAATACTTTACAATATGTAATAACTATCGTAGGAACTCAAAACTTAAAATTTGTACTTGTCACGGTTTTAGTTATGAATGCTTAGAAAATAAAATTTTAAACTATATAAAAGAGCTATTTCAAGATATAGACAGTAAAAAAATAGAACTTAATATAAAAAATAGTAAAACAGTCTATGACTACAAAAAACTACTAGAAAATCTAGAAAAAGAAATAGAACTAATAAAAAGCCATCTTGATAAAATGTATATGGATAAATTAGAAGGGAAAATTACAGAGGAAATTTGTGAAAGAGTGCTAAACAAATATAATGAACAAATAAAAGAAAGATATAGGCAATATGAAGAAATAGAGCAAAATAAAAAAGATATAGAAGAAGATAACAGCAACGAAATTACAAAGATAGTTAAGGAGTTTTTAAATCTAGAAGAACCAACTCCTGAACTGATGAAAGTAATTATAAGTAGAATAAAAATCCATCAAGATAAACAAATAGATATATATTTCAATTTTAAAAAATTGAATAAAATTATATCAATATTGGAATAATTATATTGACTATATTATACCAAACGTGGTACAATATGTGCAGGGGTGAGAAAAATGGGATATATTTCGTTAAAACAAGCATCAGACTTATGGAATATAAGTGAAAGAAGAATTAGAAGATTAATTGAAGAGAATAGAATAGACGGAGCTGTAAAAATAGGAAATGCTTGGAATATACCAGAAGAAACAAATAAACCAAGAGATAAAAGATATAAAATTGAAGAAGATAAATTTATTATAGATATACCAAATAGTGTTTACGATAAATTAGATAAAAAGAAAGATATATTAGACAGTAAAAGGCCATTTCCAAAAGAAACATTAAAATCATTAGAAGAAAATTTTAAATTAGAATGGACATACAATTCCAATGCTATTGAAGGAAATACATTAACATTGAAAGAAACGAAAGTAGTATTAGAAGGAATTACAATTGGTGGAAAAACTATGAGAGAACATTTAGAAGCAATTAATCACAAGGAAGCAATTGAATTTTTAGAAGAATTAGTAAAAGATAATAATGAACTTACAGAAATGGATATAAAAAATATCCATGCCATTGTATTAAAAGGAATTGATAATGAAAATGCAGGAAGATATCGAACAGAAAATGTGATTATATCAGGTGCTACTCATATACCACCAGAGTCAGTAACTGTACCAGAACTTATGGAAAAACTGATTTATAGATACTATGAATGGAAAGAAAAATATCATCCAATTGTTGTATCAGCATTATTACATGCAGAGTTTGTTAAAATTCATCCATTCATAGATGGAAATGGAAGAACAGCAAGATTATTAATGAATTTTGAAGTTATGAAAAATGGTTATCCACCAATAATAATAAAAACAGAAGAAAGACATAAATATTATGATGCTTTGGATAACGGAGCTATGACAGGTAACTATACAGATTTTGTAATTATGGTTATAAATCAAGTAGAAGAAATGATTAATTTATATTTAAAATTATTAAAAGAATAATAAACAATTTGATTAATCTAATATCCAATGTTAAATTAGTCAAAATAAAAAATAGATTACATTCTACTTTAACCAAAACCAGAAGGAATGGCAGTAGGTGTATGTTTTGCAGGATTTTTGGCAGGAAATGCAGGAATAAGCTTTCTAGAAGCAGTTGTTTTAGCGATAGGAATAGCAATTCAAAACATCCCAGAAGGTGCAATAATTTCAATGCCTTTGAAGATGAAAGGAATGAGTAAAGGAAAGGCATTTTTATATGGAGTAATGTCAGGTATAGTTGAACCAATTGCAGCTATTATAACTGTATTATTAACAAATATAGTAGTACCAATATTACCATATTTATTAGCCTTTGCAGCAGGTGCTATGATATTTGTAGTAGTAGAAGAATTAATTCCAGAAATGCATAGTGGAAAAAAGTCTATGTTAGGAGTAATTGGTGTAACTATAGGTTTTGCAGTAATGATGATACTAGACATTGCATTAGGATAGAATTCGTAGAGCAGACGATTTATGTCTGCTCTAAATTTTTAGCATAAATATAGTTATTATCAAGGAGATTAAAAATCGCATAAACAAAAATAAAAATTACTTAGAGATATTGATGTACAATTTATAATAAAATTAAATTAGAAATTATTGATAAATTTTATATATTGTGGTAAACTACAAATTATATAAAATAAAAAGGAGAATATATATGCAAATATTAGTAATTATAATCTTAATATTATTAAATGCTTTTTTTGCAGCTGCAGAAATAGCGTTTATATCATTAAATGATGCAAAAATAGATTTACAGGCAAAACAAGGAAATAAAAAAGCAAAAAAAATAAAGGAAATGTTAGTAAACCCAAGTAAGTTTTTAGCAACCATTCAAATAGGAATAACTCTTGCAGGATTTTTGTCTAGTGCCTTTGCATCAGAAACCTTCGCAAGTGAATTAGCGCCAATATTAAATAAATGGATTCCAGCAATAAGTTTAACTGCATGGAATAATATCGCAATTATAGTAATTACAATTATATTATCGTATTTCACATTAATATTTGGGGAATTAGTACCTAAAAGACTTGCAATGAAAAATAGTGAAAAGATAGCCTTTGCTTCTATTGGAATAATAAAAACAATATCTGTAATAACATCACCATTTGTTAAATTTTTAACACTTTCTACAAATATAGTTTCAAAATTATTTGGAGTATCCGAAGGTGAAGAAGAAACAGTAACAGAAGAAGAAATTAGAATGATGATAGATGTTGGAAAGGAAAAAGGAACAATAGATGAAGAAGAAAAAAATATGCTTAACAATGTATTTGAATTTAATGATAAAGTTGTTTCAGAAATTATGATACCTAGAACAGAGATATTTGCTTTAGATATGAATATGTCAATTGCAGAGGTAATAGAAGAATTATCAGAAGATTTAAGATATAGCAGGGTTCCTGTGTATGATGAAAAAATAGATAAGATAAAAGGAATAGTATATATAAAAGATATCTTATTATCTACAAAAAATAAAAATACTAAAATAAAAAACCTAATGAAAGAGGTATTTTTTGTATCAGAAACAAAACCAGTAAATGAATTATTTGAGGAACTAAGAAAAAACAGAAAACAAATCGCTATAGTAATAGATGAATATGGAGGGACATCTGGAATTGTAACAATGGAAGATATATTAGAAGAAATTGTTGGGGATATATATGATGAATATGATAAAGTTGAAAAATTAATTGACCAAATAGATGAAAATACCTTTGTACTAAATGGAAAATTAGCAATATATGAAGTCGAAGATATATTAGGAATAGATATTGAAGAAGGAGATTATGATACACTTTCAGGGTATTTAGTCGAAGAACTAGGCAGAATTCCAACTGAGAAAGATAAAGGAGTAGTAATAGAAACAGAAAAAGTAGCATATAAAATTGAGAATGTAAAAGATAGACATATTTCAAAAGTAAAAGCATGTAAGGTTGAACAAATAGAAAATGATGAAATAGAGGAATAATAAGAGGTAAAAAATGGGGAATATATTAAAATTAATATTTAGTAGAATAGGAATTATAGCAATATGTATAATAGTGCAAATAGTTTGGCTATTATTAATAGTTGCAAACTTTAGTGGCTTTATTCCTTTAAATGTAATATTAACTATTTTAAGTATACTAATAGTATTGACAATAATAAAAAACGAAAGACATTTAGATAATAAATTACCATGGATTATATTAATAATATTAGTCCCTTTTTTTGGAGGATTATTATATGTATTTGTTGGTGCAAACTTTTACTCAACACCAATTTTAAAAAAGATAAATGCAAATAGAGAAAAAGCAAGAGAATATTTGGTACAAGAACAAAAGATAATGGAGGATATTCAAAAGAAAGATTTAAATATATATGGGCAAGTTCAATATATATCAAATTATGTAGGATATCCAATATATGATAATACTGAAATAAAATACTTTCCTTTAGGAGAAGATGTATATCCAGTAATGATAGAGGAATTAAAAAAAGCCAAAAAGTTTATATTTTTAGAATATTTTATAATTGGTGAAGGAGAGATGTGGCAAACCATATTAAAAATATTAGAGCAAAAAGTAAAAGAAGGTGTAGATGTTAGAGTAATATATGATGATGTTGGAAGTATAAGCACATTACCAAATAAATATTATAGATTTTTAGAATCTAAAGGAATAAAATGTGTTGTATTTAATAAATTAAAGCCAATAATTGCAGTTATTATGAATAATAGGGACCATAGAAAAATAATGGTAATAGACGGAAATGTTTCCTTTAGTGGAGGAATTAATATTGCGGATGAATACATAAACAAAAAGAAAAGATATGGACATTGGAAAGACAATGGAATAATGATAAAAGGTGAAGCAACATGGAACTTTACAGTTATGTTCCTAAAAATTTGGAATGCATATAGAGAAGAAGATGACACCTTTGAGAAATTTAGACCAACAATAAAAGATGTAAAAGCAGATGGATATATACTACCATATGGAGAAAATCCATTAGATGATGAAATTGTTGGAGAAAATGTTTATTTAAACATAATAAATCAAGCAAAAAAATATGTGTATATATTTACCCCCTATCTTATTATAGATAGTGAAATGTTATCTGCAATAACCTTAGCAAGTAAAAGGGGAGTAGATGTAAGGATTGTAACACCAGGAATTCCAGATAAAAAGATAGTATTCACATTAACACGTTCATACTATAAAATGTTAAAAAAAGATGGTGTAAAGATATATGAATACACACCAGGATTTTTACATTCAAAAGTATTTGTATGTGATGATAATATTGCAACAGTAGGAACACTTAATTTAGATTATAGAAGTCTATATTTACATTTTGAATGTGGAATATACATTTATGAATCAAAAGTAATAGAAGAAATAAAAAGAGATGCTTTAGATACAATGGAAAAAAGTCATTTAATTTCAGAAAAAGAAAGTAATCCAGGATTTATAAAATCCATATTTCAAGCAGTATTAAAACTGGGTGCACCATTAATGTAAAATTTAGATAGCAAAAATATTTTCTAAAACCCCTTGAAAATATATGTAAAATATGGTAGAATAAGCATGTTTGAAAAGAGAAAAAACTTTTTTCATCCTTTCTCGTAACTAGATTACGGGATATATACCCAAAAGGAGGTGAAAAATAATGAATAAATACGAAAGTGTTGTCATTATTGGTCAAGATGTTACAGAAGAAGGAATCAAAGCTCTTATAGCTAGATTTACAGACTTGATTAATACTGATGGAAAAGTTGAAAATGTTCAAGAAGTAGGAAGAAAAAAATTAGCCTATGAAGTAAAAAAGAACACAGAAGGTTACTATGTAGTATTTAATTTCGAAGCAAAACCAGAACTAATAGCAGAACTAGAAAGAAACTACAGAATAACAGACGAAGTCATAAAATTTATAACTGTAAGATTAGAAGATTAAAAATAAAAGCTAGGGAGCCAAAACTGAGAAAGAAAGAAGGAATTAAATATGAACAAAGTAATTTTAATGGGAAGATTAACAAGAGATCCAGAAGTTAGATACACACAAACAAACAATACAATGGTAGCAAGCTTTAGTTTAGCAGTAAATAGAAGATTTGTAAGGCAAGGAGAAGAAAGACAAGCAGATTTTATAAATATTGTAGTATGGAGTAAACTTGCAGAATTTTGTAGTAAATATTTCAAAAAAGGTCAACAAGTAGGTATTATAGGAAGAATACAAACAAGAACATGGGATGATGAACAAGGACAAAAACACTATGTTACTGAAGTCGTTGCAGAAGAAGCATACTTTGCAGATGGAAAAAGAGATTCAGAAGGAACTTCTTCAAACTTTGAAGACACATTTGGAAACACTGCTACAAACCCAAATCCAAATCCTGATTTTGAGGTTACACCTAGTGATGATTTACCATTTTAAAAATTAGATAGGGGGAAAGAAGAATGGCAGACAAAAAAAATAATAGAAGAAACAATAACAATAATGATGAAGATTTCAATCCGAAATTCAAAAGAATGAGAAAAAAAGTATGCATACTTTGTAGTGATAAAAACTTAGTATTAGATTATAAAAATCCAGAACAATTAAAAAAATTCATAAATGAAAAAGGGAAAATACTACCAAGAAGAGCTACAGGTGCTTGTGCAAAACATCAAAGAGATATAACATTAGCAGTAAAAAGATGCAGACAAATAGCTTTATTACCTTATTCACAGAATTAATAAATAGATTATTAGCAGTTAAAACTATTGAAATATATTAGTTTTAACTGCTTTTATAGTATTCATATATAAAAGGCTCTAATCGCTATTGCTTTTAAATTTCCTCATTTACTTTCGTATAAACTTAAATCGGCAAAAGAAAAGGTAAAGCCACTTTTCTTGTATTAAGAATAAAACACAAAATTATGCTAAGGATAATATAATAATATTGACATGTGTACTACAGTGTAGTACAATAATAAAAGGAGTTGATAACTATGAATATTTCAGTAAGATTAAATGAAGAAGATACAAAGTTAATAAAAACATATGCGCAAATAAACAACATCTCTTTATCAGATTTAATTAGAAAGGCTGTACTAGAAAAAATTGAAGATGAATATGACTTAGAATGCTATAAAAAAGCAGTTGAAGAATATGAAAAAAATCCCAAAACATATACAATGCAGGAAATAAAAGAGGAGTTGGGATTATAATGAAATATAAAGTTATATTTTCCGAAAAAGCCAAGAAACAATTAAAAAAATTAGATAAACATATTTCATCGCTAATAATTGGGTGGTTAGAAAAAAACATTGAAGGATGTGAAAATCCAAGAATACACGGAAAAGGTTTAGTAGAAAACAAATCTGGACAATGGAGATATAGAATTGGAGACTATAGAGTAATATGTAAAATACAAGATGAAGAAGTTATAATTTTAGTATTAGAAATTGGACATAGAAGAGATGTATATAGCAAATAAAAAAGAAAGGACTTAAACCAAAATGTCAACAGAACTAGAAAATTGTAATACATGTCCACATAAATGTAATATTAATAGAAAAGAAAAAGTAGGAAGATGTAAGGGGACTGATAAAATCAAAATTGCATTATATTCATTACATAAATTTGAAGAACCATGTATTAGTGGAGAAAACGGCTCAGGAACAGTATTTTTTTCTAACTGTAATTTAAACTGTATATTTTGTCAAAATTATGAGATAAGCCAAAAGGGAAAAGGCAAAGAAATAACAATAGAAGAATTAGCAAATATATTTATAAAACAACAAGAGAATGGAGCAAATAATATAAACCTAGTATCACCTACAATCTATGCTTATCAAATAATAGAGGCAATAAAAATTGCAAAGGAAAATGGATTAAATATACCAATAATATATAACTCAAATGGATATGAAACCATAGAAACCATAAAAAGATTAGAAGGATATATAGATATATACTTACCAGATTTAAAATATTATTATAATGAACTAGGAGAAAAATACTCAAAAGTAAAAAATTATTTTGAAATAGCAACAAAAGCTATAAAGGAAATGTATAAACAAGTTGGAAGTCCAAGTATAGATGAAAAAGGAATTATAAAAAAAGGAGTTATAATAAGGCATTTAGTACTACCAAATCATATAGAAAACTCAAAAAGGGTTTTAAAGTGGATAAAAACTAATTTAGGAAATAAAGTCTATGTAAGTATAATGGCACAATACTTTCCAACATATAAAGCAATGCAAAGCGACTTAAACAGAAAATTAACAAAAGAAGAATATAAGGAAATAGAAAATTATTTATATAAATTAGACTTAAAAAATGGATATATTCAAGAATTAGGAGAACATGAAGAAGAATATGTTCCAAATTGGGAGTTCTAAAAATAAAAACCTAGCATATACATATTAATATGTATATGCTAGGTTTTTATTTTATATAATAGGAAAGTTATACTTTCCTATTATATAAATGCTATAATCGCTAGCCCTTGAGATTTTCTCCTTACAGTCGAAAACTCAATCGGGCGAGAACAAATTAAAGAAAAATCTTTGATTTTTCTTATTTGTTCTAAATTGGGGTGTGTATGTATGATAAATTTTTATACAAATTTAAAATTGTAGAGAAATGTAGGGGCATGGCGCACCGTGCCCAATCAAAAATGAAATTTGTAACATATTAGATTTTTACATAAATGTTAGATGAATGGTTGTAGGGGCGCCCTTCGGGCGTTCCCCAAAAAATAAATTATAATTAAATGTAAATGTTTAAATGTCTGTAATTTCAAGGGCACGGTGCGCCGTGCCCCTACATATATCCATATATTAAAAAAATTCATATAATAATTTAAAAATATAAAATAATACCCACAAACACAAATTTAAAGGAGAAAAAATGGAAATTTTACAATATTTCCCATTAAGGATAAGAGAAAAAATAAACAATAAAATAGGACAAGAATATCATGATTTAGAAGAAATAAGAATAAGAGTAAATTGTCCAATAATTTTAAAATTTAACAATAAAGAAGAAATAATTGAACATAAAGTTACAAATGAAGATACAAAAGAAATATTGCAATTTGTATGTGAAAACTCAGTCTATGCCTATCAAAATGAAATAAACCATGGATATATAACAATAAGAGGAGGTCATAGAGTAGGAATTACAGGAAATTGTGTTATAGAAAACGACAAAGTAATAAATATTTCACACATATATAGTTTAAATTTTAGAATATCAAAACAAAAAATTGGAGCAGCGAATGAAGTCATTAAACATATTATTAATATAGAAAATAACAACATATTTACTACTTTAATAGTTTCACCTCCAGGAGCAGGGAAAACTACAATTTTAAGAGATTTAATAAGGCAACTTAGTACAGGTATTGAATACATAAATTTTAAAGGTAAAACAATAGGAGTAGCAGACGAAAGAGGAGAAATAGCAGCAATGTATAAAGGAATTCCACAAAACGATGTGGGAATAAGGACTGATATTTTAGACAATGTTCCTAAGTGGGTAGGAATGGAAATGCTAATAAGGTCTATGGCACCACAAATAATAGTTGCAGACGAGATAGGAAACATAGAAGATGTAAATGCCATTAATTATGCTACATCATGTGGAGTAAAGGGAATCTTTACAGCACATGGAGAAACTCTAGAAGATATAAATATGAATTTATATTTAAGAAAAATAATAGAATTAAATATATTTGAAATAATAATTTTCCTTGATAAATCAAATAAAGGAAGAATAAAGAATATATATCATTTAGACAAATCAGAAAAAGATAGTTCTAAAAAGTACAAGCAATGAATATATATATTTAGAAAGGGGAAATTGAGTATGTTATTTATAAAAGGTATTATATTATGCTCAATATTTGGTGGCTCCACATTAGTAGGAATAATGATATCTAATAAATATAAAAATAGAACTATACAATTATGTGAAATGAAAAAAGCACTCAATTTTTTTGAGGCGAAGATAGAATATACATATGAGCCAATAGCAGACATCTTTATAGAAATTTCCAATAACATAAAAAGAGAAATTGGAAGCATTTTTAAAATAGCAGCAGTAAAAATGAAGGAAACATCTGCAAAAGAAGCATGGGAACACTCTGTAGATATATCACAAACAAATTTGCTTAAAGAAGATATAGACATAATAAAAGACTTTCGGAAAAATATTAGGACAAACTAATTTACAAGGACAACTTGGTAAAATAAGATTAACACAGGAATTTTTAGAAACACAAATACAACAAGCACAAGCAGAAGAGAATAAAAACAAAAAATTGTACAAGACTCTAGGAATGCTTACTGGTGTTGGACTAGTAATAATTTTAATATAACAATTCTTTTCCAATATAGTTTTTATAAAGTAATGAAATAAAAATGGAGGATATTCACATGGATATTAATTTATTGTTTAAAATTGCTGCAATAGGAATTTTAGTTGCTGTATTACATCAGGTACTTGTAAGAGCAGGTAGAGAAGATCAAGCAATGATGACCACTTTGGCAGGACTAGTTATAGTATTAAGTCTAGTAATCAAAGAAATCAGCACATTGTTTGATACGGTTAGAACATTATTCAATCTATAATTGATTGAATAATAATTATTATTCAAAGAAATTGCCTGAGTAATGTAGGGGCGATTATCAATCGCCCGTCCTTCATAGGAAATACTAAATTGTTTTATCAAAAAAGGAATGATATATAGATATGGATATTATTAAAATTATTGGAATTGGCTTAATTGCAGTAATAATAGTTATTATTCTAAAGCAATATAAACCAGAATTCACAATATATGTATCAATTTGTGCTGGGATTATTATTTTAGGCCTTGTTATGACAAGACTAAGTGGAATAATACAGTTATTAACAGAATTGTCAAACAAAGTTAGTGATACAAATGGATTTTTAACAGTTCTGATAAAAATTACAGGTATTGCATTCCTAACAGAGTTTGCAGTGAGTATATGTAAAGACTCAGGAGAAAGTGCTATTGCATCAAAAGTAGATTTAGGAGGAAAAGTAATAATAATATCAATGTCAATACCTATAATATCAGCATTGCTAGAAACTATTGTACATGTTTTACCCTAAAGAAGAAAAATTGAAAAATAATTTTAACAATTTTTTTCAATTTAATTAGTCCTTTGAAAAGGAATGAGAGTAGAAATGAAGTTAAAAAGAATTTTACTGATAATGGTAATATTAGTATTTGCGATACCAACTACAACTTTAGCAAGTGAAGAAATAATACAATCAGCAGAAGAGATGTTAGACATATCATCATTTATAACAGAAGCACAAAAATACACAGACAATGTATTTAAAGACATAGATTTTTCGGAGGTATTAAGTTCTGCAGTTACAGGAGATATAGATGAAGCAAGTATTGCAAAGAAAATAGTAAATCTTTTAGGAATAGAAATAAAAAATCAGATTATAATGATTGCTAGCATAATAATTATTATAGTTGTACATAGCATCTTAAAAAGTGTAAGTGATGGATTAGAGAATGGCGGAATAAGCCAAATTACATATTTTGTTCAGTATATATTAATTGTAACATTAATAATGACTAATTTTGCAGGAATAATATCTAGCATAAAAGATACAATACAAAACTTAGTTGGATTTTCCTATTCATTAATTCCACTATTACTAACATTAATGATGATAACTGGAAATCTAGTAACAGCAAGCACAGTACAAACTATTCTACTAGTAATGATAACATTTATAGGAAAATTTATTTCAGCCTTTTTACTACCTATGGTACTAATTGGAACATCACTAGGAATAATATCAAAAATATCTGACAAAGTCCAAATAGATAAAATAGCAAAAACTTTTAAATCTAGTGTAGTATGGATATTAGGAATAGTGTTAACAGTATTTACAAGTGTACTATCATTAGAAAGCAGTTTAACAGGACATGTTGATAAAATCACTACAAAAACTACAAAGGCAGTAGTCTCAAATGCAATTCCAGTAGTAGGTAAAATTTTAAGTGATACAACAGAAATGGTATTAGGAAGCGGAATAGTACTAAAAAATGCGGTTGGAATAATTGGTGTAATTGTAATAATAGGAATATGTGCAATGCCAATAATTAGACTAGCAGTACTTACAGTCCTTTATCATATTTTATCAGCAGTATGTCAACCAATAGCAGATAAAAAAATAATAGATATTATAGAACAGATGAGAGATACATTTAAAGTATTATTAGCAATGGTATGCTCAATATCTGTAATGTTAATAATAGGAGTAACAATAGTAATAAAAGTTTCAAACATATAAAAGAAGGGAGAAATATAATGATTACATATATTAGTTCATGGGCACGACAAGTAATAGTAAGTGTCGTAGTTGCAATTATATTAGAAATGATATTATCTCCTAATAGTAAAAGCACAAAATACATAAAAACAGTAATAGGAATATATGTTGTATATACAATTATTGCTCCAGGATTAAAACTTATAGGAGGAAAAAATTTAGACTTTGCAAATATAGACTATGAAAATTATCTAACAAGTAGTGAAATATATCAAAACTTAGAAAGTAATGTATCAAAAATTGAGACTGATAGTTTTGAAGAAACATATAAACTAAATTTAAAACAAGATATGGAAA
This sequence comes from uncultured Clostridium sp., assembly GCA_947088765.1. Lineage (GTDB taxonomy): Bacteria > Bacillota > Clostridia > TANB77 > CAG-508 > CAKPSH01. Next base: position 11,509 of record CAMUHU010000011.1, on the reverse strand, counting down.
ATAAATTAAGAGAAAAAGGTTATATTATAAGCAATATAAAATTAGAAGTTAATTTAGAAGAAAATAATGAACAATATGGAAGAATCAAAAATATAGAACTTAATATATCAAGAAAGGCAAATGAAGATAACAATGAAAATGAAAAAGGTGAAATAGGAGTAAATAAAATAAAAATCGGAGAACAAACTAATTCAACAATAAAAAAAGAATTAACAGAAGAAGAGGAGCGTGAGATAAAAATGTTTATAAGTGAAGAATATGGTATAAACAACAAGCAAATTTCAATAAGATGATATATGAAAATAATTTTAACAATTCTTTTCCAACAAATGTTGGTATAAAAGAAAGGAATGGTATGAAATATGTTAAAAGAAAAAATGCAAATGATAAAATCCAAATATCAAGGAAAAACAGATAAAAAGAAGATAGAAAGTCTAGTCGTATTTATAATAATACTAATAGTAACATTAATTGCAATAAATACAATCTGGAAAGATGATACAAAAACAAAAGATGACAAATCAGAAGAAAGTTCAGGCTACAAAATATTAGCAGATGATAAAGATGATAAGAAAAAAGTAACAGTAGATGAATTGGAAACAAAATTAGAAGAAATATTATCAAAAATGGAAGGAGTAGGAAAAGTAAATGTAATGCTTACATATTCAAAAGGAAGCGAAATAGTACCAATGCAAAATGAAAACTCAAAAGTATCAACAACACAAGAAACAGACTCAGAGGGGGGCACTAGAGTTATAGAAGAAAAAGATACATCAAAAGAAATTGTATATTCAGATGGTTCAAAAATAGAAACACAAACAGTAATAAACCCAGTAGTAAAAGGTGCAATAGTAATTGCAGAAGGTGCTTCAAATGCAACTGTAAAAAGCAATATAATATCAGCAGTAGAAGCGATTACAGGACTCGCTACATACAAAGTTCAAGTCTTTGAAATGAACTGATAATTGCAAAATAACAATTCTTTTGCAATTAAAATATGTGTAATATACACATTTAAAATAAAAATATACAATAGGAGGAATAAATTTATGAAAATCATTAAAAAGAATGAATTAACCATATTGGTAATAGCATTAATGTTAGTAACAGCAGGGTACTTAGACTATATAGGAAAAAATAAAACAGAGGAAGTAAGTTCAGAAATTACAAATCAAGAAGAGGTAGCTTCAAATCCAAACACAGAAGAACAACAAGAAGAAATAGCAAAACTAGGAGATGCAAAATTAGTAAGCGATAATCAAGAACAAACTCAAGAAGTATTTAGTGAAGAAGAGAAGAAAGAAGAAGAAAATAAAGATAAAAAAGAAGATGATGGATATTTCGTATCAGCCAAATTAGACAGAACAAATATGTATTCACAAGTAATAGAAAACTATCAAAAAATAATAGAAAATCCAAATGTATCAGAAGAACAAAAGGCAATAACTACACAAGAAATTGCAAGAGTAAATAAAGAACAAAATTCAGTGATGATATCAGAAAACTTATTATTAGCAAAAGGATTTGATAAATGTATAATATTTGTAAATGATAAAAGTATAAGTGTAATAATAGGAAAACAAGATTTATCACAAGAAGAAATTGCACAAATCCAAAACATAATATCTAGAGAATTAGAAGCAAGTGCAGACAATATACATATTTCAGTGAAATAGACATATGATACCTTTTTCTTGAGTGGCATGGCTTGGTTTAATACCGAGCCATGTCGCTTTTTTAAATTTAAAAAGAACAAAAAATACCAAAAAGCAATTGACATTTTCATTATTTTAATAGATAATAAATATATTAAAAACAAAGGACTTGTAAAAAACAAAAGGAGGAATATATTTTTATGTATATATTTAATAGAATTACAGTTAATCCACAATTACCAAAAAGAATTAACAAATTAATGGACATGGCATATAATCTTTGGTGGGCATGGAACACAGATTTATTAAAACTACTTAAAGAAATTGACATTGATTTATGGGAACAAGTAAACAAAAACCCAGTCAAATTTTTAAAACTGATATCTCAAGAAAAACTAGAGCAATATGCCAAAGATACGAACTTTTTGAAAGAATATGACAAAGTTGTAGAAAACTTTGAAAATTATATGAAAAGTAAAACAACTTGGTTTAGTAAAAAATATCCAGAAAATAAAAACGATTTAATAGCATACTTTTCAGCAGAATATGGATTAGACCAAATCTTATCTATATACTCAGGAGGACTTGGAATACTATCAGGAGACCACTTAAAAGCAGCAAGTGATTTAGAACTTCCATTAGTTGGAATTGGTTTGCTATATAAAAATGGATATTTCCACCAAGTAATAAATAGAGAAGGAAGACAAGAATCAGTTTATACAGATATAGACTTAGAAAATCTTCCAATAATACCAGCAAAAGATGCAAGTGGAAATGACTTAATCATTTCAGAAAAAATACAAAGAAGAAGAGTATACTTAAAAGTATGGCAAGTAAATGTAGGAAGAATAAAACTATACTTAATGGACTCTGACATTCAAGAAAACAGTGATGAAGACTTAAGAGAAATCACAAAAAGGTTATATGGTGGAGACCAAGACATGAGAATAAGACAAGAAATTGTTTTAGGAATGGCAGGAACAAAATTAATAAGAGAACTAGGGTTAAAACCAACAGTATACCATATGAATGAAGGACATTCTGCATTCTTACTATTAGAATTAATGAGAGAACTAATAGAAGACAAAAAAATAGCATTTAAAATAGCAAGAGATATAGTAACATCACAAACTGTATTTACAACACACACACCAGTACCAGCAGGAAATGATATATTTAATATAGACTTAATAGACAAATACTTCAAAAATTTCTGGACATCATTAGGAATAGAAAGAGAAGAATTTTTAAGACTAGGTGTAGCACCAAATCAACCTACAGAGAGTGGTTTCAATATGGGAATACTAGCTCTAAAAATAGCAGGGAAGAAAAATGGAGTTAGTAAACTACATGGAGAAGTATCAAGAGAACTATTTGGTGAATGTTGGCCAGACATTGCCTCAAACGAATCGCCAATCACACATGTAACAAATGGTATCCATACATGTTCATGGTTAGCTCCAAGACTAAAAGAATTATATAATGAATACTTAACACCATATTGGCAAGACAAAATACATGAAGAAGAAACATGGAAAAACATACAAGATATACCAAATGAAGAATTATGGAATGCTCATATTTCAAGAAAAGAAAAATTATTAAAATTAGTAAAAGAAAATGTAACAAATAGACTAAGAAGAAATGGAACATCATATGATGAAATAATGGAGATAACATCAAAACTTAATCCGAATGCATTAACAATAGGATTTGCAAGAAGATTTGCTACATATAAGAGAGCAACATTAATATTTAGGGATTTAGAAAGAATTACAGAAATCTTAAATAATCAAGATAGACCAGTACAACTAATATTTGCAGGGAAAGCACATCCAAGAGATATAGAAGGTCAAGAATTAATAAGACAAATACATGAACTATCAATGAAACCACAATTCAAAGGAAAAATATTTTTATTAGAAGACTATGACATCGAAATGGCAAGATATTTAGTAAGTGGTGTAGACGTTTGGCTAAACAATCCAAGAAGACCAATGGAAGCATCAGGAACAAGTGGACAAAAAGCCTCAGTAAACGGAGTAGTAAATTTCAGTATATTAGATGGTTGGTGGGTAGAAGGATATAATAAGGAAAATGGTTGGATAATAGGAACTAATGATGAATATAATTCTTATGATATTCAAGATAATGCGGACTGTCAAAGCATATATAATACTTTAGAAAATAAAATTATACCGATTTATTATGATAGAGAATGTGAAGAAGATTTTTCAAACAAATGGATACAAATGATGAAAAACTCAATTATATCTACAGGAGGAATGTATAGCACTGCCAGAATGGTTGTGGATTATACTGAGAAACTATATTTACCATTATGCAACCTTTATAATACATATTATAAAGATTTAGAAAAAGTTATTGGATATAATGAATGGAAAGCAAATGCAAAAAACGAATGGGGAAAAATAAAAATAACACAAACAAACAATATGAAAGATGTTACAATAGATGCTGGAAATAAGATACAAGTAAGTTGTAAAGTAGATTTACCAAATATTAGCCCAGATAGCATATCTGTTGAAGTTTATTCAGCTAAAATAATGTCAGATGGAACATTTGAAGATATAAATATTACACCTATGATAAGAGATATAAAAGAAGATAATCTATATACAGGAGAAATAACATTAAAAACAGGGGGAGACTATGGCTATACATTTAGAGTGATGCCAAAACATCCAATGTTATTAGATGTACAAAACTTAAATTTAATAAAATGGCTTGAAGAAGAAGAAAAAGAAGAAATATCAGAACAAGAAAAACAAGAGGTTGAAAACATTGTTAAAAATATAGAAAATATTTAGAAACTGTAGGGGCACATTAATGTGCTCCTTTTATAATACTTAAATTAGAATCAGTAATATTAAAATTATATTACATTTCCATTACAAATAAAATTTTCCATTGACTAAAAAAGTCAATAAATGTTATACTATGAAGGAAAAAGAAAATAAAATGTATATTATAAAGAAAAATACAAAAGGAGGACACATTAAAAAATGAAACTACACAAGAAAAAAATATTAATTTTGATATTTTGTGTAATATTAATAATTCAAATAATATATATTCCAGATAATGTAAAAGCAAGTACATATACGCAAACAACTAATACAGGCATATCTAATTTCCCAGCAAGTTATCAAACAAAATTAAACGAATTAAAATCACTATACCCAAACTGGACATTTACAGCATTTAATACAGGAATAAATTGGGATGAATTTATAAGAGAAGAAACATCACTACACTTAAGAAATACAGTTATAAAATCTTCAAATGGTTTATGGTTAGATAGTTGTGGACAAGTTGCTAGTGGATATGCATGTGCTTCAACACCAATATTAAAATACTATTCAGATCCAAGAAACTTTTTAAACGAATCAGGAATATTTCAGTTTTTAGAAATGACATATAATCCAAATTCACAAACAGAAGAGGGAGTTAAAGGAATTATAGCTTCAACATTTATGAATACAACTGTAACATTTAACTTAAATGGAACAGAATGTACAATGCCATACTCTGGGATAATAATGGAAGCAGCAAAACAAAGCAAAATGAGTCCATATAGTATAGCAATAAAAATAATACAAGAAGTAGGAAGAAATGGAAGCAATTCAGTATCTGGACATTATGTAGCAAAAAATGGAACAGTATATGATAATTATTATAACTTTTTCAACTATGGTGCATATGACACAGGAGATGCAATAGCAAATGGACTAGAATATGCAAAAGCAAATGGATGGACAAATCAATATATATCAATTATAGAAGGTGCTAAAAAAATGGCAAACTCATATACAAATGCAGGACAAAATACAGCATATTTCTATAAATGGGATGTTGTAGGTACAGAAATTTCGCAATTATTCAAGCATCAATATATGACAAATATTCAAGACCCATCAAGTCAAGCAAAAAACTTATTTAATACATATGCAAAAAATAATTTACTGAACTCTTCATTAAATTTTATAATACCAGTTTATAACAATATGCCACAAGCAAATAATTTACCAACAACTATAGACACAACACATCCAAGCTCATATTATTTAACCGGAAGTGATGTAAGACTAAGACAATCACCAACAACATCATCAAGTATACTTGCGACACTACAAAAAAATGAAGTAGTTACAGTATTAGAATTTAATGCAGGAACAGCAAATAACTTACAGTGGGCAAAAGTACAACTTTCAAACGGAAATGTAGGATATATAGCAAATAAATACTTAGCACCATGTAATAATGGAGCAGGAAACAAAATTGCGAAAATAGAAGGAAAAAATCTAATTGCAATACCTGGGAAAACAATAGCAGAAATAGCAAGTAGTCTATCAGTAACAAATTATTCAGCAAGAGCAGGAGATTTAAGACCATTAGAATCGAATTATCCATTAACAACAGGGGATAAATTTACTATAGATGGAATAGAATATGAAGTAGTAGTATTAGGAGATATATATGCAGACAGAGTAATAGATGCAAGAGATTATATGAAAATCAAAAATCATATAATGGGGATTTCAACATTAAATGAAATAGAGCAAAAAGCATCACAAGTACATTCAGATGGAATAATAGATGCAAGAGATTATATGAAAATTAAAAATCATATAATGGGTACATCATCAATAACAATGTAATTAAAACAAAAGTTAAAAGGTATATACCTTAAGAAAGGAAGGATATTAAAAATGAAAACAGTTAAAAAAATACTAATTTTCATAATTATTACAATGTTTTTAATTTCGCTACAATCTATAGTTTATGCAGCTGGGAGTTACTCTGTATCGGCATCATCAAAATCATTAACACCTGGTAAAACAGCAACATTAACTATAAAAACTACAAATGCGGAAGGAAAATTTAATGTAACATCATCAAACCCAGGTGTAGTGACTGTTGGAACATCATCATTATGGGTATCGAGTAGTGAAAATATAACTTTAACAGCAAAAGGAGCAGGAACAGCAACAATAACAGTTACACCAGTAAGTGTTTCAGATACAGACTTAAATTTAATAACATCGCCAAAATCGGTAACAATAACAGTAAGTGCAAACAACACACCAGCACCAAATCAACCATCAAACCCAACAAATCCGACAACACCAAGTCAACCAAGCACTACGAAATCAGGTGATGCAACATTAAAATCAATAACAATTGGAGGAAAAACATACTCAGGTTCATCATTAAAAAATACAATTAGTTATACAGCAGAATCATCAGTAAACTCAATAAAAATAAGTGCAACAAAAAATCATAGTAAAGCAACAGTAAGTGGGACAGGAACAAAATCATTAGTAGCAGGGCAAACAAATAAATTTCAAATAAATGTAACTGCTGAAAATGGAACGAAAAAAACATATAATGTCAATATAATAAGATTAGCAGATGATGCTACAGTTCCAAACATAATAGATGACCAAACACAAATACCAGATGTACCAATAACACAAGAAACAAAACCGAAATTGACAACATTAATAATAAAAGATGTAGAACTAAATCCTGAATTTAATCCAGAAATTTACTCTTATACAACAAATGTGAAAAACATGAAACAATTGGAAATTGATGCAACAGCAAATATGGCGGATGCAAAAATAGACATAGAAGGAGCAACTGAATTAAAAGAAGGAGATAATGTAATAAAAATTACAGTAACATTAGGAGAAGAAAGTTCTGTATATATTATAGACTTGAAAAATGAAACAGAACAACAAGAAATAGTTGGAATGACAGATGATACTGATAATAAAAAAGATAATGGGAATAATAAATTTATAGCTGGTAATTTAAAAGAAATTTTATCTATATTAATGATTTGCTCATTAGGAATAATTGCAATAAGATATATAATCCTTTCATATATGCTTAGTAAAGAGTTTGATGAATCAACAGACGGTGATTTAATAATAGAAGATGATATAGAAGATAAAGGTGTAAAAGTAAGAAATCAAAATATTGCAATAGAAACAGGCAAAATCGGAAGACATTTCTAAAAGAATGTAAAAAAAACTAAAAAAGTAAAAAAAACTATTGCAAAAAAAATAAAAATATAGTATAACTTATATTAAGTGTTATATAATAAAAGAAAAGGAGAAAAGGTATGAGTAGAAATAAGGTAGTAAAGATTTTCATTTTATTATTAGTTTTAAGTTTAATAATAATTCAAACATGCACAGTTGGAGCTAAGACAATAGACCAAATATTAGGAGAAGGAAATGAAACAAGTAATTTGCAACAAACAAACACATCAACAGAATTATTTAATACAACAGGAAATACTGCAACAAATACAGCAAATACAACACCAATAACTAGTATAACAAACAATACAACAAACACTAATAAAACATTACCAAAGACAGGTACTAATGAAAATATAATTATAGGATTAATGGTAGTTTGTACAATAGCTGGAATATATGCATTCAAAAAAGTAAAAGATTATAATATGTAGAAAAATAGAAATATAATTTTAAAGGGCACATACAACAAATGTGTCCTTTTTTGAATATTTTAAGGAAACTATTGAAAAAAATGAGAAATTATAGTATTATCTAAAAAGTAGTAGTGAAGGAGTAAAGCTTATGGAAGAAATTATATTTGAAGACTATAACATAAAATTTACAGAGGAAGAATTAAAGCAAGCAGATAAAAAAACACTAAAAAAAAGTAAAAAGATATTACAAGAAACATTAACAAAACTAGTAAATTAAATATTATAAAAAACGAAATATATTCTTAGAAATTATCATACCATGATAACTTTTCAAGAATAGAAAAATTATGAAATGGAGAACTAGGGATGAGTAATGAAATATATGAAAAAGTAGAAAAATTATGTCAAAAAATAGACGCATTTGCAGAAAAGGACTTTTCAGTAAAAAATGAAATAAAAACAGAAGCATACATAGCAAAAATAAAAAAATTAATAAACATGATAGAAAAAGCAGAAGCAACGGCACAACCAGGAATATTGGAAACAGAAGATGAAACAAATGAAAATGTAATTAATGATGATGTATTAGAAAGTAAATATAATCCATATAGTGAAGATTTCTGTTATAAAGACAGGCTAAAACAATTAAATGGAAACATATATAGATTAATACAAGAATTAAAAGAACAAGACAAAGAAGGATATAGAAATGCATATATTATAAACGAAATTGAAAAATATATTCCATCAACAGCTAATATAAAAGTAAGGGAAAAAATGAATTTATGGCAAAAAATAAAGAGTTTTTTCAAAAAATAAAAATGTTTGATTTTCCCTCTTCGTATAAGCTACATTAGAAAATGTAGGAGTGATTATTAATCGCCCGTATTAGAAGGCAAATTTTTAATAATATAAGAAAGGAAACATTAATCTTTATGGAAATAGACAAAATAAGAGGAATAATTGAAGCAATACTATTTTGTGCAGGGAGAGTTGTAAAAATAAAAGAGTTAGAATTAGCAGTAGAAATTAATGAAAAAGACATTATAGAAATAATTAGTGATATGAACAAAGAATATAAGGATATATCAAGAGGAATAGAAATTATTAGAGTTAATGATGGATATCAAATGTGTACTAAAAAAGAATATTATGAATATATTAACCCAGTAATAGACAAAAGAATGAAACCAAAACTTTCACAAGCAGCACTAGAAGCACTAGCAATAATAGCATATAATCCTAGGATAACAAGAGCAGAAATAGAAGCAATAAGAGGAGTGTCATCAGATGCAGTAATATATAAACTATTGGAATACAATTTAATAGAAGAGGCAGGAAAAGTTGATATATTAGGTAAACCAATGTCATACAAAACAACAGATGAATTTTTAAGAATGTTTGGATATAGTAGTTTAGACGAATTACCAGAACTGCCGAAGTATAAAATTGACGAAAACCAACAAATCGTAATAGACGATATTATCAAAAATAGTGAGAAAACAGGTAATGTCGAATAATATAAAATATTATAGTGTAGGGGCGATTATTAATCGCCCGCACTTCAAAGGAATTTTTTAAAAATAATAGAAAAGGAGAATATAAACATGGACAAAGAATTTGTAAAAGAGGTAACAAACATAGAAGAAGACTTTGCAAAATGGTATACAGACATAGTATTAAAAGCAGACTTAGCAGATTACACAGGAACAAAAGGATGTATAGCAATCAAACCATATGGATATGCAATTTGGGAAAATATACAAAAATATACAGATGAGATATTCAAGAAAAACGGAGTAAAAAATGTATATTTTCCTGTTTTAATACCAGAAAATTTATTACAAAAAGAAAAAGATCATGTTGAAGGATTTGCACCAGAAGTAGCAACAGTTACAGAAGCAGGAGGAAAAAAATTAGATGAAAAACTATGTATAAGACCAACATCTGAAACAATGTTTTGCGATTTATACTCAAAATGGTTAAAATCTTGGAGAGACTTACCATTTGTATATAACCAATGGTGTAATGTATTAAGATGGGAAAAAGAAACAAGACCGTTCTTGCGTTCTAGAGAATTCTTATGGCAAGAAGGGCATACAATACATGAAACAAAAGAAGAAGCAGAAGAAAGAACACTACAAATGTTAGACATATATGCAGAAGTAATAGAAAATATACTTGCAATACCAGTATTAAAAGGAAAAAAGACAGAAAAAGAAAAATTTGCAGGAGCAGAAGCTACATACACAGTAGAAACATTAATGCATGATGGAAGAGCCATTCAAGCGGGAACATCACATTACTTTGGACAAAACTTTACAAAACCATATGATGTGAAATTCCAAAATAGAGTTGGAAAAGACGAATACCCATATCAAACATCATGGGGAATAAGTACAAGACTAATAGGTGCTACAATCATGGCACATGGAGACAACCGTGGACTAAAACTTCCACCAAAAGTTGCACCAATACAAGTAGTAGTAGTACCAGTAATGATGAAAAAAGAAGGAGTAGTAGAAAAAACAACAGAAGTTTATGAAAAATTAAAACAAGAATTCAGAGCAGAAATAGACTTAAGAGAAAACTATACACCAGGATATAAATTTAATGACTGGGAACTAAGAGGAGTACCAATAAGAATAGAACTAGGACCAAGAGACATAGAAAACAATGTATGTGTAATAGTAAGAAGAGACACATTAGAAAAAGAAACAGTAGACTTAGACAAGTTAAATGAAAAAATAAAAGAAACATTAGAAGACATACAAAAAAATATGTATGAAGAATGTAAAAAAATAAGAGAAGAAAGAACGACAACAGCAGAAAACTTAGATGAATTTGTAAAAAATATAGATGAAAAACAAGGATATATAAAAACAATGTGGTGTGGAAAAGAAGAATGTGAAAACAAAATAAAAGAACTAACAGGAGCACACTCAAGATGTATACCATTCACACAAGAAAAACTAGGCAACAAATGTGTATGCTGTGGCGACAATGCTAGTATTATGGTAGTATGGGGAAGACAGTATTAAAATAGCATTGGAGCGTGGAAAATTTGCGAAGCAAATTTTACTAGCCTCCAACGGAAATTATGGTAGTATGGGGCAGACAGTATTAGAATAGCGTTTGAGCGTGGAAAATTTGCGAAGCAAATTTTACTAGCCTCCAACGGAAATTATGGTAGTATGGGGCAGACAGTATTAGAATAGCGTTTGAGCGTGGAAAATTTGCGAAGCAAATTTTACTAGCCTCCAACGGAAATTATGGTAGTATGGGGCAGACAGTATTAGAATAGCGTTTGAGCGTGGAAAATTTGCGAAGCAAATTTTACTAGCCTCCAACGGAAATTATGGTA
>CAMUHU010000010.1 GCA_947088765.1 uncultured Clostridium sp. | reverse complement strand
TGAAATAACACCAGGAAACTTTACATTTAGAACAAGAGAATTTGAACAAATGGAATTAGAGTTTTTCTGTAAGCCAGGAACAGACTTAAAATGGCATTCATATTGGAAAGAATATTGTAAAAAATGGCTATTATCTTTAGGAATGAAAGAAGAAAATATAAGACTAAGAGATCATGAAAAAGAAGAATTATCACATTATAGTAATGCAACAACAGATATAGAATTTGCTTTTCCATTTGGTTGGGGAGAACTATGGGGAATTGCAGACAGAACAGACTTTGACTTAAAAAAACATATGGAATTTTCTAAAGAAGATATGAATTATTTAGATACAGAAACCAATGAAAAATATGTACCATATTGTATAGAACCATCATTAGGAGCAGACAGAGTAGCACTAGCATTTTTATGTAATGCATATGATGAAGAAGAAATTGCAGAAGGAGATACGAGAATAGTACTACATTTACATCCAGCACTTGCACCATATAAAGTTGCAATACTTCCATTATCTAAAAAATTATCAGACAAAGCAAATGAGGTATATGATATGTTATCTAAGAAATTTATTTGTGATTATGATGAAACAGGAAGTATAGGAAAAAGATATAGAAGAGAAGATGAAATAGGAACTCCTTATTGTGTAACAATAGACTTTGATACATTAGAAAATAATACAGTAACAATAAGAGATAGAGATACAATGGAACAGATACGATTACCAATAGAGGAACTAAATAAATGGATTGAAGAAAAAATAGAATTTTAAGCTTAAAAATAAGAGAAGAAATTTGTAACTCGAGAAGGGATGATAACAAATGCAAGAAGAACAGCAAATAACATTAAATGACCTAATATCTACAATAAAGAAGAATAATAAAATAGCAGATATAAAAACAGTAACAAGAGCATATAATTATGCTTTACAATATCATGGATCACAAAAGAGAAAATCAGGAGAACCATATATTATACACCCATTAAATGTAGCAAATATTCTTGCGGGATTAGGAATGGATACTACCACAGTTTGCGCTGCTCTATTGCATGATGTTATAGAAGATACAGAAGCAACACGTCAAGATTTAATAAAAGAATTTGGAAAAGAAGTAACTGAAATTGTAGATGGCGTAACAAAATTACAAAAATTACAATACACGGATAAAGAAGAACAACAAGTTGAGAACTATAGAAAAATGTTTTTAGCTATGGGAAAAGATATAAGAGTAATACTTATAAAACTTGCAGATAGATTACACAACATGAGAACTTTAAAATACTTAACAAGGGATAGGCAACTTGCAATTTCAAAAGAAACGATGGATTTATATGCACCACTTGCAAATAGAATAGGTATGTATTCATTAAAATGGGAATTAGAGGATTTAAGCTTTAAATATTTATATCCAGATGAATATAGAGAAATTTTAGAAGGATTAAATGAGAAAAGAGAAGAAAGATTAGACTTTGTAGATAAAATAAAAAAAGAAATTACAATAGAATTAAAAAAAGCAAAAATAGTTGCAGACACTACAGGAAGAGCAAAACATATTTATAGTATTTATAGAAAAATGCAAAGAGATGGAATAACTTTAGAGCAAGTATATGATTTATTCGCATTAAGAATAATAGTTAATTCAGTAAAAGATTGTTATGCAGCATTAGGTGTTGTGCATGAACTATATAATCCAATGCCAGGAAGATTTAAAGACTATATAGCTGTTCCAAAAGCTAATATGTATCAATCACTACATACAACTTTGATAGGACCTAATGCAACACCAGTAGAGGTACAAATACGTACTTGGGACATGCATAGGATAGCTGAATTTGGTATAGCAGCACATTGGGCATATAAGGAAGCAAATAGATTTAAGAAGACTACAGTAAAAGTTGAAGAAGACAAACTTTCATGGTTAAGGGAATCATTAGAATGGCAAAAAGAAATGAATGACCCAAATGAATTTTTAAACACATTAAAGAAAGAATTATTTGAAGATGAAGTATATGTATTCACTAAAAATGGTGAAATCAAAGTATTGCCCAAAGATGCAACACCAATAGACTTTGCCTATAGTATACATACAGAAATAGGAAATAGAATGACTGGGTGTAAAATAAACTCGCAGATGATGCCAATAGTAACAAAATTGAACAATGGAGACATTGTGGACATAATAACATCTGATAATGCGAAAGGACCAAGCAGAGATTGGCTTAAATTTGTTCAAAGTACCAGAGCAAAAAGCAAAATTCAACAATGGTTTAAAAAAGCAAATAGAGAAGAAAATATTGAAAGAGGAAAAGAATTACTTTCGAGAGAAATAAAAAGAGTTGGACTAACAGAAACAGAACTTTACAAACAAGAATATATTAATGCAATGTTAGAAAGATATAAATTTCCAAATGTAACAGAAATGCAATCATCTGTAGGATTTGGGGCAATATCACCAGGAAAAATAGTTTCTAAACTATTAAATGAATACTCTAAAGACCACAAAGAAGAAGAATTAGAAAAGAAAATTGAGGAACTTTCTAGTTCAAGTAAAAAGATTCAAGGAAAGCCAACGAATTCTGGTATTATTGTAAAAGGAATAGATAATTGTTTAGTTAAATTTGCAAAATGTTGTAATCCTGTGCCAGGAGATAAAATAATAGGCTATATTACAAAGGGAAGAGGTGTTTCTGTTCATAGAAGTGATTGTATAAATGTATATGAATTATTAGAACAAGAAGATAGAATAATAGATGTTGCTTGGTATGAAAAGGCAAAAACCTCTTATACTGTAAATATAGAGATATTTTCAAATGATAGAGATGGTCTATTATCAGATATTGTAAGAGAATTTGGAAATGAAAAAGTAAGCATAATGGATATTCGTTCAAAGGTTACAAAAGAAAAAATAGTTATAACAGAAGTTACTACTGAGATAGAAAATCTAGAAACATTAAACAAATTATTTAGAGTTTTAAGAAAGATTGATAGTGTGTACGAGGTTAAGCGTAAAAACTAATACTTTTGCAAAATAATTGCCATTTGACGTTGTTAAATTTCAAATGAAATCAAAAAACGTACACTAGTACGCCTCATTGATTTCATTTTCATTTGCCTAGTCAAATAACAATTCTTTTACAAATATATTATATATAAAGAATTAGAAGGGAAAATAATAAAGATGATACTAAAGACATTAAAGATAAATACTCTTTTGGTAGATCCAACAAATTGCTATATAATACATGATGAGATAACAAAAGAAACTATGGTAATAGACCCAGCAGGTGAAACTGATAAAATATTAGAAATGTTAGAAATTTTAGAAGCTAAGTTAAAATATATATTAGTAACTCATTGTCATGGAGACCATGTAGGGGGAGTAAATGAATTAAGGCAAAAAGCAGGAGGAACAATACTACTACATAGAATTTGCGAAAGAAATATAAATAATCAAGAAATAATGCTAACAGAATATATTGGAATGGAACCTGTAATGTTAAATGATGTTAGAAGAGTAGATGATGAAGATTTATTGCATTTAGGAGATATACAAATGCGAGTAATTCATACTCCAGGTCACACAAGTGGAGGTATATCATTGTATTGTAAAGAACATAAGATGTTATTTTCGGGAGATACTCTATTTAGAGGTACTTGGGGAAGAACAGACTTACCAACAGGAAGCTTAGAAGAAATTATGAATTCAATAGTAAATAAATTATTAATATTACCAGATGATACATTAGTTTACCCAGGACACGGAGTATCAACAATTATAAGAGAGGAAAAACCAATATATCTAAAACTAGAACCTAGGGGATATTAAGTATTATAACGAGAATTAGAAAAATTTTTTTAGAATTGGTAATAATATAAGTATTAATAATGAAAATGTGAAAGCAAAAAAGGTTGAAAATGATTCTTTTCTAACCAATTTGTACCTTAAGAAAGGAAAGATAGAAAACATGAAAATAACATATAAAGATAAAACTTTTAACGTAGAACCAAATACGAAAATAAAAGATGCATTAAAAAATGAAATAGAAAATTCAAAAAATAAGATAATTACATGTATTTGCAATAATAAAGTTAAAAGTTTAAATCATAAAATCCATGAAGACTGTAATATAGAATTATTAGATTATACTAATAAAGAAGGAAAAAGGGTATATGTAAGAGGAGCACTTTATATAATGGCTAAAGCTTTTAAAGAAGTATATCCTGAGGCGAAGTTAACTGTAAATTATCAATTATCAAATTCTATGTACTGTGTTATAGATAATGTAGAAATAACAGACGAAATGATAAATAAAGTAAAGACTAAAATGCAAGAGATTGTAGAAAAAGATTTAGAAATAACAAAAGTAGTTATGTCTAGGGAAGAAGCTAGAAAGTTTTATGAAAAAGAGAAAAATAAAACAGGTATATTATTGCAATTAAATAAAAAAGATGAAACAGATAAAATATCATTATATTATTGTGAAGATTATTATAACTATTTCTTTGGAGTAATGCCTATTTCTACAGGAGTAGTTAAAGTATTTGATTTAGTAAAATATAAAGATGGATTTTTAATTAAATATCCAAGTAGAGAAGCACCAAATGAACTTGCTCAATTTAAAGAGACTAAAAAATTATTATCAACATTAGATGAATACGATGAAATATATAAAATTTTAAACATAGATACGGTTAATAAACTAAATAAAAGAATAGAAGAAGAGAAAGGTAAAGAAACCATAATACTTTCAGAGGCACTACATGAAAAGAAAATTTCTGACATAGCCGATAAAATAGTTAATAATAAATCTACAAAAATAGTTTTAATAGCAGGACCTTCTTCATCAGGAAAAACTACATTTGCTAATAGATTAGGAATTCAATTAATGTTAAATGGAAAAAGACCAGTAACAATATCTGTAGATAATTACTTTGTAGAAAGAGAAGATAATCCTAAAGATGAATTTGGAAATTATGATTTTGAATGTTTAGAAGCCTTAGATGTTGAATTATTAAATAAACATATTCAAAGACTATTAGTAGGAGAAGAAGTTGAAATGCCAACTTTCAATTTCACAAATGGTCATAAGGAATATAATGGAAATACAATAAGATTAGACTCAAATGATATATTAGTAATGGAAGGTATACATTGTTTAAATGATAAACTAACAATGTCAATTCCAAGAGAGCAAAAATATAAAATATATATTAGTGATTTAACAGTATTAAACTTAGACTATTATAATAATATATCTACTACTGATACTAGATTAATAAGAAGAATTGTAAGGGATAATAATTTTAGAGGATATTCTGCTTTACAAACAATAAAAACATGGTACTCAGTAAATAGAGGTGAAAGTAAATATATATTCCCATATCAAGAAGAAGCAGATACTATGTTTAACTCTTCATTAATATATGAATTAGCAGTATTAAAGGATTATGCAATACCACTTTTAAAAGAGATAGATAATTCTAATCCTGAATGTGCAGAGGCAACAAGATTATACAATTTATTAAAATATTTCAATTCAATACCAGAGGAATATATACCAAAGACGTCATTAATCCGTGAATTTATAGGAGGAAGCGCATTTAATGTATAGTAAATTTACAAAAATAGATGAAGAATTTATATGTGAGAATTGTGGAACAAAAGTAGAAAAATTAGGTTATACCTGTAGAAACCATTGTCCAATATGTTTACATTCAAAACATGTTGATGTAAATCCAGGAGATAGACAAGAAAAATGTCATGGACTTTTAGAACCAATAGGATTAGAAATGAATAACAAAAAGGGATATGTTATAATATTTAGATGTAAAAAATGTGGAGCAATAAGAAAAAATAAATCAGCAGAAGACGACAATATGGAATTATTAATACAACTAAGTGCAAAGCATTAAAACATCTTTAAGAAAATGAAAATATGTGTTATAATAATAAAATGTATAAAGAAAATGAAAGGAATGATAAATAATGAAAGTAGTACCAATTACATTATTAACAGGATATTTAGGAGCAGGAAAAACTACACTTATAAACCATATTTTAAACAATCAAGAAGGATACAAAGTAGCGGTAATAGTTAATGACATTGGAGAAGTCAACATAGATGCATCTTTAATAGGAAAAGGTGGAGTAGTTACAGAAACTAATGACAGTCTAGTACCACTACAAAATGGTTGTATTTGCTGTACTTTAAAAGTAGATTTAATGCAACAAATAGTTGACTTAATAAAATCAAGGAATTTTGATTATATATTAATAGAAGCAAGCGGAATTTGCGAGCCTATTCCAATAGCTCAGACAATAACTGTTTTACAAGACTCTACAAAACAATATGGATTACCAAAAATTTGTAGACTTGATAATGTTGTATCAGTTGTTGATGCACTAAGATTAAGAGATGAATTTAATTGTGGAGAAGAACTAGAAAAAGAAGAAATAGATGATGAAGACATAGAAAATCTGTTAATACAACAAATTGAATTTTGTAATACATTAATTTTAAACAAAGTAGATGAATTATCTAAACAAGAATTAGAAAAGGTTAAAGCTGTAATAAAAAAATTGCAACCTAATGCTAAAATAATAGAGACAAATTATTCAAAAGTAGATGTAAAAGAAATAATGGATACAAATGCTTTTGATTTTGAGGAAGCAGCAATGTCTGCTGGATGGGCACAAGAATTAGATAAGCCTGAAGAAGAGGAAGAGGAAGGAGAAACAGAAGAATATGGAATAGGAACATTTGTATATTATCGTAGAAAACCACTTGATGAAGCTAAATTTGAAGAATATATAAATAAATTTCCAAAAAATATAATAAGATGCAAAGGAATAGTATGGTTTAATAATGACTATGAAATGTCTTATGTATTTGAACAAGCAGGAAAGCAAAAGGGAATATATGAAGGTGGAGAATGGATTGCAACATTCCCAGAAGAAGAAATAAAAATGCTAAGAAAAGAAAATGATGATTTAGAAAGAGATTGGGACGAAAAAATAGGAGATAGAATGATAAAATTAGTATTCATTGGACAAAATATGGATAAAAAAGCAATATCAGAAGAATTAGATAAATGTATTAACTAGAAATTAGAAGTTAAAGATTAGAAATTTTTGATAATCTAACCTCTAATTATCTAACTTCTAACATCTAAATTAATATTGACAAAAAAATTAGTAATGATATAATGGAGAAAAAATTAGGAGGTAATAATAATGGCTTTAGTTACGACAAAAGAAATGTTTGAAAAATCAATGAAAGAACATTTCGCAATAGGAGCTTTTAATGTAAACAATATGGAATTAATACAAGGAATAGTAGAAGCAGCAAGTGAGGAAAATTCACCAGTAATTTTACAAGCATCTTCAAGTGCAATAAAATATGCAGGAATAAATTACTTGATGAAAATGGTAGAGGCTGCTGTTGAATCTACAAATATTCCAATAGCAATTCATTTAGACCATGGACCAGATTTCGAAACATGTAAAAAATGTATAGATGCAGGTTTTACATCTGTAATGTTTGATGGTTCAAAATATGATTTTGAAGAAAATATTAGACTAACAAAAGAGGTAGTAGATTATGCACATGCTCATGGAGTTGTTGTAGAAGCTGAGCTTGGAAAATTAGCAGGAATAGAAGATGAGGTTAATGTTTCAGCAAGTGATGCTATGTTTACAGACCCAGACCAAGCTAAAGAGTTTGTAGAAAGAACAGGATGTGATTCTTTAGCAATAGCCATAGGTACAAGCCATGGTGCATATAAATTTAAGGGAGAGGCAAAATTAAGATTTGATATACTTGAAAAAGTAAAAGAAAAATTACCAAACACACCAATAGTTTTACATGGTGCTTCAACTGTAATTCCAGAATTAGTTGAAATGTGCAATAAATATGGAGCAGATATACCAGGAGCAAAAGGTGTTCCAGATGAAATGTTACATGAAGCAGGTTTAAGAGGGGTTTCAAAAATAAATGTTGATACAGATTTAAGACTTGCAATGACTGCCCAAATAAGAAAAACTTTTGCAGAAGATCCATCTGCCTTTGACCCAAGAAAGTATTTAACACCAGCAAGAGAAGAAATCAAAAAAACTGTTAAACATAAAATACATGATATTTTTGGTTCAGAAGGTAAAGCATGAAAAAGTATTCCACAGCTACGCTGTGGAATACTTTTTCACAAATTTTTCATGGAATTTTTAAGTGCGACATTAATTTTACGCTCAGCATCTTTTTTTGCAATATCCTGACGTTTATCATAGAGTTTCTTTCCCTTACCAATTCCTAACTCAACTTTAACTTTATTATTTTTTAGATATAAACTAATTGGGATTAAAGAACAACTTTGTTGTTTTATTAGACCAAGTAAGTTAAATATCTCACGTTTTTTTAATAATAATTTTCTGTCTCGCAAAGGGTCTTTGTTGTAAATGTTTCCATTCTCATAAGGGCTAATATGCATACCATAAATAAAAATTTCGCCATTTTTAATATTTGCATAACTTTCTTTTATATTAACTTTTCCATTTCTAATTGATTTTATTTCTGTTCCGTGTTAATACAATTCCAGCTTCTATTGTATCTGTAATAGAATAGTTATGATATGCTGTTGGATTTTTTGCGATTACCTTTTTTTCTGACATAATAAAATTCCTTTCTATAAGCTAAATTGAATATAAATTGATTATAACATGAATATATAGAATTCACAATTAATAAGTTCGATTTTTTGTAATTAAAAGTTAAAGGATAATAGTTTTTCTGTGTTATATGTAAGGACACAGTATACTGTGCCCATTGAAAAACTAGAAATTAAATAATGTATATATAATATCTATATTCTAATTTCTAACATCTAATCTCTAATTTATTATCTATCATTATGATTATTATCATTATTTGTAGTTCTTGTAGCATAATACCATATTGCACCAACGACTATAACTGCGGCTATTGCTAAAATAATCCATAGATAAGAATATGAAGTATTAGTTGTATTAGTAGCTGTCGTTCTAGCAGCAGAATATGCACCAGTATCTCCAAAATCTCCTTTACCTATCATTGAACCATTATCAATCATATCATTATTATCATTATCTGTTCTATCATTATTATTGTGATTATTCATTATATTATCAGTTGCATTATTCATTGTATTTTCAGCATTTCCTGTAACATTCTTTATACCATCAGTTGCATCTTTTACTACATTTTCAGCATTATGCATTACATCATTAACTGTATTTTTTGCGTTATTCATCATATTTGTTTCATTAGCGAAAACAGAAGAAGTAAAAAATAATGAAACTGTAATTATTAAAACTATTGCTAAAATTCTTTTTAACATTGATGTATACCTCCAATTTTAAGATTTAGTTTAATTATAAAATTCAAAAAATAAAAGTGAACAATATAAAAAAACTTATTAATATTGTTAGAAAAAATAAAATTAATATACAAACAATAAATTGTACAAAATGAAAAAAATTACAAAAATATACTGACAAAAATAAAATATAAGTATATAATAAGTATATAATTATTTGAGGAGGAAAAAATAAGATGGACGAAGAGAATAAAGAAAATAAAGAAAAAACAGTTGATAAAGATGAAATAATAAAAGAGACAACTGAGACAATAAATGAAGTAAAAGACAAAGTAAAAGATTCTTTTAAAAAAGATGAATTAAAAAATAGTGCCAAAGAAACTACAAATTTTATAGCAGGAATGTTTAAAAATCCATTAGGTGAATTAAAAAATATTTCAGCGGATAAGTCAAATAAGAACTTTAAGTATGCAATAATTTTAGCTGTCGTATGGATTTTAGCAGAAGTAATATTAGGAATGTTTTATTCTTCATTTTCATGGAATGTTATAAAATATTTATTACCATTAATAAAGATAGCTGTTGCTCCAATATTATCAATATTAATATTATCTTTAACTATATTCATATTAAATAAAAATAAGGATAAAAGTCTAGTAACAATAATGTCAGTAGTTACGGCTGCAAAATTACCAATTGTAATTGCTTCAGTTTTAGATTTATTAAAGTTAATTAGTAGAGATGTTAAAACTGTAACAAATCCATTCGGATTATTATGTGGTGTAATAAGCACAGTACTTATATACTTTGGGGCAAAATACCTATTAGGGGAGAAAGATGATAACTCATATATTAAAAAATTTGCAATAATTGAAGGAATATATTATATAGCATATATAGTAGTAGGATTATTACAGATATATATTTAATTAAAACCATTGCTATATGTTTTGGGGCACAGAAATGTGCCTTGTTTTATATACTAGGAAAGTTCTATCAACAAGTATAGATTTAACAATAGTTCAACAAACTTTCCTAGTATATAAAAGGCTATAATCGCTATTGCCTTTAAGATTTCCTCATTTACATTCAGAAACTTAAATCGGCAAAAGAAAAGGTGGTAAAGCCACTTTTCTTGTATTTATAAATTTAAAATGTATAAAATTTTTATGTAAAAATGTAAAGATACTAACAAAAGTATATTATTTAGAAAAGTTTTGTTAGTGTAGTAACAAAACTTGACAAAAGTAAAAATATAAAATATACTTATAATAGGTGATGAAATATGATAAATAGAGAAAATTATATGAATAAATTGTTATCTTACAAAGATAAAGACTTTATAAAAGTAATAACTGGAATAAGAAGATGTGGAAAGTCTAGTTTATTAAAACTATTTATGAATAAACTAAAAGAACAAAATTCAAAAACAAATGTAATATATATGAATTTTGAATCTTTTGAATTTGACAAGATAATTGATTATAAAGATATGTACACAGAAATAAAAAAACAAATTAATAGCGAAGAAAAAGCGTATATTTTATTAGATGAAGTACAAAGAGTTACAAACTGGGAAAAATGCGTTAATGCTCTAACTGTTGATTTTAACTGCGATATATATATAACAGGTTCTAATGCATATTTATTATCATCGGAATTATCAACATATTTATCTGGTAGATATATAGAAATTAAGATGCTACCTTTATCCTTTAAAGAATTTTTAAAATTTGCAAGTTTTAAAAATAATATTAGTATTGATGAGAAATTTAATCAGTATATGAAATATGGAGGAATGCCAGGAATAATTAAATTAAGTGATGACTATAATTTGTTTGATGATGCGATAAAAGGAATATATAATACTGTATTTATGAAAGATGTCATAGAAAAAAACAAATTAACAGATGCGAGTTTATTAGAGAAAGTTTTGAAATTTTTAATGTGCAATACTGGTAGTTTGATATCATCAAAAAAGATAGCTGATTTTTTAACAAGTCAAGGAACAAAAGTTACTCATAATACAATACTAAATTATTTAGAAATGTTAGAAAATGCGTATATCGTATATAAAGCACCTAGATATGATATAAAGGGAAAAGAATTATTAAAAACACTAGAAAAATATTATATAGTTGATATAGGAATACGAAATTCTATATTAGGTTTTAGAGATTCTGATTTTGGACATATTATAGAAAATATAGTGTTTTTTGAATTATTAAATAGAGGATATACTGTTACTGTAGGAAAAACTGATTCTCTTGAAGTTGATTTTATTGCAACAAATTCTAAAGAAAAGAAATATTATCAAGTAACTCTTTCTTTATTAGAAGAGCATCTAAGAACTAGAGAATTTGCTCCATTAAAGAATATAAATGACAATTACGAAAAAACCATATTAACATTAGATAGAGTTTATAACGAAACATCTGAAGAGGGGATAAAATGTAGAAATATTATAGATTTTTTATTGGAGGAAGAATAATATTTATGCAAAATTGAGGAAATGAATGATAAGTGGATTAAAAGAGTATTTAAACAATAATTATGATGTATAAAATTAAGAGAATAAATTTTGGATTTAATTGGAAATAAGAAGAGGAATAAAAAATTATGGATAATAGAGTAAAATTGGAAGAAAAATTGTGAATGTCTGTAACAATGGAACGAGAGAAAGTAGTGGTTTTCATTTACTTTATGATGTAAATATGATATAATTCAATAAACTTAAGCAATAAGCTTACGTATTTTTGATACTATAAAATAATAATTAGCTGAAGGAGGAAAATTGCATTATGGTAAAAACAGTAATAGTAGAGTTAGGAACAAAGAATATTAAAAAAGTCGTTGAAGCAAAAATTGGCAGTGATATTGAAGACTTGAACTCTACTGAAGAAATTCACTGCTGGGAACGTATGCCTGACGTTAAAGACGCAACTCACAAATCAAAAACGGTTAGATTGCAGTATACTCGTCCAGGGTGGATGCCAGCTCAAGCACGTGACATCCCACGCATAATTTATGAAGAAACAATTGATGGATGGGAATTTTCAGAAATGACTAGTGAAACTACTACTCGGAAACTCAAATTTATCAAGCCTGATTAACTTATTATTAATTATAGTAACTGTCCAATGCACTTGGTTTTACCAAGTGCATTGTTTGTAGTATTGTAAGTTTTTACCTTTAATCTAAAAGGCAATTCTCATGGATTGCTGATTTTTAGTGCATTTTAAGACTTTTGTAAAAATTTAATATACGCTTAAAAATTTTCAAATGATATTTTCTCCTATCCCTATTAGTACAAAACTTTGATAATACAACCAGAAATATAATAAGTATTGATATTTTTGCATAGCTTATTTTTTAAAAATTATAAAAACAATTGTAAAAAATCATTAAATTTGATAAAATAATCTAGAAAATATAATAAAAAGGAATGACTAATAAAATGGCAGAAATGAAAAAAGTTTCAGAAATATTTAATGATTTTGAAGAAAAAAATAACATAATGAAAGCAAAAATATCAAATATAACAATATCAAAAAAAACGAGAGAATTAAGCATATTTCTTCAAACAGATATTAAGGTGCAAACAGGTGAAATTTTATCATTTGAAATATATCTAAAAAATAGATTTAATGTAGCAAAAGCAACAATAAATATAGAATATATAAATCCTAATAAAAAAGAAGACAAGGTAGAAAAAAATGTTGAAAAAGAAATACCAATTCAAGAAATAAGTCCAATAATTATAGGAACAAAAAGAGCGAAGATAAATGAAAAAATGATAAAGGTAAAAGAGGTTACAGCTGAAAGTGGAAAAGTAGCAATTTCAGGTAGAGTTACAAGAGTTGAAGAAAGAGAACTAAGAAATGGAAAAACCTTGTATTGTTTCGATATATATGATGGAAGCAGTACTATTACATGTAAATCATTTGTTGAACCTGAGAAATTAGAAGATGTAAGACCACGATTACAAGAAAATAGTTACGTGGAATTAGAAGGAAATGCACAATTTGATCCATATGCAAGAGAAATAACAATTATTGCAAATGTAGTAATAAGTTTACCTAAAAAAGAAGTTTTAACAAGAATGGATAATGCAGAAATAAAAAGAGTAGAATTACATATGCATACACAAATGAGCCAAATGGATGGAATAACCCCAGTAGAAGACTTGATAAATAGAGCGAGAAAATGGGGGATGAAATCTATTGCTATTACAGACCATGGTGTAGCACAATCATTTCCGCATGCAAATGATACTGTAAAAAAAGGAAATAATGATATAAAAGTTTTATATGGAGTTGAAGCATATTTATGTCCAGATGGTCAAACAAGTGTCTATGGAGATGGAAATGTAAATATTGATACTGAATATTGTGTTTTAGATATTGAAACAACAGGAATACCATATAGGAGTGAAATGATAACCGAATTAGGTGCTATAAAGATTAAAAATGGAGAAATTATAGATGAATTTGAATGCTTTGTAAACCCAGAAAAACCAATACCTTATGAGGTAGTTCAAGTTACACATATTACAGATGATATGGTAAAGTCAGCAAGAACAATAAAAGATGTTCTTCCAGAATTTATAAAATTCTGTGGAGACGATGTATTGGTTGCACATAATGCAAATTTTGATATAGGATTTTTAAGATATCAAGCAAATAAATTGGGATTAAAATTTAATAATACATATATTGATACTTTAAGTCTAGCTAAAGACTTATTTCCAGAATTTACAAAATATAAATTGGGTATTATTGCAGCAAATTTGAGAATAAAAGTTGATGTAGCTCATCGTGCTTTAGATGATGTTAAAACACTTGTAAAAGTATTTGAGGTAATGTTAGAAAAATTAAAAGAACAAGGAGTTACAAAATTAAACGATATTGATGCAATATCTTCTAAAAATATGAATATAAAGAAACTACCAACATATCACGCAATAATTATAGCAACAAATCCTATTGGACTTAAAAATCTATATAAATTAATATCATTTTCACACTTGGATTATTTTTATAAAAGACCAAGAATACCCAAAAGTATATATAAAAAATATAGTGAAGGATTAATAATAGGTAGTGCATGTGACCAAGGAGAATTATATCAAGCTATTCTAAATGGATATTCAGAAGACAAAATAGAAGAAATTGCAAGGTTTTATGATTATTTAGAAATACAACCATTAGGAAATGATGAATATTTAGTAAGAGAAGGTACATTAAAAAGTCAAGATGATTTAATTGCTATAAATAGAAAGATAGTTGAATTAGGAGAAAAATTAGATAAATTAGTTTGTGCTACTTGTGATGTACATTTCATGGATCCAGAAGATGAAATATATAGAAGAATTTTGCAAGCAGGGCAAGGATTTGATGATGCAGACCACCAAGCACCATTATATTTAAGAACAACAGAAGAAATGCTAAACGAATTTGCATATTTAGGAAAAGAAAAAGCATATGAGGTAGTTGTAACAAATACAAATAAAGTAGCAGATATGTGTGAACCAATAAGTCCAATATCTCCAGATAAATGTACTCCATATATTGAAGGATGTGAAAAAACAATAGAAGATATTGCTATGAATAAAGCACATGAATTATATGGAGATCCATTACCAGAAATTGTAGAAACAAGACTTAGAAAAGAATTAGACTCTATCATAAAAAATGGATTTTCTGTTATGTATATTATTGCACAGAAATTAGTTTGGAAATCAAATGAAGATGGATACATAGTTGGTTCAAGAGGATCTGTTGGTTCATCACTTGTAGCATATATGACGGGTATTACAGAGGTTAATGGATTAAAAGCACATTACAGGTGTCCTAAGTGTAAATATTCAGATTTTTCTGATCATGGATTTAAAAATGGGATTGACCTTCCAGATGCATGGTGTCCAAAATGCGGAAAAAAACTTGTAAAAGATGGAATAGATATACCATTTGAAACATTCCTAGGATTTAATGGAGATAAAGAACCAGATATAGATTTAAATTTCTCAGGAGAATATCAAACAAAAGCACATAAATATGCAGAAGTTATTTTGGGAAAAGGAACTACATTTAAAGCAGGTACTATTGGAACAATAGCAGAAAAAACAGCATATGGATATGTAAAAAAATATTTTGAAGAAAGAAATCAAGTTATTAGTTCAGCAGAAATAAATAGATTATCTAAAGGGTGTACAGGAATAAAGAGAACAACAGGTCAGCATCCAGGAGGAGTTGTAGTTGTACCAACAGGACATGAGATTTATGAATTTTGTCCAGTACAACATCCTGCAGATGATCCAGATTCAGATATTGTTACAACACATTTTGATTACCACTCAATAGATAAAAATATTTTGAAATTTGATATGTTAGGTCATGATGATCCAACAGTTATAAGAATGTTATATGATTTGACAGGGATAGATCCAACTAAAGTTCCACTAGATGATAAAACTACAATGTCCATATTTTCATCAACAGAAGCAATAGGAGTAAGAAAAGAGGATATAAATTCAGAAGTCGCAACATTTGGAGTACCAGAGTTTGGAACAAAATTTGTAAGAGGAATGTTAGTGGACACAAAACCAAGTACATTTGAGGAACTATTAAGAATATCAGGTTTATCACATGGTACAGATGTATGGTTAAACAATGCACAAGAATTAATTAATAATGGAACAATAACTCTATCAGAAGCTATATGTACAAGGGATGACATTATGATTTATTTGATGAGTATGGGATTACCTGCGCAAAATTCATTTAAAATAATGGAATCAGTCCGTAAAGGAAAAGGATTATCAGAAGAACAGGAAAGTCTTATGAGAGAAAATAATGTTCCAGAATGGTATATAGAATCTTGCAAAAAAATCAAATATATGTTCCCAAAGGCACATGCAGCAGCATATGTTATTAATGCTTTTAGAATTGCTTGGTTTAAAGTTCATATTCCAAAGGCTTATTATGCAACAATGTATTCAATAAGGGCAGATGAATTTGATAGTGAATTTATGATATTTGGTGAGAAGAAGGTAAAAGACAAAATGGAGGAAATAGATAAACTTGGAAATTCTGCAACGCAAAAAGATAAGGGGATGTATAACGTTTTAGAATATGTACTAGAAATGTATAAAAGAGGGATAACATTTTTACCAATAGATATATATAAATCAGATGCTACTAAATTTAAAATGGAGCCTGAAGGAATTAGACCTTCATTATGTAGTATAGCAGGTCTTGGGCAAGTAGCTGCTGAAAGTATAGTAGAAGCAAGAAAAGATGGAGAATTTATTTCAAAAGAAGACTTAATGAAAAGGTCAAAGGCAGGAAAATCTATTATAGATTTGTTAGATAAATTTGGATGTTTAGATGGAATGAGTACAAGTAATCAATTGAGTTTATTTGATGTATTATAAATGTATTTTTAGATTATATATTAAATTAATAAATTCTCAAAATTATACAACTCGATTTCATAGAAAATTTAAGGAATTAATTTACAGCGCCCTCTCGATATACTCGAGATTCCCTATAAATTAATTCCTAACATTTTCTTATTTCAATTTCGTTTAAATAATTTTTCGAATTGATTAATTAATATATAATTTATCTAACTTAATGTAACAATGTATAAATCAAACATAAAACTAACAAATGCACTGGATAAAAAATATAAAATAACATTTTGTGGTCTTTTCCTTTTTGACCATTATATAGATTAATAAATATAAGAGGAATAAGACTACAAATAAATAATCCAATATAATTAATTTTAAAATTACTAGCCATAAAATATGGAGTATAGTATATAAAAGTTAAAATAGTAATAGCAATATTCATAGACAATTTTTTATTTCTGTATAAGTAGAAAAGGAAGATAATAAATACGCCATAAAATCCATAATCAAAGTTAAAAATATCAGCAAAAACTGCAATAACTAAAACAATTATAATACCTAGCAATTTGTATTGAAATATATTATTATTTTTATTTTGTTCTACTGTAGAGGAAGAATCATAATTAGATGTGGGGGCACATTGCAATATGCCCTTTGATACAATAAACTCATAAATAGATATAGAAAATAATCCTAATATTAAAGTAAAAATAATATTTAAAGACATGTTAGAAAAAAAACAATAGCCAAACCAAGCATATGGAATTTGAGAAATTAAAGCAAATATTATTAGTCTTACAAAATATTTTTTCAAATTATGAGTATGGATATAGCCTTCACTTATCTGAAATGCAAAAATAGGGAAGGCAATTCTACCAACAAAATTCATCCAAGAAAGATGTCCATATATTAAATATCCACTATGGTCAAATACCATAGTTATTATTGCAATTAATTTTAAAACATAAGCACTCATATAATTCTCCTTGTTATTTTATATTTGTTTCTCTCTTTTCATTATAGCAATCTATAAAATATAAAGGTCTGCCTTTAGACTCATAAAATGCTCGTCCAAGATATTCACCAATAATACCCAAGAATATAAGTTGTAATCCACCTAAAAATAATATTACAACCATCATTGAAGCATAACCAGGAACATCAATACCATAGATTAAAGTTTTTGCAATTATAATTATCATGTAAATAAAACCACATAGAGAAACTAACATACCAATTATAGCAGCCCAACGAAGAGGAGAGGTAGTAAAAGAAGTTATTCCATCAATAGATAAATTAGCTAATTGTCTATAATTCCATTTGGTTTTACCAGCAACTCTTGCATCTCTATCATATAATATTTCTTTTTTCTTATATCCAATCCAACTATATAGCCCCTTAGTATATCTTTGAGATTCTCTCATTTGGCGTATAGCTTCAACACAACGTCTATCTAATAATCTAAAATCACCAGTATCAGTTTGAATTTGAATATTAGTCATACTTTGTAAAACTCTATAATATCCCCAAGAAGTTAGTTTTTTAAAAATAGATTCTCCTTTTCTAGATTTACGCTTTGCATAAACATCATCATATCCTTCTTCCCAATATTTTAGCATTTCAGGAATAAGTTCTGGTGGGTCTTGTAAGTCTGCATCAATATTAATCATACAATCCCCATTAATATAATCAAAGCCAGCAATCATTGCAACTTCTTTACCATAGTTTCTAGATAAATTAACATAGCAGACTCTAGAATCAGACTTTCTCATTTCTTTTAATATGTCTAAAGTTTTATCACGACTACCATCATTTACAAATAGAAGCTCAAAATTATATTGAGGAAGCCCATCCATTAATTTAACAAGTCTTTCATAAAGTATAGGCAATGCTTCTTCTTCATTATAAGCAGGAATTAATATTGTAACTAATTTTTTATTTTCTTCCATAATATTTATATCATCCTTTCATAAAACGTAAAAATATTAGATTAATAATGTAGGGGCACCGTTTGCGGAAATGCCCGTTAGACATGACACCACTGTGCCCTTTTATTCCATTATTAAATATTACCATAAAAACCGCAAATAGTAAACAAAAAACTTGATATTTTTGTCATATTATAATAAAATAATAAAAGAAAAATAGAAAACTAAAAGGGGAAATAAGGAATGAAAGGTTTTAAAGAATGGCTATTAACTTTACCGATAATAACATTTAAGAATATATTAATATATTTAATAATAATAAATTTATTAGGATTTTTAATAATGTTGATAGATAAGAAAAAAGCAGAAAAAGGTAGATGGAGAATTTCAGAAAATACATTATTTGTATTTACATGGTTAGGTGGAGGAATAGGCACAATAGCCGGAATGTACGCATTCAGACATAAAACACAGAAAAAGAAATTCACAATAGGTATGCCTTTAATATTAATTGCAGAAACAGTATTTTTAATATATATGATAATTATATAAGGAGGATTTTATATGTCAAAACAAATAATATATCATTGTAGTTACTGTAAGGTAGAAAAACCAGAAATAATAAAAGGTAAATTTACCAAAGATTTTGGAGAAGGTTTTTACTGTACAATTTTAGAAGAACAAGCAGAAAAATGGGCAAAGAAATATGAGACACCAATGATCAATATATATGAGTATAATGAAAATCCAAAATTAAAAATAAAAAATTTTATATTAATGACAGAGGAATGGCTAGATTTTATAATAGAATGTAGGAGTGGAAAAGAGCATAACTTTGATATTGTTATAGGAGCAATGGCAGATGATCAAGTATATAATTATGTAACAGATTTAATATCAGGACAAATCACAAGAGAGGCATTTTGGGAATTAGCTAAATTTAGACATCCTACACATCAAATTGCATTTTGTACAGAAGCTTCTTTAAGATGCATAAAATTTATTAATGTAAAGGAGAACTAGGATATGGGAGAACCACAAGAAGAAAATGATTTGTTTTTTACATGTAGTTTAATTGAATATATTGCGAGAAAAACAAAAAATAAAAAAAAGTTAGTAATTGAGAAATTAGGAGAAAAGAGAATAAAAAAGATATATGAATTAGCAGAGATTTATCATTCAGAGGATATAGAGCAAGCCTCAGATGAATTTATCAAAGAAGCAAAAATAGAAAACGGAGATTATGATAATATAATAACTTGTAAATATAGAATACCAACATATTGGGAAATCGGGAAAGTATATAAAAGACTAATTATAATGGTAGATGATAATACCAATAATTATGTAAAAACATTAATGCAAGTATTATCTTCTTGGATTATAGAGAAGATTGATAATTACAATAGTAGTATGTATTACGAAAATCCGGATTATATATATCATTGTTATATAGAAGGAAAGGTGTTATAGATTTCAAAAATATAAATATTTTAAAGAAGAGAATATGTGTGGATATTACCTATAGAGAAATAAAAATAGAGGAAAAACAAAAGTTGGAGGAATTAATTGATACAGTATTAAAAAATTTAGAGAGAAAAGAATTCTTTATGCCATTTACTGAACAAGAATTAGAAGATATGTTTAATAAAAATAAAATTATTACTTATGGGGCATTTGATAAAGAAAAATTAATTGGAACAGCACAATTATATATTGATGAATCATATACAACAGAAATAAAAGAAATATTAAATATAAATACTAATAAAATAGCTGAATTTGGTGGCTATCTAGTATTGAAACAGTATAGAAACAAAGGTATTATGAAACATTTAGAAGATATGCTAATTTCAAAATTAAAAGAAATGAATTATGAATATGCAGTAATAACAGTTCATCCAGATAATATTGCGTCCAATAAAGCAACAGAATATACAGGTGCAAAAATTGTGAAAACAGCTAATTTAGGAGATTATGTAAGAAACATATATTTATTGAAAATATAAAAGTTAAATTGCTTTATTTAGGAAGAAAAATTATTAATTTAAATTAATTGAAAGGGTATATAATGCATATTAAATAAATTGCACAAACAATAAAATGTAATCATATTATATAATGATAACAATTATATAAGAAGGTTACCAAAATGATAAAAAAGATATTAGGAAAATTAAAAACAGGATTAACAAGAGGAATAAATAGTGTTGATATAGATTATAATATGCTACAAGATATGATAAAAAATGATAGCAATACAATTTTATTAGATGTAAGGAGCATACAAGAATTTAATGAAGGGCATTTATTAGGAGCACTAAATCTACCTCTTGGAGAATTAAAAAATAAAGTTGGACTTTTAATTCCAAACCATGGACAAACAATTATAGTATATTGCCAAATGGGAGGAAGAAGTAAAAAAGCTTCAAATATTTTAATTAAAATGGGATATACAAATGTATATCAATTAAAAGGTGGATTAGATTCAATCTAATCCACAAATTTTTTTTGCTCTTTCGATATCATCAGAGGTAGCCTCACGGACATCTTCTAAATCATAAGGAATATCTAAATTTTTCCACTTAAACTTTCCCATAGAATGATATTTAAGAAATTCAACTTTTCTAACTGTTTTTAGAGAAGATAAGAAATCTTTTAATTTTAACAAATCTTCTTCATCATCAGTTATACCAGGAATAATAACTTGCCTAATCCACATATCTATATTATTATCACTTAGAAAATGTGCAAACTCTAATTCTTTTTCATTACCAAAACCCACTAATTCTTTACACTTATCAGAGTCAATATGTTTTATATCTAATAAAACTAAATCTGTATATTTTAATAATTCTTTTACATCATCAGTTATATCAACCATACCGTGAAGTATCAATAGCTGTATGGATATCATAAGACTTTAGTTTCTTAAAAAGATTAATTAAAGATTTAACCTGTATTAATGGTTCACCACCAGAAATAGTAACTCCACCAGTAGGCATTATATAATTTTTATAATTTAATATTTTATTTATTATTTCCTCTACTGAAATTAGTTCTCCAGAATGTAAATCCCAAGTATCACGATTATGGCAATATTTACAACGAAGAAAACATCCTTGTAAAAAGACTACATATCTAATTCCAGGCCCATCAACTGTTCCAAATGATTCAAAAGAATGGACACGCAAAAAATTATTCTCCATAAAATCCTCCGAAAATGAAAAATGGGTAAAAAATCATCCATTTTTCCATGATGTAGGGGCACATTGCATGTGCCCTTTATAATTTATTATATCTTTTCGTGAATAGTCCTATTAATAACATCCAACTGTTGTTCACGAGTAAGTTTTGTAAAGTTAACAGCATATCCAGAAACCCTAATAGTAAGTTGAGGATACTTTTCAGGATGTTCCATAGCATCAACTAATAAATCTCTATCAAAAACATTTACATTAATATGATGACCTGTTTGAGCAAAGAAACCATCTAACATACCAACTAAGTTATTAGTTTGAGTCTCATCATCATGACCTAATGTTCCAGGTGTAATAGAGAAGGTATAGGAAATACCATCTTCTGAATAATCATAAGGTAGTTTTGCGATACTATTCATAACAGCAAGAGCACCATTAATATCTCTACCATGCATTGGGTTTGCACCAGGTCCAAATGGAGCACCATAACGTCTACCATCAGGAGTATTTCCAGTATTTTTTCCATAAACTACATTTGAGGTAATTGTAAGAACAGATAAAGTAGTTTTAGCACCTTTATAAGTTTTATATTTTTTTAGTTTTCCTAAGAAGTCTTTAACTAAAGTAATACCTATTTCATCAGCTCTATTATCATCATTACCAAACTTAGGGAAATCACCTTCAATAGAATAATCAACAGCAAGGCCAGTTTCATCTCTTATAACTTTAACTTTAGCATATTTAATAGCAGAAAGAGAATCTACAACAACAGAGAAACCGGAAATACCACATGCCATAGTTCTTAAAATATCTTTATCGTGTAAAGCCATTTCTAAAGCTTCATAAGAATATTTATCATGCATATAATGTATGCAATTTAATGCTTTTAGATATATTTTTGCTACATAATCTAACATAACATCATATTTACGCATAACCTCATCATAATCTAAATATTCAGAGGTAATTGGAGAGAACTCTGGAGTAATTTGTTTACCAGTTAATTCATCTCTACCACCATTAATAGCATATAATAGAGCCTTAGCAAGATTTGCTCTCGCACCGAAAAATTGCATTTGTTTACCAATTTTCATTGCAGAAACACAGCAAGCTATACCATAATCATCTCCTAAAGTAATTCTCATCAAATCATCATTTTCATATTGTATAGAAGATGTTTTAATAGAAAGACCTGTTGCAAATTTTTTAAATCCTTCAGGTAATCTTGTAGACCATAATACTGTTAAATTTGGCTCAGGGGCAGCACCTAAAGTATTTAAAGTATTTAACATTCTAAAAGAATTCTTTGTAACTAAAGTTCTTCCATCAATTCCCATACCACCAATAGATTCAGTAACCCATACAGGATCACCAGAAAATAACTCATTATATTCTGGAGTTCTTAAAAATCTTACTAATCTTAATTTCATAACAAAATGATCCATAATTTCTTGGGCTTCTTCTTCTGTAATATATCCAGCTTTTAGATCTCTTTCAAAATATATATCAAGGAAAGTAGAAATTCTACCTATACTCATAGCAGCACCATTCTGATCTTTAATAGCTGCAAGGTAACCAAAATATAACCATTGAACTGCTTCTTTAGAATTAGATGCAGGTTGTGAAATATCAAATCCATATTTTGAAGCCATACTTTTTAAAGAATTTAATGCAAGAATTTGTTCACTAATTTCCTCACGTTCACGGATAGTTGCTTCATCTAAATCGTCAATGTTTAATAAATCTAAAACACGTTGTTTTTCTTCAATTAAAATATCAACACCATATAAAGCAACACGTCTATAATCACCAATAATTCTTCCACGACCATATCCATCAGGAAGACCAGTAAGAAGATGTGAAGAACGAGCAAGGCGAACATCGGGTGTATATACACTAAATACACCATCATTATGTGTTTTTCTTATTGAATGATAAATTTTATCTAATTCAGGGTCAACTTCTTTCCCACATGCCTCACAAGATTTCTCTACAATTCTGATACCACCATTAGGCATAATTGCTCTTTTTAAAGGAGCATCTGTTTGAAGACCGACAATATCTTCTAAATCCTTATTGATATATCCGGGTTGAAAAGCATCAACGCTAGATGGAGTTTTAGTATCAATATCAAGAACTCCACCTTCTGACTCTTTTTCTTTTTTATATAATTCAAGAACTTGTTTCCAAAGCTCCTGAGTTTTTGGTGTACTACCAGCTAAAAAGCTAGAATCACCACAATATGGTGTGTAATTTTTTTGAATAAATTCTCTTACGTCAATTTCAGTTTCCCAATTTCCACCATCAAAACCATTCCATTGGGTAAATCTCATAAATACCATCCTTTCTTATTTTGCAAAATAATTTAAATTTTCACTAACAAAGATATATTATAAGTAAACCTCTATGAAAAGATATAAAATTTTACAAAATCTCTCTTAAATATATATATTTCTAATATCTCTATTAGGATACCACAAACACAAAAAATTATCAATAAAAAATATAATAATAAATATATACTTTTAAAAAAATATGTGATAAAATATAATAGAAAATAAAAAAAGGAGTGGTAAAAATGGAATATAGATTTAAGCCAGAAGGAGTTTGTTCTAAAGAAATGATAATAGAACTTGATGGAGACATTATAAAATCTGTAAAAATTGTTGGAGGATGTCCTGGAAATACTGTTGGATTAACATATATGATACAAGGAAGAAAAATAGATGAAGTAATTGAAAAATTAAAAGGAATTCCATGTGGAGCAAGAAGCACATCTTGTCCAGATCAATTAGCAAAAGCATTAGAAAATATTAAACATAAAATGTAGAATGAGGCACATTAAATGTGCCTCTAAAAAATCTAGAAAATAAATTTGGCATTTTCCTTGTAATATATTAAAGAAAATGATAATATTTAAAAGAAGAATCTTTGATTTTTCTTATTTGTTCATATCGAAGGAGAGTTATGTTAGATATAATTACTTTATTAAGAGAAAAAATAGATACAAAGGATATATTAGAAAATGAGCCAATGTCTAAACACACAACATTTAAGGTAGGAGGAAATGTAGATTTATTAGTTAGGGTTCATAATGCCCAACAAATAAAATTTGTTCTTAATCTTGCAAAAAATAATAATATACCAATATTTATTTTAGGAAATGGAAGCAATTTATTAGTTAAAGATAAAGGAATAAGAGGAATAACTTTAAAAATAGAATTAAAAGATATAAAAATAGATAAAAAAGATGAAAAAGTATATGTTACAGTAGGAGCAGGAAATAAAATGCCAGAAATTGCCGGAAAATTGCTAAGAGAAGAAATCAGTGGTTTTGAATTTGCAGCAGGAATTCCAGGAACAATTGGCGGATTTATTAGAATGAATGCAGGAGCATATGGAAAAGAAGCAAAAGATATTGTAATAGAAACTACTATATTAGATCATGATGGCAGTATTAAAAAGATTATAGGTAAAGAGCATGAGTTTAGATATAGAGAAAGTGCTTTTCTAAATATGGAAGCAATTATATTAGATACAAAATTGGAATTAAATTATGGAAAAAAAGATGAAATACAAGAATTAATGGAAAAATATAGGAAATCTAGATTTGAAAAACAGCCTTTAGAATTTCCTAGTGCAGGAAGTACATTTAAAAGAGGAAATGACTTTATAACAGCAAAATTAATAGACGAATGTGGTCTAAAAGGATATTCTATAGGTGGAGCAATGGTATCAACAAAACATGCTGGCTTTATTATAAATACAGGAAATGCAACTGCAAAAGATATTTTAGAATTAATAGATTATGTTAAAAAAGTAGTATTAGAAAACACAGGAAAAGAATTAAAACTTGAAATAGAAATTATTGGAGAAGATTAATAAATGCAGTAGAAGGGATGATATAAGAAGTGAAAGGGTTTTTAAAGTGGTTTAAATCAGGAACTAAAATGAAAAGGTGGATATTCCTTATAATAGTGGGAATTGCGTTAAGTTGTTATGGATTTTCTGAAATAATTGCAATGAAGAGTTTATCAATTTTAGATTTGATAAAAGTAGTAGCATTATTTATAATAGGATTTATACTTATTGTAGTAGGACTGATATATAGTCAAAAAAGAGTATTAGAGCTACTTATAGAAGAAACAGATGATAGAATTGGAAAAAATAAAAAAGATGTTAATGCAACTTCATTAATTTTTAACAAAAAAGTATATAATCAAGGACCCAAAATAGTAGCTATTGGAGGAGGCTCAGGACTTAACATTGTATTAAAAGGGCTTAAAAATTATACAGACAATATAACAGCAATTGTTGAAACATCTGGATATAGTAAGCAATATATATTAGATGGAATTGTAGCATTATCAAAAAACGAAGAAGAAATGGAAACAATTTTGAAATCCAAAATAGCTAAAAATAGGCTTCCATTTGGAGAATCTTTTTTACAATCAATGCAATCAGCATTTGTAGATTTATCAACAGCTATGGAAAACCTTAGCAAAGTATTAAATATAACAGGAAGAATAATACCTGTTACAATGGATGAAATGACAATATGTGCAGAATTAGAAAATGGAACAATTATAGATGATAAAGAAAAATTACCTAATGTAGTAATGGACAAGATTACAAAGATAAATAGAGTGTATGTATCTCCAACAAATTGTAAGACAGCACCAGGAGTAATAGAAGCAATAATGGAAGCAGATGCAATAATAATAGGTCCAGGAAGTTTATATACAAATGTTATTCCAAACCTATTAATAAAAAATGTATCAAAAGCTATACAAGAAAGTAAAGCAAAAAAGATATATATAAGTAACATCATGACAGAACCAGGACAAACAGATGATTTTTCACTATATGACCATATAAAAGCAATTCTTGATCATGCAAGAAACTCTATTATAGATTATTGTATATATGATACTGGAGAGATTATACCAGAATATGTTAGAAGATATAATGAGCAAGGAGCAGACATTGTAGAGCAAGATATAAAAAAGATAAAAGATCTAGGAATAAAAGTTATACAAAGAAACTTTTCTATTGTAGATGACCATACAATCAGGCATGACCCAGCATTAGTAGCAGATTCAATTATAGAAATAATTTGTGATGATATGGTATTTAAGGACATGCAAAATGCCCCTCAATATATTAGTATGAACACAAAATTAAAAAAGAGTAATAAAAAAAGAAAAATAACCCAAAAGAAGAAAAAAACAAATGAAAACAACAGAAAGACCAAACCGAGCAGAATGAAAAACTATAAGAAAAAAAGTAAATTTGCTAATAAATATAATGAAAGAATTAAATCGATACAAGAAAGTGAAAAAATGAGACAAAAAAGATTAGAAAGCCTAAAAAAATAAATTACATTAACTAAGGAATTATAGAGAAGAACAATAGAAGGGAAGAAAAAACAATGAAAAAAAATAATAAGGAAGAAACTCTTTTAGAAAAAGACATTACAAAAGAATGGTTAATAACAAATGGAATAGGAGGATATGCATCCTCTACAATAATAGGATGTAATACAAGAAAATATCATGGATTATTAGTAGCACCATTAAACCCACCAGCTCTAAGATATGTAATATTATCTAAAGTAGATGAAAGTATAGAATTCAATGATAACAAATATAATTTATATACAAATATGTGCAAAAATAGTATATCAAAAGGATACAAATATTTAACAAAATTTGATAATGAATATATACCAAGCTTTACTTATAAAGTAGAAGATGTTATAGTTAAAAAGATAGTATGCATGGAATATGGAAAAAACATAACTTGTATTTCATATAAAATCAAAAATGGAAATCATAAAACCAAATTAACATTATCACCAATAGTAAACTATAGGAGCGCACATGTAGCAAGCATTTATCACCAATTTGATATTGAACAAGAAAAAGAAAATAATATAGTAAAGATAGTATTAGACAGACACTTTAATAATCCTATATATATAAAAGCGAGTGAAGGAAATTATATAGAACATAATCAAGATATATTTAAAGGAATGTTCTATATAGAAGAAGAAAAAAGAGGATTTGATGCAGAAGACAACTTAGTAGTACCAGGACGTTATGAAATTAATATTAATGAAAATGAAGAAAAGGAAATAACATTTATATGTTCATTAAATGAAGATATAGAAAATACAAATGTAAAAGATGTAATAACAAATGAAATTTTTAGACTAAGAAAGTTATTTAAAAAATCAAAACTATTGGATGATA
This sequence comes from uncultured Clostridium sp., assembly GCA_947088765.1. Lineage (GTDB taxonomy): Bacteria > Bacillota > Clostridia > TANB77 > CAG-508 > CAKPSH01. The sequence goes on along the minus strand of CAMUHU010000010.1, from coordinate 7,411 downwards.
AATGTGATGAAAAAATGATACAGCAATATTTAATTTCAGCAGACAACTTTATAGCATATAGAAAAAACACAAAACTACACACAATACTCGCAGGATTCCCATGGTTTTTAGATTGGGGAAGAGACTCTTTAATTGCTTTTGAAGGATTATTATTAATACCACATAGATATGATATTGCAAAAGAAATAATCTTAACATTTACAAATAACATAAGATTTGGGTTAGTTCCAAATGGATTTGCAGATGACAATAATAGACCATTATATAATAGTGCAGATGCATCATTACTATTATTTGAACAAATAAATAAATATCTAAGATATACAAGTGATATAGAATTCATAAAGAGTATATATAGCAAACTAAAAAACATAATAGACTATTATAAAAGAGGAATAGACTTTGATGAAAATAACATTCATTTAGACGGAGATGGTTTAATATCATCAGGAACAATAAACACACAAAACACATGGATGGATGTAAAATATGATGGATATGCAATAACTCCAAGAAATGGAAAAGTTGTTGAAATAAATGCGTTATGGTACAATGCATTAATGACAATGGAGGAACTATCAAGCATATTTGAAGGCAAAAAAGTTTCAAAAGAATACAGAGAATTGGCAGACAAATGTAAAGAAAGTTTCAAAAATCAATTTTATAATGAAAAAAAGAAATGTTTATATGATGTAATTGGAGATAGCAAAATAAGACCAAATCAACTATTTTCATTAAGTTTAACATATCCAATACTAGACATAGAAAGTGAAATAGCAAAAAATGTTATATCAACAGTAGAAAAAAAGCTATTAACCAAATATGGACTAAGAACACTTGCAAAAGGAGAACCAAACTATGTAGAAATATATGAAGGAGACTCCTTAAAAAGGGACTTAAGTTATCATCAAGGACCAGTATGGCCATGGTTATTAGGATTATATTATGATGCATTAAGAAACATGATGAATACAAGTGATGAAGAACAAAAAGAAAAAATAGCAAAAAAAATAAAGAAACTAAAAAAAGACACAAAAGAAACCTTTATGAAAGCATTATATGCAGATGGAGTAATGGGAAGTATATCAGAAATATATGACACACAAGAACCATATCAAGGAAAAGGGACAACAGCTCAAGGATGGAGTATAGCGGAGGTATATAGAATTATATTAAGCTAGAGAGGAAAACTGCGAAGCAGATTTTCCTCGTATAGATTAATATAAATGAAAGGACTAAAAAAATGACAATAGAAGAACTAGAAAAGGAACTAAAAAGTGAAAAACTAGCACCAATATATGTATTATATGGGGAAGAAATATTCCTTTTAGAAAATTGTCTAAAAAACATAAAGAAAAACTTTGGAGAAATAGCAAACGGAATAAATTATATACAAATAGACGAAACAAACCTAAACACATTAATATCAGAAATGCAAACACCAGCCTTTGGATATCCTAGAAAATTAATTGTAGTAAAAAACGCAAAACTATTAAAAAAAGAAGCAAAAAAAAGAGGAAGCAATATAGACATAACATCAACAAGAGAAAAGCTAAATGAATACATAAAAATAAATCAACGAGAAGAAAACATATTAGTAATCATAGAAGAAGAAATAGACAAAACCGAACTATTAGAAACAATACAAAAAAATGGAGGAATAATCTGTAATTTTGAATTTCAAAAACCATATCAAATAGAAAAAAGATTAAAAAAAATTTGTAATAAGTATAAAGTAAATATTACAACAGCTACAACAAACCATCTGATAGATGTATGTGGAACAAACATGCAAACATTAATAAGCGAAATAAGAAAATTAATAGACTATGTAGGAGAAAATGGAACAATACAAAATAAAGACATAGACTCAATGTGTACAAAAACAATAGATAGTAACATATTTGACTTAACAGATAATATGGGAAAAAAGAATATCACACAAGTAATAAAAATATTAAATGAACTATTATATTCAAAAGAACCAATACAAAAAATATTAATAACTCTATATAATCATTGTAAAAAAATATACACAGTAAAATTAGCAGAAGAGCAAAATAGAAATATAGCAACAGAACTAAACTTAAAACCAAATCAAATATTTTTAGTAAATAAATACAAAACACAAAGTAAGTACTTTAAAACTGTGGAACTAGAAACAATATTACACGAATTAATAAACTTAGACTATAATTATAAAATAGGAAATATTGATATAAACATAGGACTAGAGAGTATACTATGTAGGTATTGCTCGTAATTAAGTTATGAATTAAATAACTTATTGTTTTTAGAGCAAAATGGTGATAAAATAGAAATAATGAATATATAGAAAATGCTTTAGATGAAGCAGAAAAAGAAGCTGATAACCCAAATACCCAATACCTTACTCATGAAGAAGTGTTTGATAAATTGAGGAGGAAATTGAATGGATAAAAAATATGAAGATACTATGGAAATAAGAAGAATTTTGTATGGTAGAAGAAATTTTAGTAAATTAGTATAGAAAGGGAAGATAATATATGGAAGAAATGGAAAATATAAATGGAAATAAAATAATTTGGAAAACCGAAAATTTTGTAGCAGTAGCTTCAGAAAGACCTTTAGTTTCAAGAGAAGAAGGTGGGCATATTAAAATACATGCTTCAGGAGATAAATATAGATTTGACTCAAATTTAGACTTTACACCAGACTTATTATTAGAAGAAAAAAGACTATCTCAGATGATATGTGAAGCATTTGTAAAAGCAATGAAAAAACGTGGTATAGACATTATTAGATTAAATTTTTTTGAAGCTGGTAACTGGGCTTGGAAACCAGATAAAGAAGGAAATACTAAAAAGCCATTTTTTCATGAACATATTTTTGGAAGGACTGTGGATGCAAAAAAACAAAAATGGCCAGAAGCGCATATCTTCCAGATAGGTCAACAGGATTTTATGATGATTTTAAACCTTTAAATGATGAAGATATAAAATGTATTATAGAAGAAATGGAAACTTTAGAAAAAAGCGAAAAATATAATAAATCAAAATGGAAGATATAATTACAAAGAGCACGTCATATCGTGCTTTTTTAGTATAAAATTTTATTAATAGAAAATAATATGAGAAGGAGATGAGAATATATGTATAATTTTAGAACAGATTTGGCAGTTGAAAGACGAGAGATTTTTAAAAAAGCAAATAAGATTGAAAATGAGATTGAGGGAGTTGAGGCAGAAGAAATAATAGACAGTGAAGAAATAACTACAACAAGGGTAAAAATAACAACAGAAGAAGGAGAAAAAGCATTAGGAAAACCAATAGGAAATTATATAACAATAGATATAAAGAAAATAAAAAGCATTGATGAAGATGGAATTCAAAGTGCAGCAGATATATTATCAAGAGAATTAAAAGCATTAATAGATGCTCAAATTGGTAAAGCAGAAGATATTTTAGTAGTAGGACTTGGAAATGAATATGTAACACCAGATTCATTAGGACCTAAAGCAATAACTGAAATAGATGTAACAAGACATATATTAAACTATATGCCTGAATACTTAGAAGAAGGAACAAGACCAGTAAGTGCAATATCTCCAGGAGTATTAGGGACAACAGGAATAGAAACACTAGAAATATTAAAAGGAATAGTAGACAATATAAAACCAAAATTAATAATAGTAATAGATGCATTAGCTTCTAGGAGCATAGAAAGAATAAGTAGTACAATACAAATAGCAGACACAGGAATAGTACCAGGAGCAGGAGTTGGAAACACAAGAAAAGAACTAAGCAAAAAGACACTTGGAATACCGGTAGTTGCATTAGGAATACCAACAGTAGTAGAAAGTGCTGTATTAGTAAACGACTGTTTAGACTTATTCATAGAAAAACTACAACAAGAAGCACAATCAAACGAATATCTAAACAAACTAAAAGACGAAGACAACTACGAAACAATAAAAGAAGCATTAGTACCAAACGACTATAACATGATAGTAACACCCAAAGAAATAGACGACCTAATCGACAACATGAAAAATGTGGTCGCAAGAGGAATAAATTTTGCGTTGTAGCAAAATTTATGGAACTAAGCATGGGAAATTTGTGAAGCAAATTTCACAAGATTTAAAAATAAATTTTGCGTTGTAGCAAAATTTATAGATCTAAGCATGGGAAATTTGTGAAGCAAATTTCACAAGATTTAAAAATAAATTTTGCGTTAAAAAATGAACATTATGTGAAAATTAGCACTCTCATATTGACAGTGCTAATTTTTGAGTATATAATATTCTAGAGGTTAGAAATTAGAAGTTAGATAAATTGGGAATAATAGAATAAGGAGGTATAATCAATGGATATACAAAAATTCACACAAAAATCATTAGAAGCAATACAAGGAGCACAAGAATTAGCTATAGAAAATCAAAATGCTCAAATAGAGCAAGAACATTTACTACTAGCATTATTAGAGCAAGATAATAGTTTAGTAAAAGAACTATTAAAAAAGATGAAAATTGATGAAAGTGCTTTTCAAAATCATGTAAAAGAAAAAGTAGAAAAGAAACCTAAAATTACAGGTGGAGCTAGACCAAATGATGGATTTTATGTATCACAAGATGTAGACTTAGTATTAACTAAATCAGAGAAAATAGCTAAAAATATGAAAGATGAATATGTATCTGTTGAACATATTATGATTTCTTTGATAGATAATGCTAATAGAGAAGTAAAAGACTTATTTACAAAATATAATATAAATAAAAATGAATTTTTGAAAGTTTTAGCAAGTGTAAGAGGAAATACAAGAGTTACATCAGATAACCCTGAATCTACTTATGATGTATTAAAAAAATATGGTCAAGATCTAGTAGAACTTGCTCGTAGTCAAAAATTAGATCCAGTAATAGGTAGAGATAGTGAAATTAGAAATGTAATAAGAATTCTATCTAGAAAAACAAAAAATAATCCTTGTTTAATAGGTGAACCAGGAGTTGGAAAAACAGCAATAGCAGAAGGCCTAGCATTAAGAATTGTAAGAGGCGATGTTCCAGAGGGACTAAAAGAATGTACTATATTTTCATTAGATATGGGTGCATTAGTGGCAGGAGCAAAATATAGAGGAGAATTTGAGGAAAGATTAAAAGCAGTATTACAGGAGATAAAAAAGAGCAAAGGTAAAATAATATTATTTATAGATGAAATTCATACAATAGTTGGTGCAGGAAAAACAGATGGAGCAATGGATGCAGGAAATTTATTAAAACCAATGCTTGCTAGAGGAGAATTACACTGTATAGGAGCTACTACTTTAAATGAATATAGACAATATATAGAAAAAGACCAAGCATTAGAAAGACGTTTTCAACCAGTTCAAGTAGATGAACCAACTATCGAAGATACCATTTCAATATTAAGAGGATTAAAAGAAAGATATGAAGTATATCATGGAGTAAAAATTGCGGATAATGCTCTAATTGCTGCTTCAACTCTATCACATAGATATATCTCAGACAGATTTTTACCAGATAAGGCAATAGATTTAGTAGACGAAGCATGTGCCCTAATAAAAACAGAAATGGAATCAATGCCATCAGAGCTAGATGAGATATCAAGAAAAATAATGCAATTAGAAATAGAAGAAACCGCATTAAAAAAGGAAAATGACGAAATCTCAAAACAAAGATTATCAAATATACAAAAAGAAATAGCTGAACTAAAGACAAAGTTTAATGAAATGAAAGCCAAATGGGAAAATGAAAGAGAAGCAATAGTAAAAGTTCAAAAATTAAGAGAAGAAATAGAAAAAATAAATGCTGAAATCGAAAGAGCAGAAAGAGCCTATGAATTAAATAAAGCAGCAGAATTAAAATATGGTAAATTACCAGAATTACAAAAGCAGTTAAAAATAGAAGAAGAGATATCAGAAAAAGGTAAAGAAGATAGTTTATTAAGAAATAAAGTTACCGAAGATGAAATTTCAAAAATTATTTCGAGATGGACAGGAATACCAGTTACTAAGCTAATGGAAGGAGAAAGAGAAAAAATAATAAATTTACCAGAAATTTTGCATAAAAGAGTTATTGGGCAAGAGGAAGCAGTAGAAAAAGTATCAGAAGCAATAATACGTTCAAGAGCAGGAATTGGAGACCCAAAACGACCAATAGGTTCATTCATGTTTTTGGGACCAACAGGAGTAGGAAAAACAGAACTTGCAAAATCATTAGCAGAAGCTTTATTTGATGATGAACATAATATAATTAGAATAGATATGTCTGAGTATATGGAGAAATATTCTGTATCAAGACTAATAGGTGCACCTCCAGGATATGTAGGATATGAGGAAGGCGGACAATTAACAGAAGCAGTAAGAAGAAAACCATATTCAGTAGTATTATTTGATGAAATTGAAAAAGCACATCCAGATGTATTTAATATATTATTACAAGTACTAGATGATGGACGTATTACAGACTCACAAGGAAGAACAGTGGATTTTAAAAACACTATAATAATAATGACATCTAACTTAGGTTCAGATTATATATTAGAAGGAATACAAGACAATGGAGAAATATCAGAAAAAGCAAAAGACGAGGTAGAAAAATTACTAAAATCTAACTTTAGACCAGAATTTTTAAATCGTCTTGATGAAATAGTATTTTATAAACCATTAATGAAGAATGAGATATCAAAAATTTTAGAATTATTAATAAAAGACCTAGAAAGAAGGTTAGAGGATAAACAAATAAAACTAGAATTAACACAGAATGCAAAAGATTATCTAATAGACAATGGATATGATGAAGTATATGGTGCAAGACCATTAAAAAGATTTGTACAAAAGAAATTAGAAACTTTGATAGCAAAGAAGATAATAATGCAAGAAATATTACCAAATACAAAAGTAATAGTAGATTACAAAGATGGTGAATTATTAATTAAATAAATGTAGGGGCACATTGCATGTGCCCTGCTGTAACAAAAAATTTATATGTATAAAAAACAACAAATTGTTCAAGATAATAGAAATAGAATTAATAGGAGAGAATATGAAAATATCTTGGATAAAATATAAAGAGGATGATAGTTTTAAATTATTTAAAAACTTAGGAATGGATGTATATGATATTGATGATTTTGATATGATAGATAATAAGCTAAAGGAATTAGTAGATAACAATTATAAAACAATAGTATTATCAAATCAAGTAGCATCATTCTCAGAAGATATAATAAAAAAATATAAAAAATCAGATGATATTAGTATAATAATAGCACCAAACAAGAAATAATTGTTGGGTGCTTTATTAATATAATATTTTATTAATAAAGTGCATAAAATATAAGTATATTTATTGTACAGAATGTAGTGTTACAATTGATGTGAAACAAAAAATATAGAAAAAAAGTGATTCAAG
>CAMUHU010000009.1 GCA_947088765.1 uncultured Clostridium sp. | reverse complement strand
TGTTTTCAAACATATTAGTATATGATAATTGATTTGCAAGTATTGTTAAAGTATCATTTTCATCTATAAAATTGTTTTTTATTCTTTCTTCAAATTTTTTATATATGCATAATATGTCTTGTAATTTACTTTTTAAGTATATGTCTTTTTCATCTTCTATTACTTTTTCTATATCTTCTAATTTTATCCAATGTGTTTTTAGTTCTGTGATAAGTCTTGATATAATTTCTACATTTTTAGCAGATTTTCCTAGTAATTTTAATTCTTTCTTATTCTTATCTAAAATGTCATATATTATCATTGATTTTCCATATGAAGATAAATCTGTTTTGGTGAGTCCACCAACTTCACTTTTTACTCTATGTGCCATACGATTAAATGTTAATACTTCTGCATTTATAACTGCTTCTTCCTTTATTGTTTCAAGTAATTTTGTTTCTAATGTAAAAGAAAATTGCTCTGGTGTTATAATGTATATCTTTTCTTCATTATCTATTAAATTACTAATTTCTTTTAATATATATTCACTTTTTCCTGTTCCTGATTTTCCATATATTAATCTTAAACTCATATACCTTGCCCTTTTCTATAGACTTTTAAATTATTTTAACATATTGTACTATTTTAATTTTACTCCTTCCTTTTTTAAGCTTCTCTCTTCCAATAAAATAAATATTGTTGTGCTAGCCCTGCCAAATTTGAGTATTTATCTTTTGCTAATTTTTGTAATTGTCTTTTTGATACTTTTTCTTCATCTTCTTGATGTATATATAATTCATTCATGACTCTTCGTACCCATACATCTATTGGAAATACCTCATATCTTTTTAAAGAGAATAATAATATGCAATCTGCAACTTTTGGTCCAACTCCTGGTAATGTTAATAGCTTTTCTTTGACTTTTTCTGTGTCTTGTTCATTTTCTAATTCTTCTAAAGTCATTTGTCCTTTTAAGAATATTTGTGTTGTTTCATATATTCTCTTATCCCTAAATCCTAGTCCTAATTTTCTTAAGTCTTCTATACTAGCTTTACTTAATTGTTGTATACTTGGAAATGTATAATATGTTTTTTCATTCCATTTAATTTCATTACCATAGTTTTTGCATATTCTATCTATTATTCCTTTTATCCTAGGAATATTATTATTTGCAGAAATTTCAAAAGATATTATTGTTTCCCATAAATCTTGATTTAAAATTCTGATTCCTTTTCCATAATTGATACTATTTGCTAAGTATTCATCTATATTTGCTAATTTATTTTTTATTTTGTCATAGTCTGTTTCTAAATCAAAATATTTTTTACATATCTCTTCTATATTTCCATTACATATACCTTTTAATATAATATCTTCTTTATCCTTTTTTACGTTCAAAATATTATTTCCAAATATACCTGTATATGAATTATCTTCTTCTTTATCCCATCTAAAGCATTGCCCACATTCAAATATGTGTTTTGGCTCAAATGATTTTACATTTTTTAATATATATTCTTGTTCTTCCATTTCTTATTATTCCTTTTCTTTTGGTTTTATTTTAGCATATTAACTATTATAAATCAATATTTAATACATTTTATATTAAATACAAGTTTGTGTTTGCACTTTACAACAATGTTGCTCCTATTATTCCCAGTAAAATTTTCTTCGAAAATTTTCCATGGTGCTGGCGGAGCAACACTATTGTAAAGTATTGCAAAATTCGCTTCGCTTTTTTGCATACTTACAATAGTGTTGCTCCTATTATTCCCGAATCATTCCCAAATTGTGCTGTTACTATTTTTGGTATTTCGTTGTTATATGTTTTTGCTTTATTTAAAGCATTCTTTACTTTTTCTTCTAATATGTCTGTATGATATACATAACTTCCTCCTATGCAGATTGCTTCTGGCTCAAATATATTTACTGCATTCGTTATTCCTTCTGCTAAATCATCTGCAAATTCTTCTAATATGTTTTCGATTTTATTCATATTCCTTCTTGCAAATTCAAATATAATTTCTCCATTTAAGTCTTCTGATAAATTTAATCTTTTTGCAATCTTATCTTTTAATCTTTTCATTGAAGCATAGATTTCAAAACATCCGCTTTCTGCCACATGTGCATTCTAGTCCATCTTTTTTTATCGTCATATGTCCTAGCTCCATACCAAGATATTTTTTAGGTATTAGCATTTTTCCATTCATAAAAACTGCTCCCCCAATTCCTGTACCTAGACACATAAATATTGCATCTTCATATTCCTTTAATGCTCCATATTTCTTTTCGCATAATCCTGCACATTTAGCATCATTTGATAGCTTTATTGGTGCTGAAAAATATCTTTGCAATTTTTCTATTATTGGGAAATTATATATTCTAAGATTTTCTGCTTTAACAATTACACCATCTTTTGAGCTTCCTGGACATGCTATTCCTATCATTTCTATGTCTTTCGATTTAGTTTTATTATTCCTTAAAATTTCATTTATGGATATTGCGATTGTTTCTTCTATAAATTTTTCTATATTCTTCCTGTCCTCTGCAATTATGTTCTTTTCTTTTTTTACTACAATATTGCCATTGCTTTCAACTAATCCTACCGCAATATGGCTTCCACCAATATCTATTCCTATTTTCATATCTTTTTTCCTTTACATATTTTATACATATTACTGCAAAACGGACGCTCAGAAAATTTGGCAATGCCAAATTTTCCATACCTCTTCGTAAAAGAATACAGAAAGAAAAACTTTTCTTCCTGTACTCTTTCTCTTACTTCTGCCACCCCTACAGTATTCAATTCAAAATTCAAAAAGGAATTGTTATATGGCTAGGCATTCAAAAAAGAAATACTGTAGGCGTACTGTTGTACGCCGAGGATTTTCTTTTGAAGAACAACAACACCAGATGACAATTATCTTTTGAATTTTTAGTTTTGTGGTTCTACTAGACCATAATTCTTACTATCCTTTAGTCTAAAAATCACATTCACTTTACCTGTATCAATATTTATAAATGTATAGAAATTATTTCCTGGTTTTTCTTGTAATTTTAGCTTCGCATCTTCTGGAGCCATTGGTTTTATTTCATAATATAATGTTTTTATAATTTCATCTTCAATAGGTTTCACTTCTTCTGTAAATACTGTTTCTTTAACTTTTAAGGAATTGTCTCTATTCATTTTATCTTTTCTTGTTTTATATTTTCTTATTTGTCCTTCTAATATATCTATATTTTTGTCTATTGCAGCATAAAGGTCTGCATGTTCTGTTACAGCTCTAAATATATCAAATTTTGTGTTTACTTGTAATTCTGCTACTTGTGTATTTTTTTCTGATTTTACTGTAACTATTGAGTCTATATCTTCTCCTTCAAAATACTTCTCAATTCTCTCTAATTTTTTTTCTGCATAATCTTTTATTGCATCTGTAACTTTTACATCTTTTCCTGTAACTTTAATGTTCATAACTATCTCTCCTTTTCTTATAACTTGTTTATATTATATTTAAACCTATTATATATATAATACAATATTTTTGTCAATGTTTTATAAACTAAAAAATGCCATTATTATGGCACTTTTTAGTTTATTGTTTGTTTTTTATGCATTTTACAACATTATTTACTGTAGCAATTTTCATTTTCTGCATATTTGTAGAGAGAAATTTTATTGTTTTTCTTTTATGTATTCTACAACATCATTTACTGTAGCAATTTTCTCGGCGTCTGCATCAGGGATTTCCATGTCGAATTCTTCTTCTAATGCCATTATTAGTTCAACTACATCTAATGAATCTGCTCCTAAGTCATCTATAAAAGATGCATCCTTTGTAACAGCATCCTCTGCTACACTTAATTGTTCAATAATTATTTTTTTTACCTTCTCGAAAATCTCATCGTTTTCCATTTATATTTTCCTCCTTTAGTTATTTTTAATTTAGTATCAAGATAATATAGATTTTCATTTTTGTCAATGGTTTTTTTATATTTTTTCAAATTCTTCTATCATTCTATCTACTGCTTTATTATTTACAAATTGTTCTGCTTGTTTTATTGTGAAGTAAAATAGATATTCATCACTACTTCCATGTGCTTTTACTACTGGTTTTTTCACTCCCAAAAATAATGCTCCTCCATATTCTTTATAATCCATTGTCTTCTTAAATCTATTTATAGCTGGCATACATGGTATTGCTCCAATTACAGATAATATATTGTGTTTTAAGCTTTCTGTCAAAGATCTCTTTACTAATTTACCTACTCCTTCAATTGCTTTTAAAAATATATTTCCTGTAAATCCATCTGTAACTATTGCATCAATTTTACCGGAAAAAGCATCTCTTCCTTCGACATTTCCAATAAAATTAATACCTAGTTCTTCTGATTTTTCTTTTAATAAATTATATGACCCCCTAGTCAGTTCATTTCCTTTTGTTTCTTCAGTTCCTATATTTAATAATCCTATTGCTGGTTTTTCTATTCCAAATGTATTTTTTAGGTATATTGTAGACATTTGCGCAAATTGTAATAGATTTATTGGCTTACAGTTTGTATTTGCCCCCGAGTCTATTAATAGTAGTCTACTATGGTATGATGGTAGAATTCCTGCCAATGCTGGCCTATCTATTCCTTTTATCCTTCCTACTAATAGTGTTGCTCCTGTAAGTAATGCTCCTGAGTTTCCAGCAGAAACAAATACATCACCTTTTCCTTCTTTTAATAATTTAAATCCAACTACCATTGATGAGTCTTTTTTATGTTTTATCGCTTCAGTTGGTTTATCTTCCATTTCTATTGTTTCAGTTGTATTATATATCTTTATTTTGGGTGATATTACTCCTATTGTATTTTTTCCAAATAACTCTTTTACTCGAGAATTGATTATCTCTTCGTTTCCTGTTAATATTATTTCTGTATTTTCTTGAACTTCTTTTATAGCTTTAACTGCTCCTTTTATTGCTGCATCTGGAGCATTATCTCCACCCATAGCATCTAATATTATAACCACTATATATCCCTCTTCTTTCTATTCACAGCTTATGCATGATATTATTGTATTATTAATGTTTTAAAAAATCAATACCCTTTTTATAATTCAAGATATTTTCTCCACTTTTCTAATTACTGATATTTATTCATATATAAATTTATATAATGTTATATCTCCTATATAATTTTTAATTATAAGTATGATTATATTATAAATATATAAATTACTCTATGCTCTTCACAATCATTCTATGCTTAAATAAAAATATAATACACCAACGAATACAACGATTCATTGGTGTTTATTTTGGTGCTCCTTCAAGGGCTCGAACCTTGGACCTACCGGTTATGAGCCGGTTGCTCTAACCAACTGAGCTAAAGGAGCATTTTTATAAAGTTATGCCAGAAGAATATTTGGAGCGGGTAGTGGGAATCGAACCCACGTAGTCAGCTTGGAAGGCTGGAATTCTACCATTGAACTACACCCGCATGTATCTCCTTCTGACATTTATTAATTATAATGGTTAATTAATATTTTGTCAATACTTTTTATAAAATTTTTTTAGTTTTTCATTTTCTATATTAGGTACAGTACCTCAAAAAAAATTTGCAAAGTAAATTTTTCAAGTGTTTTCTCAAAAACATAAAAATAAGAAAATACTTTTCTTATTTTTATGTTTTTTTCTTGTCTCGACATACCTATACATTATTCTCCTCTTCCTTCAGGTAATGCATTATCTACCATAACAATTCTTATTCTAAATATTGCTGTCATTACTTTTCCCATTTTACTTTGTTTAAATTTCTGCCATAGGGATTTCTTTGCTTGAACCTGAGTTTCTTCTATGTACTGAGCTTCTTCAGTCTGTCCTGTTACTTCAACTGTTTGTACATTCTGATTTATTGCCATTTCTCCTTTAACTTCTTGTACATTTTGTGTTACTGGTGTCATTTCTGGTGCTGGTATCTCTTTTAATGCTTCTGCTACTTCTAAACCTATATAACTTAATGCTTTTGATCTGTCTTCAATTCTTTCCATGTCTATCTCAATATGAAGATTTGTCTCCAAATTATTGATTCTGGCTTTTATTAATCTAACTGCTGCTTTATATTCATCTGTATCTTTATTGCCTGATGTTCCTATCATATTTAATGCAGTAATTATATCTTCTCCAAATTGCCCTTCTGATTTTTGAATATAATTTTCACAATTTTGTCCATTTTCTTCTACATTCTTTAATATTTCTTTTAAATTTGTTGAAGCCATAATGTTTGTTTCTCTTTGACGTATCAATTCTTCTATTTGCTTTGTATTCTCCTCAAATTGATTTGTAGCATATTCTACTAATTCATATGCAGCATTATATACTGATTCTGGGAAATTCTTTTTATTTGGATATTCCACTAAATACATTTTGATTGACTCTATCAAATCTTTGAAATATGTATCATCATCCAATTGGATAATTGTTTTCTTACTTGTTGGGTCAATTAATTTTTGTATCTTTCCAATATTAGATAATATTTTTTCTTCAGTTATCACCATTTTTACGTTTACTATGCCAGACCTTTTCTTATTCCAAAACATTGTAAACATACCTCCTTTGTCTTTCTTCCGTAATATAATTTGATTATACAACATTTTTTTCAATACTACAATAGCAAAAATATTATTTTTTTGTAATATTTTTGTAATATTGCTGTAATATCTGTCCTATAATATATTCTTTTGTCAAAAATTTCATTTTTTTAACAAAATTTTTTTTATTTCTTCATGCCTTTTAATCTTTGCGGTTGTAGTCTTCACAAGTTCTTCAGTAGTTGTTTCTATTTCACGTATATATTTGTATGTTGGTATTGTTTTATTTATTTCTTTTATTTTTGAATTTAAAAATTTTTTTATATTTTCTTGTCCAGTAATTTTATACATTTCTTCCATTATTTCTGCATCATATACAATTTTTGCACATACCTTTGGATTTTTTTCATCTTCGTTTTCAGGTTTTCCATATACAATAGACTCTTTTACTCCTTCTATCCTGTTTATTAAATTTTCAAGTTCCTCTGGAAATACATTTTTTCCATTTTTTAAAACTATTACGCTTTTTTTTCTTCCAACAATAAAAATAAATCCATCTTTATCAATTTGGGCCAAATCTCCTGTATAAAACCATCCATCTTTCAATGCTCTTTTTGTTGCTTCTTCATTTTCATAATACCCAATCATTACATTTGGTCCTTTAACTATTAGCTCTCCAATTCCGTTTTCATCAGGTTTCGATATTTTTGCTTGTACACTTGGGCAAACTTTTCCAATAGAGCCTAATCTATAGTTAAAATCTGAACCAGTAGCAATAACTGGTGAAGTCTCTGTTAATCCATATCCTTGAGCGATTCTTATTCCTAATTGGTTATAGCCCTTTTCGATTTCTGGATCCATTGCAGCAGCACCACTTATAAACAATCTTACTTTTCCTCCTAATTTATCATGTATTTCTTTAAATATTTTTTTTCTAACATCTATATGAAGTTTTAATAGTCCTTCACTAATTTTTATTCCTTTTTTGACTGTTTCTAATTTTCCTTGTTTTTCAATGGTTTTTATCAATCTTTTATACATACTTTCAAATAATATTGGAACTGAAACCATTACACTTACATGATATTCTTGCAAATTTTCTTGAATATGCTTGATTCCATCACAATATGCTACACACGTTCCTTTATATAATGGATAAAGAAAACCTGTTGTGCATTCAAATACATGGTGTAAAGGCAAAAATGATAACATTGTATCTCGTTCATGAATTTCTAAAGTAGAAGCAATATCCATTAAATTAGCACATATATTTTTATGTGATAACATAACAGCTTTTGACATAGCAGTTGTTCCAGAAGTAAATAACATTATCCCCATAGAGTTTGCATCTATCTTGGCATCTATAAAATCTCTCATTCCATCTTCTAATAGTTTCTTTCCTTTTTCTAATAATAATTTTTCAGAGTAAATACCATTAGTATGTTCTTTTAAATCCATTGAGATAAGATGTTTTAATTTTCCCACACCTTTTTCTTTTAATTTCTTTAATAGTTCCATATATTTATTTGAAAAAATTATTGCCTCTGCACCTGAACGAACTATTAAATTTTCAATTTCATTATCTGGTAATGATTTATCTAATGGTACTACTATTCCTGTACCACATGTAATGGCTAAATATGATATTCCCCATTCATATCTATTCTCACTTATTACTGCTACCCTTTTTCCTTTTAATCCCATTTTTATAAGTGCTGTCCCTAAATAGTTAATATCTTCTCTTACTTCTTTATGAGTAATTACTTTATATTCATTTGGTTTATTTGTTTTTAGTTTATAAGCTGGTCTGTCTCCATAAATTTCGCATGACTTTTTTAACATATCCTTTAAATCTGTTATTTCAACTATTTTGTGTAACTTTTCCTTCATTCTCTGTTTCATATCCTTCCGTTTTATATAGAAAGACAAATGCTTATTGATTTTATCTTTTTTCTAAAATTTCTTTTATATTATACAATTATAAAACAAAATATTCAAGAGTTTTTAGTATTTTTTCAAACAGTTTTTGATTTCGTTTGGATTTAAATATCTCCATTCTCCTATTTTTAGATCTTTTACACCTATATTACCTATTTTACTTCTATGTAATGCCATTACATTTCTTCCAATTGTTTCACACATTTTTCTTACTTGTCTATTTTTTCCTTCATGTATTGTTATCTCTATTCTGGATATATTCTTTTCTGTGTCTGTTTTTAATATTTTTACTTTTGCAGGACGTGTTAAATAGTCTTCTATTTCTACTCCATTTCTTAATTCTTCTATTTCTTCATTTATAATAATTCCTCTTAATGTAGCAACATATGTTTTTGTTATCTCATGACTTGGATGTGTTACTTTATATGTAAATTCTCCATCATTGGTTAATATTAATGCTCCAGATGTATACATGTCTAGTCTTCCGACTGGCACTATCCTTTTATTTATTCCTTTTATTAAGTCTAATACTGTCTGTCTATTGAATTGGTCTTTTGTTGTAGTTACATATCCTATTGGCTTATTTAATAATATGTATATATTCTCATTTTGTTTTTCTACTTTTTTATTGTTGAAATATACTATATCCTTATCTGGGTCTATTTTTACTCCTAATTCGGTTATGATTTTTCCATTTACTTGTACTTTTCCTTTTTGTATATATTCTTCTGCTTTTCTCCTTGATGCAATTCCACATTCTGCTAAATATTTTTGTAAACGTATTTCATTTTTCTCCATCTTACCCTCCCTCATAAATAATTTTTCTTTGAACCGCGGGCGATTAATAATCGCCCCTACATTCTTCCATTATTTTAGTATCGCAAATATATATTATGTCTTGAAAATATTTAGGTATCGGTGCTTCAATTTTCATGTTTTTTCCTGTTCTTGGATGTACAAATTCAATCTGTTTTGCATGTAACATTTGTCCTTCTACATTAAATGGATTTTTTCCATTTGAATACACATAATCTCCAACTATTGGATATCCTATTTCTGCCATATGAACTCTTATTTGATGTGTCCTACCTGTATCTATCTTTATCTCTAATAATGTAAAATTATCATATCTTTTTAATACTTTAAAATGAGTTACTGCTTCTTTCCCATCCTTTGTAACTGCCATCTTTTTTCTATCTTTTTTGCTTCTTCCTATTGGCATATCTATGGTTGCTTCGTTTTCTTTTATTACTCCCCTTACTAATGCTATATATATTTTTTTAGTTTGTCTATTCTTTATTTGATTACTAATATTAATATGTGCCATATCATTTTTCGCAATAATTAATACTCCTGAGGTATCTTTGTCTAATCTATGTATTATTCCTGGCCTAATTTCTCCCCCTATACCAGAGAGGCTATTTCCACATAAATTCATTATTGCATTTACTAGTGTTCCATCTGGATTTCCATTTGCTGGATGTACAACTATTCCTTTCGGTTTATTTACAACTATTATATCTTCATCTTCATATAGTATTTCTATAGGTATGTCTTGTGCAATTATATCCACTTTTTTAGGTTCTTGTTTTTGTATTATTATTTCATCTCCTAATTTTGTCTTATATGAAGCCTTTGTTGTTTTTCCATTTACTAAAATATTTCCTTCATCTAATAATCTTTGAATCGCAACTCTTGATAATGTGTTTTCTATTAATCCTATTGCTTTATCTATTCTAATACCTGCTTTTTCTTCATCTACTATATATGTGTCCATCTTATTCTCCTATATTTAATATCATTTCTTTGTCAATATATAATCAATAATTATTTTTCAACTAATATATTTCTTTGGAAAATCCAAAAATAATCATCCTGATATATATCTGTATAGTTATTGTCTTTTTCTAATAACATTTTTAGTTTACTATCTGCATTTGTTATTATATGTGTTATTCCATATTCCTCAAATTTGTCTTCATAATATACTCCTAAACTTGCAATATTTAATGCATCATAGAAAATATCTTTTTTATTAAATTCTGGACTATATAGATCACATCTTGAATCTATAAATACTGGTATATCTTTGTATAATAAATAGCTACCAAAATTATAATTATTATATAGTCTTATATTATCAACATTCAGATTTTTTAAAATAAATTCACTTGCTTGTACTGGATACAAAGCCTCATTTACATATTTATCATCAATTTTAGGACGATAAAATGTTATACCGCAAAGTACTAAAACTAAGCTTATTACTAATGTTCCATATGGTTTTACTAATTCTTTTATTATTTTATTTTCTATACCTTCTTTATCATATTTGTTTATAAAGTCTGTTATTATTCTATTTAGAGAGTATACTCCTATTAGTGCTAATATTGATGCTTGTCTTCTAGATATTAACATTAATATAGTTAACCCTCCTAGCATAAATAAGTCTTTAAAGCTTACTTTTGTATCTGTAAATATTAAAAATGTTAATAGTATTGTTAGTATTATTAATGCATCTATTGAGTCTATTAATACTATTGGAAGGTGCTCTGATATACTTGCAGTTGTATTTCCACTTAATAATTTAATCATATGTGTATAAGGTTCGAAGCTTGTTTGTGGTGTGAGTAATCCTGAAAATAGGCAAATTGCTAATACTAATATTAACCATTTTATATTAGTTCTTCTTTCTATTTTTATTCTTAATGATTTTTCTTCCATTTTTTTGACTGCTAAACTACCTCTAATTATTTTTTCATCTAATTCTTCTTTTTGGCTTTTTAGTTTTTCTATTTTATCATTTATTTTATTTTTCTTATTTTCATCTTGTACCTTTTTTAATGTGTTTTCTATTTTCTTTATTCTATAATTAGTTATTATTCTCTTTGTTTTATATGATAAATTTGACTCTATTAATTTTATTAATAATGCTTCTCCTATATATGGTAATGCTAGTATAAAGAATAAATACCATACTGCCGCATGACAATTTGCTATTAGTGTAGCTATTATAAATAGTCCAATTGCATATCTCTTCTTTTTTGTATTTAAAAATTGTTCTATAAATAGTATTTCTAATGTAAACAATATATACGAAACTAATTGGGCTCTTGCTGCTATAAAGTTTCTTAATAGATATATAACTCCTAGGGTTAAGATAAATGATACTATATAATTTTTGTTTATTTTAACATTTGTTTTATATATTAATATTCCTAATATTGATGCTAAAATCATTGTTGATATATATATTGCTGTCATTCCCCCTGTCTCTGCATTTATTCCCATATTTGTAGCTATAGTTTCTCCTGCATTATATATTAAATATATTCCTGTATCATATAACCAATGAGGATATGTATATTTTAAGTCTTTATGCCAAGAGAATTGATCCTCCATGTCTATTGTTTTAGCTTCAGTAATGTGCTCTCCTATTTTTATTGTATAAAATGTATCATTTTGTAGTGTCTTTGGAGAGATTGTTATGCAAAATACTATTATACATATTATTGCTATAATGTTAAATCTCTTTTTTGTTTTCTTATCAATTTCCATATTTATTAACAACCTTTCTCTTTATTTTTACAAGCCGTAACTAAGATTTACTAACGCATAACTTATCCGTACGCATTAAAAATGCTACGGCTAAGAAATGTACACAGTGGAAACTGCTACAAAATCTAACTTCCTCCATAATTATCTTCTACGGAAAGTTATCATACTATGATAACTTTCCTAGAATATAAAAAATCTCTACTGCACACCTTATTCCGTCTGCTCCTGCTGATGTTATTCCTCCTGCATAGCCTGCACCTTCTCCACAAGGGTATATTCCTTCTATGTTTGATTGTAATTTTTCATTTCTTAATATCGTTACTGGAGATGAACTTCTTGTCTCTACTCCTGTTAGTATAGCATCAGGATTTGCAAAACCTTTAATTTTTTTATCGAAATATATTATTCCCTCTTTTAAAGTTTTAGATACGAAATCTGGTAATATATCATTTAAATTTGATAATGTAACTCCTGGTGTATATGTAGGCTTTATTTCTCCTATTATATCAGATTTTCTATTATTTATAAAGTCTTCTACTCTTTGGATTGGTGCATAATAATTACTTCCTCCTAATTTAAAGGCCGATTCTTCTAATTTCTTTTGAAAATCTATTCCCTTTAAAGGATTTTCTCCTTCTCCTACATCTTCTGGTGTAATGTTTACTAAGATTGCGCTGTTTGCATTAATTCCATTACGTACAAATTTACTCATTCCATTTGTTACAATTGTACCTTTTTCACTAGATGAGGCTATTACTTCTCCTCCTGGACACATACAAAAAGTATAGCATGAACGTCCATTTTCTCCATGATATGCTAGTTTATATTCTGCTGGCGGAAGTTTTAATTTTGTATTTGTTCCATATTGAGACTCGTTTATCATAGTTTGTAAATGCTCTATTCTTAATCCAACTGAGAAATTTTTTCTTTTCATTTCTATATTTCTTTCATATAATTTATAAAAGGTTTCTCTAGCACTATGCCCAATAGCTAATACTACTATATTTGTTTTTATATCTCTTTTATCTGTAATGATCTTTTCTATCTTTCCATCTTTTATTTCAAAATCTATGACTTTTTCATTAAATAAAAACTCCCCACCAAGTCTAATAATTTCTTCTCTCATGTTTTTAATTATTTCAATTAGGTTATCTGTTCCTATATGTGGTTTACTTGTATATAAGATTTGCTCTGGTGCTCCAAAATTGTAAAATTCCTGTATTACCTTTTTTGCATAAATATTATTTACTCCGTGATGTTAATTTTCCGTCTGAAAAAGTTCCTGCTCCTCCTTCTCCAAAATGAACATTACTTTGTGTTTTTAATTTTCCCTTCATTCTAAATTCTTCAACATCTTTTTGTCTTTCTTCTACTTTTTTTCCTTGTTCTATTATTATTGGTTTTATTCCATTTTGTACTAATGTTAATGCACAAAATATTCCAGCAGGTCCTGCTCCTACTATTACTGGTCTAGTTTTTATAGGATTATTACTAAGATTTATGAGTTCTATTTTTTCCTTTTCAACTATTTTAGCATGTTTTATTTTATTATTTGATTCTATATCTATTGTGTAATTATAAAATATATCATTTTTGTCTCTTGCATCTATAGATTTTTTATATATTCTCCAAGATAATATATCTTTTATATTAATTTTATATTTTTTGCATATATATTTTATTAATTCTTCTTTTTCTATATCTTCCCTTATCTTTATATTCTCTATTCGATACATTTTTCTCTCCTATCATGTTCATTATTATAACATATCTTTTTAAATTTGTGAAATTTGCTTTTTTGGCTTGTGTATTTTTATTATGATATTAAAAATAGATTGCTTAAATTGCAATCTATTTTATTTTACTTATTGCTAATCCATCTCCTGCTTCTAATATTTCTGTTTCTAATTTTGGATTTTCAGTAATTTCTTTTATATATTCTCTCAAATTTCTAACTGCTGTTCTTTGTTTATGCTTGTTATAATCACTCATTACATATCCCTTATATAATATATTATCTGCAAAAATTATACCATTAGGCTTTATTAATCTTAACGCTTCATTTAAAAAGAAGGTATATTTCCCTTTTGCTGCATCTATAAATATTACATCATATTTATTATTTAATGTTGGTAAAATTTCTACTGCATCACCTTCTAATATATTTATCTTTCCTTCTACTTCTGCTCTTTTTATATTTATTTTGGCTTCCTTTACTCTTTCTGTGTCACGTTCTATTGTATCAATTTTACCATTTTCTGATAAAAATTCGCTAAAGCATATTGCAGAATATCCTACAGCAGTTCCTATTTCTAATAAGTTATCAACTTTCTTATCTTTTAATGTTTCTTCTATTACATTTAAAGTATCATCCATAATTATTGGAATATGTTCTTTTAGTGCTTCTTCTTTTATTTTTAATAATTCTTCTCTATTCATTTTACTTATATGACCTTATATTATATCGTAAATTGAAAAAGAATTGTTATTTCACTAGGCAAACAAGATTGAAATCGCAATTATTTTTCAATTTTATTTCTTGATGCACGTTCCCTTTCTTTACTATTTAATATCTTCTTTCTTAATCTTATAGATTTTGGTGTTACCTCTACTAATTCATCATCTTGAATAAATTCTATAGCTTGTTCTAGTGACATTTGAATAGGTGGTACTAAACGTAATGCATCATCTGATCCAGAAGCTCTTGTATTTGTTAAGTGCTTTTCTTTACATACGTTTATAGCTAAGTCTTCTGAACGAGAGTTTATTCCAACTATCATTCCTTCATAAACTTCTACTCCAGGTCCTATGAAAAGTTCTCCTTTGTCTTGTGCATTATATAATCCATAAGTGATTGATGTTCCTGGCTCAAATGCAACTATTGTTCCTCTTACTCTTGATGTTATATCACCTTTATATGGTGCATAAGAATCAAATACATGATTCATTGTTCCATTTCCTTTTGTATCTGTCATAAATTCAGAACGGTATCCAATTAGTCCTCTTGCAGGAATTTTAAATTCTACTCTTGTATGTCCTGCTTCTGCTGGTTCCATATTTACCATTTCTGCCTTTCTTCTACCTAATTTTTCAATTACTGTACCTATACAATCATCTGGAACATTTACTACTAAGTTTTCTATTGGTTCACATTTTTCTCCATTTATTTCTTTTATAATAACTCTTGGACGAGATACTAATAACTCAAATCCTTCTCTTCTCATATTTTCAATTAATACAGATAAGTGTAATTCTCCACGTCCTGCCACTTCAAATGAGTCAGCTTGAGATGTTTCTTTCACTCTTAGACTTACATTTCTTTCAAGTTCTTTATATAGTCTATCTCTAATATGACGTGATGTTACAAATTCTCCTTCACGTCCTGCTAATGGTCCGTTATTTACACTAAATGTCATTGTAACTGTTGGCTCATCTATATCTACAAAATCTATTTTCTCTGGATTGTTAATATCACAAATTGTTTCTCCTATTCCGATATCTGCTATACCAGATACTTCTATAATATCTCCTGCTTTTGCTTCTTCTACTTCTTCTTTATTTAGTCCAACATGTGTATATACTTTTACTATTCTTCCATTTACTGTTTTGTCTTCTTTTTTACATATAACTACTGGCATTCCTGTTTTTACTATACCACGTTCTACTCTACCTACTGCAATTCTTCCTACATAGTCATCATAGTCAATGTTAGATACTAGCATTTGCATTGGACCTTCTTCATTACATTCTGGTGCTTTTATTGTTTCAACTATTGTTTTAAATAAACAATCCATATTTCCATCTGCTTCTGATAAATCTTTTTTTGCAATTCCTAATTTTGCAGATGTATATACTACTGGAAAATCTAATTGTTCGTCTGTTGCATCTAATTCTATAAATAAACTTATAACTTCATCTAAAACTTTGGCAGGATCTGCTCCTGGTCTATCTATTTTATTTATTACAACTATTGGTTTTAAGTTTAATGATAATGACTTTTTTAGAACTTCCCTAGTTTGAGGCATTGTTCCTTCAAAAGCATCAACTAATAGTAATACTCCATCTACTGTTTTTAAAACTCTTTCAACTTCTCCTCCAAAGTCAGCATGTCCTGGTGTATCAACTATGTTTATTTTTATGTCTCCATACATTACAGATGTATTTTTGGCAAGTATTGTTATTCCTCTTTCTTTTTCAATATCATTTGAGTCCATAACTCTTTCTTCTACTTGTTCATTTTCTCTAAATATATGACTTTGTCTTAATAATTGATCTACTAATGTTGTTTTACCATGGTCTACGTGTGCAATTATGGCTATGTTTCTTATTTTTTCATTGCTCATTTTTTTATATTCATTCCTTTCAAAATATCTTATTTCTTAAATTAATATTGTAGGGGCACGTTTTAACGTGCCCTTCAAATTTTTACGATTATATATTATATCTCATATTTTTTCATTTGTCAACTTAATCATATTATCCATTAAATCTTTTGCTACATTTTCTATTTCTTCTTTTTCTAATTTCTTTTGTTTTGGTTGTATTGGTTTTCCAAAATTTATTATGACTTTAGAGAATGGTTTATATGTTGCTTGTATTCCTACTGGTACTATTGGAACTTTTGCCATGTTTGCCATTACAACTGCTCCACTATGTATCTTACCATTTTTTTCTATACCATTTCTTGTTCCTTCTGGAAATACTAATAATATATTCTTATCTCTTAATATTTTTACACTCTGTTTTATAACTGTTGTATCATGTGCTCCCCTTTTTACAGGTAGTACTTTAGTTTTCTTTGCTAAAAATTTTACAAATTTGTTAACAAATAATTCTTGCTTGGCTAGTATATATATATCATTTCTTTTCATTTTTGCTACTACTACTGGCGGATCCCAATTACTTAAGTGCTTTGGTGCTAATATATATGCACCTTCTGGTAAATTCTCTTCTCCGTGTTTTTCTATTCTAAAATAGATTGAAAAAAATAGATTGAGAAAAAATTTTATTATTGCTCTAATCATTTTAATAATTACCCTTCTAATAATATGATTTCATTGTTTTTAATAATGGGCACATGCAATGTGCCCCTACATTATATTTATTCATGTATTTTAGATCTTATTATATCTTCTACCTGTTTAATATTTTCTTCTATATCTTTTCCTGTTGTGTCAACTAATATTGCATCTTCTGCTTGTTTTAATGCTCCTATTGGTCTATTTCTATCATTATAGTCACGTGCTTTTATACTTTCATATACTTCTTCATATGATAGCTCTTTGTCTATTCCTGTTTCTTGGTTTTGATTATATCTTCTAAGTGCTCTTTCTTCTAATGATGCATCTAAAAATATTTTTACTGTTGCATTTGGAAATACAGCTGTACCAATATCTCTTCCTTCCATTATGACATTTTTTCCTTCTGCTAATTTTCTCTGTAGATTACCCATTTCTTCTCTTACTTCTTTAATTGTTGATACAGGTGATACAAAGTTGTTTACATCATCTTCTCTTATTCTTGTAGTTACATCTTTTCCATCTAAGTAAACCTTAGTTTCTCCCTCTTCTAAAACCATTTCTATTTTTATTTGCTTTAATAGTTCTTTAATTTTGTCTATTTCTTCTAGTTTTATTCCTCTATCAAGTATTGCAACTGTTACACTTCTATATGTGGCTCCTGTATCAATTGTTATTAATCCTAAATCGTCTGCAACTCTTTTTGCTATTGTTCCTTTACCAACTCCTGCTGGTCCATCTATGGCTACTACAAAAGACATATTTTTTCCTCCTTAATTATTGTTCTGGCATTTTTAGTGTTTTTGCCAATATTATAATATTCTGTATATTCATTGCTGTTAGTTTCTCTATTTCTTTTTTACATTTTGCTTTAAAGTCTTTTAAAGCTTCTTTTACATTATATCCATATATTAATGTAACTTCTATATATATTGAAGGTCCTACTTCGTTTTTATTAATTCTTACACGATTAATTTTATCTATTTCATAAGTTTTTGTGCTCAAGTATTCTATTATTTGTTTAAATACATTATCTGATATAGTGAATTTTCCATTATAACTAAATGTGGGTCTTATTATTGATTTTTCGTCTACATATGGTTCATTTCCATATCCTTTAGATTTGAAGATTTGTAATGGATCTAATAGATACCCTGAAAAGTCTTTTTTTATCTCAAATGTTGGTACTGGTATTACATGTTTTCCTTCTGTAACTCTAACATTATGTGCTCTTTCCATTTCTTCTGGTGTTGCTACATCTTGTATGTGAATTATTTTTGTAATCTCTGGTAAACCTAAATTATGTGCTATCTTTTGTACCATTCCATCTGATGTTCCTAATATCATTATACTTTCTGGTTTGTATTCTTCTATTGCTTTTTGTATCTCTTCTTGTTCTCGTTTATTTAAAAATAGTGCATGTTTTACAGTTTCTATTTTTGTGTCTGCTTTCTTAGCCGAAGTTCCTGCTATTATTTTATTATCGTTTATAAATAAACCATCATCTATAATGTATTTTATGTTGTTTTCTCCAGCAACAAATTGTGCTCTATAACTTTTCCCTGTTCCTGATGGTCCAACAAATCCATAAACTTTAATCTTTGAAGTATCAAACATTGATGTTCCTTCTCCTTTGCCTTTTTATTTTACCCAATTATACAATATATTATTTTAAAAATCAATTAATTTTCCATATATTTCACGGTAATTTCATAATATGCTAATTCATTGCATTTCGGATGCACACTGTGCACCCCTACATCGCATATATTAATATCTAAACACCTATATTCCTCAATTTATATTCTAGTCCCGTATTTCTCTTTTTGCTATCTGCGTTTTGTATCATAAATTGTATTATTCTATCACTACTTATGATTATTAATAATTTTTTTGCCCTTGTTATTGCTGTATATAAAAGATTTCTTGTTAATAGCATTGGTGAACTTTGAGCTATTGGCATTACTACTACATCAAATTCACTTCCTTGTGATTTATGTACTGTTATTGCATATGAGTGTTCTAATTGCTCTAAGTCTGAATATTCATACCATACCTCTTTATCATCATCAAATTTTACTTTTATTGCACCATCAGTTGTGTCTATATCTGTTATTCTTCCTAGTTCCCCATTAAATACTCCTGTTCCATTTTCCTTTTCTTTGCTCCAAGCTATATCATAATTATTTTTTACTTGCATTACTTTGTCGCCAACTCTATATATCGTTTGTCCATATGCTTTTTCTGCTATTCCTACTCTTTTTGGATTTAACATTCTTTGTAATTGAATATTTAATTCTTTTGTACCTAGACTCCCTTTTTTTGTTGGTGTTATAACTTGAATATTTTTAAAAAATTCATAGTCTCCATAACTTTTTAATCTGTCTTTACATAGTGTTAAAACATTTCCTATTACTTTATCCGTATTCGATTCATTTATATAGAAAAAATCGTTGTTTAAGTCTTCTATTTCATCTTTTTTTACAAATATTTTTCCATTATTTACTCTATGTGCATTTTGCACAATTTTGCTTTTTGCTGCTTGTCTAAATATTTTGTCTAAATGTATTGTTGTGATTTTTTCTGAGTTTATTATGTCTTTTAATACACTTCCTGGTCCTACAGATGGTAATTGGTCTACATCTCCTACTAATACTAATTTTGTTCCTTGATAAATTGCTTTTACTAGATAGTTCATTAAAAATACGTCTACCATTGACATCTCATCCACTATAACAATGTCTCCATCTATCATTTGTACATTTAAATCTATATCTATGTTTTGAGTTTCGTCCCCTGTTTTTCCTATTTCTAATAATCTATGCAGTGTTTTTGATTCTTCCCCTGTCATTTCTGTCATTCTTTTTGCTGCTCTTC
Source organism: uncultured Clostridium sp. (assembly GCA_947088765.1). Classification (GTDB taxonomy): domain Bacteria; phylum Bacillota; class Clostridia; order TANB77; family CAG-508; genus CAKPSH01. Next base: position 16,949 of record CAMUHU010000009.1, on the reverse strand, counting down.
CTGTTGGTGCACATAGTACTACTTTTTTTCCTTTTTTCTTATATATATCTATTATACTTTTTATAATTGTTGTTTTCCCTGTTCCTGGTCCTCCTGTTACTATACATACATTATTATCATTTACTGCTTTTAATGCTTCTTTTTGCTTTTCTGATAATTCTATATTTTCTTCCTTTTCTATTGTTTTTAGTTCTGCTTCAAAGTTACCAATTCTTTTTATGTTTTTTGAAGTATCTATTATTGCTAGTCTTGTAGCGATATTATCTTCTGCTTTATAAAATGGAATTAAATATATCCATTCTTCATCATCTCTTTTTTCAACTACAATTTCTTCTGTAACTTTTAAGTTTATTATCTCATCTTCTATAACCTCTCTTGGTACTCCTAATAGTCCTTTTACATATTCTATTAGATTTTCTTTTATAGTACAACAATGTCCATTATAACTAACTAAGTTTAAACTATATTTTATTCCGCTTTTTACTCTAGAATCGTCTTGTATGTCTATTCCTATATCCATTGCCATTTTATCTATTTGCTTGAAGTCTACTCCTCTTACTTTGTCTACTAATATGTATGGGTTCTTTTTTATTTCGTTTATGGCATCTGCGCCTAAATCCTTATATATTTTTTTTGCATGACTTGCTGATATTCCAAATTGCTCTAAGAAACTAACTATATTCCATAATTCCCAATTTTCATTGAAGCTCTCTCCCATTTTCATTGCTTTTTCATAATTTATTCCTTGTATAGATGAGAGTGCTCCTGGATTTGTTCTAAAAATGTTTATAGTGTCTTCTCCAAAGGCTTTTATGATTTTTTTTGCAGTAGCTGGTCCTATTCCTTTAATGCTTCCAGATGATAAATAAATTTCTAGTGCTTCTAGGGTTTTGGGTTCTGTTTTTTCAAATGTTTCTACTTTAAATTGTTCCCCATATTCTTGATGTGTAACATATCTTCCTGAAACTTTTAGTGTATCTCCTGCATTTACAAATGGAAGGTATCCTACAATTGTTAATTCACCATCTTTGGTATTAAAGTCTGCTATTGTATAACTATTTAATTCGTTTTGATATATTATATCTATTATTTGTCCTTCTATTTCTTCCATTTTACTGCAATCATTCCTTCCTAGATAAAAACGTTTCCTGAGAAATTATTGTTACTAATTATTTCTTGCTTTTTCTTCTATTTGTTCTATATTTTAATCTTTTGAATTTATCATTATTAAAATTCCATTATCAAATTCTATTATTGCTTCTTCTTTTGATATTTCATTACTTATCCCTAAGCTTGAACCAATAGTTAATGTTCCATTTTTTAACTCGTATTTGAATCCTTTTAAGTTTATGTGTTCTACTTTTTCGGTTAATGGAATTAATGATATATATTTTTTTGTTATGTCTTTTTTCTTTATAATTGTAGTTTTATCTATTAATTGTATTTCATTGTTTTCGTCTATTATTCTACATTTTATGTTACTGTCTAGTGCATATTTTAATACCTGAATGTTGCCTAAAACATGATCTATTCTTGTTCCTATAGCTCCAATTATTGTTATTTCATCACTTTTTAATTCTATTGCTAGTCTTATTGCAATGTCTGTATCTGTGTTATCTTTTATTGGATTGAACTCATGTATTTTTATTGATTTATTTTCTTTATATTTGTCTAAAATTTCACTTTTTATTGTGTCAAAGTCTCCTACTATATGTTGTGGATTTATATTTATTTCATTTAGTGCTTTTAATCCATTATCTACAGCTATTATAGTTTCAAATTCTCTTTCTTTTATCGTTTTTAATAAGAATTGTTTTTCTATGTTTCCTCCTGTTACTATTAGAGTTTTCATATCTCCTCCTACATGTTTGTATACATTATATTGGTATTTTTATTATATGTCAAATTATACAAAAATTTTTCCAAAGAAAGAGGAGTCGATATATCGACTCCTCTTTCTTTCATTAGATATATATTAAACTCTTGATTCTACAAGAATTTTTATTCCTGTTCTGTCTTCCCCTTCTACTTCTACCTCTGCAAATGCTGGTACACATACTAGATCGACTCCTGATGGTGCTACAAATCCTCTCGCTATTGCAACTGCTTTTATTGCTTGATTTAGTGCTCCTGCACCTATAGCTTGCATTTCTGCTCTACTATTTTCTTTCACCAATCCAGCAATTGCTCCTGCTACTGAATTTGGATTTGATTTTGATGAGATTTTTAAAACTTCCATTGTTTGTGCCTCCTTTAATTTAATTTTTATTTCTTTTTAATACATTTAGGAAATTTGATTTCCTGTATTTGACAACTATATTTATAATACTTTTGAGGCTATATGTCTATATATTATTGGAAATTTATGGAAGTTTTCATCTTCATTATTATACAACTTTCACGCTTTTTCTACAGATAAATTCTAGTAATTTTATCAACTTGACATGTTTCGTCATTTATATCGAAAATACACCCATTAAATATACATTCACCTTCTGCCATTTTATATCTTTCTGGAAGAGTTGTTACAAATCTTTTTAGTGATGCTTCTATATCCATTCCTATTACAGAGTTTTTAGGTCCTGTCATTCCAATGTCTGTTAAGTATCCTGTTCCTTTTGGTAATATTCTATCATCTGATGTTTGTACATGTGTATGAGTTCCATAGACTACTGTTGCTGTTCCATCTAAATAGTTTCCCATTGCTACTTTTTCTGCTGTTGCTTCTGCATGAAAATCTACTATTATTATATCTACTTCTTTTTTTATTTCTTCTGCTATTTTTCTTCCTATTACAAAAGGATTTTCAGTTAGAATTCCCATTTCTGTTCTTCCTATTAGATTTATAACTCCTATTTTTTTATCTTTACATTTACAAATAATATATCCTTTTCCTGGTACCCCTTCTGGATAGTTTGCTGGTCTTATTAATTGTTCATGATTGATAAAACTGAATATGTCTTTTTTTGCCCATGTATGATTTCCCATAGTTACTACATTAGCTCCTATTGATAATATATTATTAAAGTGTTTTAATGTAATTCCCATTCCTTCTGCAACATTTTCTCCATTTACGATTATGAAATCTATATTTTCTTTTTCTTTTAATTCTTTTATAATTTCTTTGGCTTTATTTAAGCCACTTTCTCCTATTAAGTCTCCTACTGCTAAGATTTTCATTATTTCTTATCATCCTTTCTTGTTTACCTGTTTTTTAAGGGGCACATGCAATGTGCCCCTACAGTTCAATTCAAAGATTATTATTCGTTTGATGTTTTTTCATCATTATTTTCTTCTGTTTTTGCAGGTTCTACTGCTTCTACGTTTTCTACTGTTTCTACATTATTTGTTTCTACTGCTTCTACATTTTCTATTACTTCTTCTGTTTCTACAGCTTCTTCAATAGTTTCAGCAGTTTCATCAATTGCTTCTTTTAATACTACTACTTTATTTTCTATTCTTGCTCCAACTTTTTCTTTAGTCTTAGCATCTTTTCCTATTCTCTCTCTTAGATAGTTTAGTTTTGCACGTCTAGCTTTTCCTACTCTTACAACTTCAACTTTTTCTACCATTGGTGAGTGTAGTAAAAATGTTTTTTCAACACCTACTCCATAAGAGATTTTTCTTACAGTAAATGTTTCGTTTAATCCTCCACCTTGTTTTTTTATTATAATTCCTTCAAAGACTTGTATTCTTTCTTTTTCGCCTTCTTTAATTTTAACAGAAACTCTTACAGTATTTCCTACGTCTAATACTGGAACTGTTTCTTTTAATTGCTCGTGTTCAATGGCTTTTATTACGTCCATTTTTTAATCCTCCTTCTTTATTATTAAGTCTGGTCTTTTGACCATTGTTATTTCTAACGATTTTTCTTTTCTCCATTTATCTATGTTTTCATGGTGCCCACTTTTTAATATTTCTGGAATTTCATGCTCTAAGAATTTCTCTGGTCTTGTATATTGCGGATATTCTAATAATCCGTTTGAAAATGATTCTTCTTGTGTGGATTCTTTTCTTAATACTCCTTCAACATATCTTGATATTGAATCAATTAAGACCATTGCCGGTATTTCTCCACCAGTTAAAACATAATCTCCTATCGAAATTTCTTCGTCAACAATTTCATCTATAACTCTTTGGTCTATTCCTTCATAATGTCCACATAGTAATATAAGATGATTTTCTTTTGAAAGTTCTTGTACTTTTCTTTGATTAAATACTTTTCCTTGTGGAGATAAATATATTACTTTTGCTTTTTCATCATTTATTGATTTATAAGCATTATATACAATATCTGGCATTAATATCATTCCTGCTCCTCCACCATATGGAGTATCATCAACTTTTTTGTGCTTATCTTTTGAAAAGTCTCTAATATTTATTAGTCCAATGTCTATTAGTTTCTTTTCTTTTGCTCTTCCTATTATACTTTCATCTAATGCTGAAAACATTTCTGGAAAAAGTGTTAATACACTAAATTTCATATTTTTCTCCTAAATTAGTCCTGTTATTAATTTAACTGTCATTTTTTTTGCTATAACATCTACTTTTTTTATTACTTCTGCTATTGCTGGTAAAAGTATTTGCTTTCCTAGTTCGTCTTTTATAACATATACATCATTACTTCCTGTTGGAAATACATCTGTTATATTTCCTAAAAACTCTCCTTCTTCTGTAAATACTTGTATTCCAATTATATCTGTTATAAAATAAGTATCTTCTGGAAGTTTGACTGCATTTTCCCTATCTATTTTTAGATAGCAATTTTTATATTGCTCAGTTTCATTAATATCATCTATACCTTTAATTTTCAATAAAACTAAATTTTTATGATATTTGACTTCTTCGATTTCCTTCTTTTCTAATTGCTTATTTTTTTCAATATAAATGTTTTTCAAATTATCAAATCTAGTAATGTCATCTGTAAATGGTACAACCTTAAAAAAACCTTTTATTCCATATGAATTAACTATTTGACCTATTTCTAGAAAGTCGTTCATATACTAAGCTCCTCTTCCTAATCTATGAATTCTACTGCAATTTTTTTATGTTCTCTAGCACCAACTGCTCTTATAATATTTCTAATTGCTTTTGCAATTTTTCCTTCTTTTCCTATAACTTTTCCCATATCCTCAGGTGCAACTTTTACTTCAAAAACTGTTAATTTATCTTTTTCTACTTGATTTATTGATATTGCGTTAACATTTTCAACAAGATTTTTTAGTATCGTTTCTAATATTTCTTTCATTTCTAGTCACATTCCTTCCTAAAGCATATATTATTTTTCAATTTTATTAATTAAAGCCTTTACTGTATCTGTAGGTTGTGCACCTTTTTTCATCCATTCTTCTGCTTTTGTTTTATCTAAAACTATTGTTGCAGGAGTTGTCATTGGATTATATGTTCCAATTTGCTCTATTATTTTACCATCTCTTGGAGATTTAGAATCTGCAACAACTATATGATAGAAAGGAGATTTTTTCTTTCCTTCTCTTTGTAATCTTATTTTTACCATTATTTTTTCACCTCCCTAGTAGGGACGATTAGTAATCGCCCGTGTGGCAAAGCCACATTTTGTTATATATTTATAAATTTAATAACAAATTATAATTTAAAATTCTTTAAATCATTTGGATTCATTCCTTTTAGCATTTTATTGAAACCACCTTTTTTGTTTTGCATTTGTTTCATCATTTTTTGTGTCATTTCAAATGATTTTATGAATTTATTTACTTCTTGCACTGATGTTCCTGAACCTTTTGCTATTCTTATTCTTCTACTTGCGTTTAATATTTTTGAGTTTCTTCTTTCTTTTGCAGTCATTGAGCATATTATTGCTTCTATTCTTATGAATTCTTTGTCATCTATTTTTATGTCTCCAAGTTTGTTTGCTCCTGGTACCATTTTTAGTAATGATGAAAATGAACCCATTTTTTTTATTTGCCTTAGCTGAGCTAAATAGTCATCTAAGTCAAATTCTTGCTTTCTTAATTTTTTTTCTAGCTTTAATGCTTCTTCTTCGTCATATGCTTCTTCTGCTTTTTCTATTATTGATAATACATCACCCATTCCTAAAATTCTTGATGCCATTCTCTCTGGATGAAATGGTTCTATATCACTTAATTTTTCTCCTGTTGCTGCAAATTTTATTGGTCTTCCTGTAACGTTTTTTACTGATAGTGCAGCTCCGCCTCTTGTGTCTCCATCTAGTTTTGTAAGTATTATTCCATCAATTCCTACTGTTTCGTTAAAGTTTGTTGCTACATTTACTGCATCTTGACCTGTCATTGAGTCTACTACTAATAATATTTCATGTGGCTTTACATTTGATTTTAAGTTTTTTAGCTCTTCCATAAGTGCTTCATCAATATGTAATCGTCCTGCTGTGTCTAAAATTATTACATCATTTAGTTTTGACATGGCTACATTTTGTGCTTGTTTTGCTATATGTACCACATCTTTTGAGGCTTCATTTGCAAATACTGGTATATTTAGACTTGCGCCTACTACCTGTAATTGCTTTATTGCTGCTGGTCTATATACATCACATGCTACCAATAATGGATTTTTTCCCTGTTTTCTTAATAAATTTGCAAGTTTTCCCGCAGTTGTTGTTTTTCCTGAACCTTGAAGTCCTATTAACATTATAATTGTTGGTGGATTTGGTGTAAAGTTTATTTTACTTTCTGTCCCACCAAGAAGCTCTACTAATTCATCTTTTACTATTTTTATAACTTGTTGACCTGGTGTTAATGATTTTAAGACATCAGCTCCTTGAGCTTTTTCCTGAATTGTATTTATAAAGTCTTTTACTATTTTATAGTTGACATCTGCTTCTAATAATGCTAATTTTACTTCTCTTAACATTTCTTTTAAATCACTGTCTGTAATTCTTGCTTTTCCTTTTAATTTTCGTGTAATTTCTTGCAGTCTTGAAGATAGTCCTTCAAATGCCATAGATTTTTCCTCCTACACTAAGCAATTCAATTCACGCACAACATTTTCGATGATATCATTTATATGTTTGTCAGAGTCTTTTTGTTGAATCTGAGATAATTCTAATAAAATCTTTTGTAATTGTTTTTCTTGATTGTCTAATTTTTTCATAATTCCCAGTTTTTCCTCCAAATTAAAAAGTTTTTTTTCTCCTTTCACTATACAGTCGTGTACTGCTTGTCTTGTTATCCCAATCTCTTCCGCAATTTCTGCTAAAGATAAATTTTCATTATAGTATAAATCTAAGACATCTTGTTGCTTATCTGTTAATACCTTCCCATAGATATCTAACAAGATACTGACTGTAACGTTTTTTTCCATTTTTTAATATCATTCCTCTCCAATGTACATATAAATTATCAAATAATTTTTCTTAATTTGATAATTAATCATAAGTGCAATGCTAATATACTTTACACCTTTTTGTGTGATTTGTCAATAGTTTTTGTGAATTTTTTATTAAAGTTCAAATTGTGAATTATATAGTTCTGCATATACTCCATTTTTTTCTATTAGTTCTTCATGATTTCCTTGTTCTACTATATTTCCATTTCCTATTACTAATATTAAATCTGCATTTTTTATTGTGGATAGTCTATGTGCTATTATGAATGATGTTTTTCCTTCTGTTAGTTTATCCATTGCTTTTTGTACTAATTCCTCTGTTCTCGTGTCTACATTCGATGTTGCTTCGTCTAATATTAAGAATGGTGCATTTTGTATCATTCCTCTCGCAATTGTTAATAATTGTCTTTGACCTGCTGATACACTGTCATCTTCTGATATTTTTGAGTTATATCCATTAGGTAGTGTTTTTATAAAATGGTGTAACCCTACTGTTTTACATACTTCTACTATTTGCTCATCACTTATATTCTTACTATTGTATATTATGTTTTCTTTTATTGTTCCTTCAAATAACCATGTGTCTTGTAATACCATTGTAAATAAATCGTGTATGTTTTCTCTTGTTAATTCTGTAGTTGGTACTCCATCTATTTTTATATTTCCTGAGTCTATATCATAAAATTTCATTAATAGGTTTACTAGTGTTGTTTTTCCTGCTCCTGTTGGTCCTACTATTGCTATTTTTTGCCCTGGTTCTGCAACTGCACTAAATCCTTGTATTGTCGGTTTATCATTATTGTCATATTGGAATACAATATTCTCAAATTCTATTTTTCCTTTTACTTCTTCTTTTCTTAATGTCTTTGTGATTTCTTCTTGGTTTGACATTTCTTTTTCGTCCAAAAATTCAAATACTCTTTCACTTGCTGCTGCCGTTGATTGTAGTGATGTCATTGCTTGTGCTATTTGACTTAATGGATTTGTAAATAGTCTTACATATGTAATAAATGCAACTATTACTCCAAATGAAATTATATTGTTCATTGTAAGTAGTGCACCTACTATACATACTGCAACATATCCAAAGTTACCTATGAATGCCATTATTGGATTCATTAGTCCTGACAAAAATTGACTTTTTCTGTTTGCTTCATATACTTTTTTGTTGTATTCATCAAATTTTCTGTCCGCTTCTTTTCTACCATTATATACTTTTACAACATTTAATCCTGAATATATTTCTTCAATATGTCCATTTAAGTTTCCTAGTTCTTCTTGTCTTGATACAAAATATTTTTGTGATTTTCCTAATATTAAGAACATTAGTATAAATCCTATTAAGCTTGCTAAAATTGCTGTTATTGCCATTATCCAGTTTGTGTAAAACATCATTATTATTGTTCCTATAAATAATGTTACACTGCTTACTAATGTTGCTAATGATTGGTTCATTGATTGTGCTATTGTATCTACATCGTTTGTTACTCTTGATAATATATCTCCTGTTGAGTGTTTATCAAAATACCTTAGTGGTAAACTATTTATTTTTTTAGAAATTCTAGTTCTTAGAACTTTTGCAAATTTGTTTGAGACATCTGTCATACAAATTGATTGTATGAATATAAATAATGCACTTGTAATATATATGATTGCTAAGAATAATGATATTTTCTTTATTTCTTCTAAATTCATATATGGTTTTACTACATCTTGAATTGATTCTGGCATTTCATCTATTTTTTTATATACATTTTCTACTGTCGCTTCCTCTCCTATGTTGCCCATTATATTTAAAAATTCCATTTGGTCTTCTACTGATATTTTTGTACCATCTATTTCAACTTCTTCTATTTGTCCTTTCTCAAAGTTTGTAATTACTTGTTGCCCAAGTGTTTCTAAATTGCCACTATTTATTACTAACCCCTTAGATATTTCGTCTGTTAGTTTTGATAATCTATTTGGTGCACTTATTGAAAGAATTGCACCTAATGTTGCTAGTAAAAGTGCTATTATGATTAGTATTCTAAATTTATTTAATTCTGTAAACAGCCTTTTCATTGCTACTTTAAAGTCTTTTGCTTTTTCTACTGGTGCACCTCCCATTCCTGGTCCCATTGGTCCTCTTCTTCTAGGAGTATTTTTAAATTCATTAGCCATTGTCTAATTCCTCCTTTGATAATTGCGATAATGCTATTTGCTTATATACTTCACAGTTCTGTAATAATTCTTTATGTGTTCCTTGCCCTACTACTTCTCCATCATCTAAAACTATTATTTTATCTGCGTTCATGATTGTTCCTATTCTTTGTGCTACAATTAATGTTGTTGCATCTTCTGTATATTTTTTTAGTTCTTTTCTTAAGATGCTATCTGTTTTATAGTCTAGTGCTGAAAAGCTATCATCAAATATATATATTTCTGGATTTCTTGCAATAGCTCTTGCTATTGATATTCTTTGTTTTTGACCTCCAGATACATTTGTTCCACCTTGTGACATCTGTGTATCATATCCATTTTCCATTTTTTCAATAAATTCTTTTCCTTGTGCGACTTCTATTGCTTTTTTTATTTGTTCTTCTGAGACTTCTTCTTTTCCGTTTTCTCCATATGCTACATTGTTTTTTACAGTTTCATTAAATATAACTGCTTTTTGTGATACATATCCTAATTTATTATGTAGAAATTCTTGTTTATAGTCTTTTACATCTACTCCATCTATTAAGACTTTACCTTCTGTTGCATCATAAAATCTTGGTACTAAATTTATTAATGTTGATTTTCCACTACCTGTAGAACCTATAAATGCTATTGTTTCTCCTTTATTCGCTTTAAATGATATGTTCTTTAACAAATATTCATCTGCATCTGGATATTTGAATGATACATTTTTAAATTCTACTGTACCTCTTTCATCACTTATGTCTTTATCTATTTTTCCATCTTTTATTGTTATTTGTGTGTCTAATACTTCATTAATACGTTCTGCTGAAACTTCTGCACGTGGTAACATCATAAATATCATTGCTAACATTAAGAATGACATTATTATTTGCATTGCGTATGAACTGAATACTACCATGTCTCCAAATAATGCTATTTTGTCTGCCATTAATGCATCTTTTATTAAAGATGCTCCTACAAAATATATTGCAAGTGTTAAGAAATACATTACTAAATACATTACTGGTGAAAGTACTGAAAATGCTTTTTGATTAAATAATTGCATGTTTGTTAGTTTTTCATTTACATCTTCAAATTTATTTTCTTGATATTCTTCTGCATTAAATGCTCTTACTACACGAATTCCTGTTAAGTTCTCACGTGTTACTCCATTTATTTTGTCTATTAATTTTTGAACTTTTTTAAATCTTGGCATTACTATTACCATAAGTATTGCTATTACTCCTAATAGAACTCCTATCCCTACTGCTGTAATTGCACTCCATTGCCAACTTTTGTTTAGTATTTTCGTTATTGCCCAAATTGCTGTAATTGGTGCTTTTATCATAAGTTGCATTCCCATTGCAACTAACATTTGTATTTGGGTAATATCATTTGTTGTTCTTGTTATTAGACTACTTGTTGAGAAGCTTTTTACCTCATGCATTGCTAAGTTTCCGACTTTATCAAATAGCTTTTTTCTGACTGTCATTGAAAAAGTTGCTGATATATTTGAGGCTAAAAATCCTACTATTACAGCTGAGATTAGGCTTCCTAAAGCACATGAAAGCATATATGCTCCATTTTTTATAATTTCAGACATTTCGCTTCCTTCTGTTTGTACTAATACTGTAATTTCAGACATATAATCAGGCATTTTTAAGTCTAGCCATACCTGTGCAATAATTAAAATTAGACTTATTATTGCTAAAATAATTTCTTTTTTTCCTAAGTTTCTTAGTAATTTTAACATTTCTTCTTTCCTTTCTCATAAATGATATTATTAGATTATATAGTATATTTTTAGCAGTGTCAATTTGTGATTGCTAAATTCACAAACATTTCACATTTTGGTATAATTTTAGAACCATATATAAAAATAGAATAAATTTGTGTTTTCAATGGGCGGACACATGGCCCGCCCCTACATCTATTATTCATCATTAATCATTCAATATTAATTATTCATTAAAAATATGTAATGGGCACATATAATGTGCCCCTACATATATTAATTTATATTATTCCTAAATGTTCCATTAACACTTTTATACCTATTAGGATTAATATTAACCCTCCAACAAATTCTGATTTTCTTTTATATTTTGCTCCAAATTTATTTCCAATCTTGACTCCTATAACTGATAATATAAATGTTATTATTCCTATTGCTAAAACTACTGATATTAGGTTTATTTCAAAAAAGGCAAATGTTATTCCTACCGCTAATGCATCTATACTTGTTGCTATTGCTAATATCATCATTGTTTTTATGTCTATGTTTTCATTTGCTTCTGTATTTTCTTTTTCAAATGATTCTTTTATCATGTTTCCACCTATGAATACTAGTAATCCCAATATAATCCAATGGTCTATGCTTGTTACTAAACTCTCAAATCTTTCTCCTAGATAATATCCTATAATTGGCATTACAGCTTGAAATATTCCGAAATATAGTCCTATTATTATTGCTTTTTTCCAGTTCATTTTTCTCATTGCTAATCCTTTACATACTGATACTGCAAAAGCATCCATTGCAAGGCCTATACTAATTAATAAAATTTCTAATATGCCCATTTTTACCTCTTATCGTTTTTATTTTGTTACTACTACATATTTATTCTCTTTTACCTGCTATAATTACATTATTTAAACAAAAGTGGATTCATTATATGGATGAACAATGCTCACTACTACATATATTAATATCTTTTCTTCTATAGACTGATAGTACTAATGCTAAACTCATCATGTTCATTATTAGACTTGGTCTTCCATAAGAAATTAGAGGTAGATTAAATCCTGCTACTACACCAAATCCTAAGTTCATTGCAACATTAAATAAACTTTCTAATATGAACATAGAAGAAATTCCTATTGTTATCCATTTTCCATATTCCTCTTTTATATTTATTGAATTTGTTATTAATTTTCCACTTAATAATATAATTGCTAATAACATTCCTATGCTTACAATCCATCCATAATTTACAAGTATTGATATAAAAGCCCAATATCCATCTTCTTCAAAAAGCAGTCTAGTATATAGTTCGGTTCCTTCCGCTTCTCCTATTAATTTTGCAGATTTTATCATTTCATTTCTAGCTATTTGTTGCCAACCTGAACCTTGTGGATCAATGTCTGGTCTAAAGCTTACTAATACTCTATTTATTCTATATTCAGCAAATCCATTACCTAATTTCATAATAATTATTAATGAAATTAGTATTATTGGTATTGCCCACAGTACAGCTATGTATTTCTTTGCTTTTTCTCTTAATTTTATGGTAGATATTATCATATATACTAATCCCAAAATCAAAGCTATAGCAGTGCTTTGTTGCATTACAAAAAATAGGGAAATAATGCTTAATGTTATTATTTTGATTATATTTACATTTATACTTTTTCCACTTTTGGTTATAAATTTAATTCTTGTTTCTTTATTTACATTATGTATAAAGCCTACAAAAGATATTATATATAGTGGAATTGCAATATCTGTAGGTAAAATGCTTACACCAAATATGTTAACATATATTCTTCCATTAAGGTTTACACCAAGTCCATTTAAATATGACATTATAAAACATAGTGTAGCTATTATATACAGTATTATTGAGTATTTAGATATTTTTCTATAATCTATAAAATATATTATTGTACTTAAAGTAGTTGCTACACATAGAGCTACTATATATTTTCCCACATTTATTGGTGCATTTGTTAACCCCAAATTATAGTTTCTTATTTTAATTGTAACAACTAAAATGCCAAAAGTAATTAAAATAACTATAAGTAATAATAATTTCCAATCTAATTTGGGTCTATGTATTTTATTTAATTTTTTCCCTAATTCCTCTGCATTTCCCATATTTTCGATTGCTTTTTCTTCTGCTACTTTTTCTTGTATCCCACTTTGAATAAAGTCCTCTTTTTGTTCCTCTATATGATTTTTTAGTTCTTCAGATATTTCATTTCTAATTGGTTTGTACTTTATTTTATCACATACATTATTTAAAAATTCATTAATTAGCAAACGAAACACCTCCTATTACTTTGTTTACTCCTGTACTGAATGCGAACCATTCTTCTTTTTGCTCTTTTAATATCTTTTTTCCAGCTTCTGTAATAGTATAGTATTTTCTTTTCTTTGCTGTTGTTTCATCCCAATAAGATGTGATGAGATTTTTACTTTCTAATCCATGTAATATTGGATATAGCGTCCCTTCTTTTAATTCAAATACATTTTCTGATTTTTCACTTAGTTCTTTAATAATTTGATAACCATACATGTTTTTATTTTGTAAAAGATTTAGAATAAGCATTGTTGTGCTACCTCTAGCTAATTCTTTATTAATTTTCATATTATACCTCCCTTATACCTCGACAATCTATGTATATTATACATTGTATATATAGGTATAAAAAAAGTCAATAGAAATTTTATAATTTAAGAAAAGTGTATTTTTGTACATTTGTTTACATCACCGATGTGTGTTTATTTTAATAAACGGACGCCCAAAGGGCGCCCATACAATGACTCTATATATCTCAGTTATTAAATAATTCATCTAATTCCCCATTTTCAAAATAGATTGTGTCTTCATATTTTTCTACATCTCTTACTGGCAAAAATATAGATAGTTTTACTGCTCTATGACCACATTTACCACAGAAATAACTTACAATTCCACATGCATATGTTGCAGTTGGTATATCTGCTTTTTTCTCTACTCTAATTAAATTATTTATATAGTAATTTGCATCTTCATGTGATACGTAATGCCCTACTGTCATTGGTAGCATATATAGTTTTCGCCCTGTTTCACTCATCTGGCTTTGACATTTACTACACCAGTCATCATGAAAAATTGAGCACATTTTTCGTAATATTCCCATAATTATTTTGAATTTCTCCTTGCTTCTTCTATCACTTCAACCATCATATCAGCTTTAGAAATTCCAGTAAGAATGTAATCACTATCCATACGCCAACGTTGATTAGAAGTAAATGTGTTGACTCTTATTTTTACATCATCTATATTGAAAAGGAAACTAACTCTACTACTTCCTTCCATAAATCCAGCTCCACCTTTTCCGTCATCTACCCAAGCTTTTGTAATACGGCTAGCTGGTAATATATAACTTTGAAAAGGATTCCAGAAGAATAATATAGCAATTTTGCCATTTTCTGTATCTACAACAACTGTACTACCATCTGCATAAAATGTTTGGTTACGTTTAAATCCACTTTGTTCTAATTCTGACTCCATTTTTTTCTGTTTTTGCTTAAAAAGCATTTTTCCACCAAATATCCACCATACTACAGATATGATAGTTGGTCCCATAAGTAAAATTACTGCCATGTTTCCTTTAGGAAAGAATAAGGCACTAAGTATATAGCATAAAGCACATACTAAAATAGGTATAACAATGTATGAAAAAATATATAGTACATTGATTTTTTTTATTTGTTCGTTTTCCATTTTTATTACTCCTTTTATTTTTTTTCTAATCCCACTCACTTTTTTTCTTTTCCTTAGGTGGGAAAAAGTAAGGAAATATTCCTATTTTTGAACCTATTGCATGGAAAATAGGAAATGCAATTAATACAGTTACTATTTGTATCATTATGGTTGGTGCTTCTGTGTAATCTTCTTGACTAACTTTTCCGCCTTCTCCTAACATGTCTATATAAAAGTCTGTCCTACTTAATTTTTCTTTATATTCAATTTGATTTATGAAATATTCATCTTTTGATAAGTCTTCATATACTATTTTTCCAACTGGTAATATCGAATCACCATCATATATCGTTTCTCCTGTTTTTTGTACAGAGTCATTATTAATTATAGCAGCTATTTTTTCTCCAGATGGTAATGTTAAAGCCTGCATATAATATTTTCCATAATACCCTCCACCACGATTACGATATTCGATTCCTGGAGATATTACTGTAAATGTATCATGTGTTAATAATTCTTCAACATTTTGAGCTCTATGTACATTTTCATCAGCTATTCCACCGATTGCTCCATTTTCTACTGTATGCTCTTCTACATATTTTTCATATTGTTTTGGTAACATTTTCTCTGCTATTTTGACTGGAATAAAACTAAGTAAAACACTTAATGCCAAGCATAGCCAAATGTCAAATCTAAGATTATGATATCTCATACTTTTTTCACCTCACTATAATAAGATAAAAATGTGACTCATTATCTTACTGAATAATATATTTGTTCACCTTTTCTATGTTTATTAATTATATCAAATCAATATTCACATGTAAATATTCTTTTATAAAATTTTTGTATTTTTATGATTCATTTATGATAATGTCTTAAGTAATCCGATGAGAAAATGTCCCAACAAAAAAATAATTGTTCTCCTAAATAATATAATTAATCTATCATTTAAATTTAAAGGAGGACTTATGAGAAAGGTTGTGTTGACATTGAAAGAAAAACAAAAATATGATGTTATAAAAAAATTAGTAGAAACTAATGGGAACAAAGAACGAGCTAGAATAAAATTAGGATTAAAAAGCATTAGACAAATTAATAGGTTAATTGCTGGTTATAAGAAATATGGTAAAGAATTTTTCGTTCATGGTAATCGTGGTAGAAAGCCCTCTCACGCTTTATCTGATGAACAAAAAAATCAAATTGAAGATTTATATAACACTAAATATTTCGATTGTACATATACCCAATTTACTGAATTTCTACAAGAACGTGAAAACATATCTATTTCTATAGACGAAGTTAGATGTATACTAAACTAAAGATATATTCTTTCTCCTAGAAGTCATAAAGCTACAAGAAAGCATATTAAAAAGCTACTTCTTCAACAAAAGCAAAAAGCTACTTCAAAAAAAAAAATTGCTAAAATTCAAGCTAATATTGTTGCTACTGAAGATGCTCACCCAAGACAACCTAGATGTATTTACTTTGGAGAAAAAATTCAAATTGATGCTTCTGAACATTTATGGTTTGGTAATATAAAATCTTTTCTACATGCTGCTATTGATGATTCTACTGGACAAGTAATTGCTGCATATTTTGATAATCAGGAAACTTTAAATGCATATTATAATATATATTATCAAATTTTAATAAAATATCGGTATACCTTACCTCTTTAAAGCTGATAGAAGAACAGTTTTTGATTATAGAAGAAAAGGTACTACCTCTGATGAAGATAATACCTTTACTCAATTTGCTTATGCCTGCAACCAATTAGGCACTAGCATTGAAACAAGTAGCGAACCTGAATTTAAACCTAGAATTAAAAGACTCTTTGAAACTCTGCAAACTAGGCTAATATCTGAACTAAGATTAGCTAACATCACTACAATCGATAAAGATAATAACTTCCTACCTGATTTCTTAGACAAATATAATTCAAAGTTTGCTCTATGTATAGATAATAACAAATCT
>CAMUHU010000008.1 GCA_947088765.1 uncultured Clostridium sp. | reverse complement strand
TATTGCAATTAGTGTTAATAATGTAGCTATACTAAGTGTGGATATTTGTATTTTCTTCTTTAATTTTTTTATGTATTTTTTGCTTCTTTTCATTATAGTACCTCCGTTATTTTTTATTAGCGAATAATTATTGTATTTATATAAGCGTTTCTCCCTATATTTTATTATAAAGATTTATTTTTCGATTTCAATAGTCCATTTTTTGGCATTTTTCTTGCGGGTTCTAAACACTTGCGGAAATAGCTTTTATGCCTTTTGTCTTTTTTTGTTAAATTTTTGTGTCTTTTTTGTTACATTTATGTTAAAAAACTCTGATTTCCTTACGGATATCAGAGTTTTCTCTTTATATATGTGGTAAATTCACTTTCTTAAAATATACTATTACCTTCTTGTATTATTATATCTTCTAACTTTTCTTTTAAATCTGGTAAACTTTCTTTAATAGTTCCCCATAATACTGACAAATCTACATTTTCATAATCATGAACAATTTTATTTCTCATTCCTTTAATACTATTCCATGGAATAGATTTATATTTATTTATAGTATCAACTTCAATTTCTTTGGTTAACTCCCCTATTTGAGAAACAGTAAATGCACAAGCTGTTATTGTCTTCTTATCCATTAAGAATGCCTTTGCTTCTAATCCATAAATATATTGCTCTATGTCATCTATATAACTTATAATTTTTTGAATAATTATCCTATCCTTACCTTTCATATATAGTTACCCCCTCATTTTGTATATCACTATATATTCTACTACCTTTTTGTATTTCTGATATTTCAAATAAGTCAACATTTTTTTGTAAAGTTTGTACTAAGTCCTCTAATAAACCATAAAAGTATATATTTAATAGTTTTCCTTCACTATCTATTACTAGGTCTATGTCACTCTTTGGAGTAGGGGTATTTTTGGCATACGAACCAAATAATATTGCTTTTTTTATTTCAAATTTTTTTAATATCTCCTGTAACTTTTCCCTTAGTTCATCCAATGTATATATTTTTTCTGACATATTCTTACCTCCTTTTATAATATGTTTATATTTTTATTTATCATGACTTTTATGAACATATTCTTATAGTTCTCTTTTATTTTCTGTAATATATAGTAATTACAGCTGTTTTAAATATTATTTTACTAATTCACTGTTTACCCTTGTTATTTCTCCTCCTAGTATTTTTATTTCTAGGCTGTTTTGGGGTGATTTTATATAATAGTATTCTTCTCCTTTTCTTTGTATTTTCTTTATTTCTAAGTTTTCTTTTTCTGTTTTTTCTCCTAATTCTTTAAATTGCTTTATTGCTATTTTTTTTGCTTGTTCTTCTGTTATTTGCTCGTTTTCTTTTGTTTTTGTTTCTATTATTTTTGTTTCTCCTATTTCTTTTTGCTCTATTTTCTCTCCGTCTGGTTTGAATATTATTATTAATGATATTATGATTATTATTATTGCTCCTAGGATTGATATGTTATAAATTGTAAAATATTTTTTTATTATTTCTTGTATTTTTTCTTTCACTTTTTTTCTTCTCCTTTTCTTTTGTTATATGATTAATTTTCGTTATTATCTAATATTTGCTGTAAATCATATCTTAATTGTATTATATCTTTTTTTGCAATAGACCATATTAGTTCTAAGTTAATTCCCTCATAATCATGTATAATTCTATTTCGTAAACCTTTTAAAATATGCCACTTGATATTATTATATTTATTTTGAAAATCTTTATCTAAGTTTTTAACCAATTCACCAATTTGACTAATAGCAAATACTGTTGCATCTATAATCATAGTATCTTCTGAAAATTCCTCAAAATTAATATTTTCTGTATATTTTTCAGCTCTATTAATATAATCTATCATCTTTCTTATACATTGATACTCATTATTTTTCATAAACTACAACTCCTGTTTTTTTTATTTCATTGTCTATTTTAGAGTTTTCTATAATTTCATATTTCTCAAATACGTGTACTTCTTTATTAAATGATTGTTCTATTGTATATATTAATTCTAATAAATCAAATCCTCTTAAACTTCCTTTCGTATCTACAATTAAATCTAAATCACTTGTTTTATTAGCCTGATGTTTTGCATATGAACCAAATAAAATAACCTTATATACTGGTAGAGTTTGCAGTATATTTGCTAGAATATTTTTTATTTCTTCAATTGTGTATATTTTACTGCTCATACTAATTATACCTCCAATCTTTTATATTATTGTACTACTACTGTGTTTATTTTGGTTATTTCTCCGCCTTGTATTTTTATTTCTAGTGTGTTTCTAGGTGATGATATATAATAGTATTTTTCTTCTTTTCTTTTTATTTCTACTACTTCTAATTCATTTTTTTCTGTTTTTTCTCCTAGCCTTTTGAATTGCTTTACTGCTATTTCTCTTGCTTCGTCTTCTGTTATTTCTTCGTTTTCTTGCCTTTTTGATGTTATTATTTTTACTCCATCTACTGTTTTTTCGTTTGGTTTTAATATTATTATTAGTGTTATTATTAGTAGTATTGTTATTATTGCTACTATAATGACTGCTTTCTTATGTTCTTTTATCCATTCTTTTATTTTTGTCATTGCTTTTCTCTTCCTTTCTTTTCTTGTGTTCTTCCTTTTATATATTATCATCTATTTTTGCTTTTGTAAATATGATTTTTTTGGGAATTATTGATTATTTGATGAAATTTATTTCTAATATAGCGAAACCCCCGAGAGTGCGTTCTCGGGGTTTTTAATTGTTTTGTTCCTTAGATTTAACAATTTAAGTATAGCATACTATTAATATATTGTCAATAATTTTTAACTTTCAGAATCATGGGGATTCTTCCTCCAGTTATAAATTATTCTTTAGAATAGTTTTTACGATTACCTACAAAATTTCCTTTTTCCTTTATTCTGTGCGCATTAGAATTTGGGATTTTAGGAAATTTTGTATGCACACTGGTATCGTTATTTTAATGTAATTTCATATTCTTCGTCATTATATTCAATTGTATGTTTGATTTCTTGTTCTCTGTGTATGATTTCTATTTCTTCTTTGTCTAGTTTTTTACTGATTGATTTTCTTAAGATAACTTTTACTGGATGTGGATATGTTTCCTCATCTAGGAATTTATCTATATTGATTATTGCTTTTCTCTTTGTAATTCTGTCTTTTCCTCCTAATACGAATTCTCCATCTTCGAATACGTATATTTCTACATTACGTCTATATGCTACTAATAGTATTATTAGAAGTAATATTCCTAATCCACTTATAGCTCCTGCTATTATTATCATTCCATTATTATCATTATTGTCTTTTTCGTCTTTTACACCTAATACTTCTGTATCTTTTTCAATTATTGGTTCTTCTACTTCTGGAGTTTCAAAAATAGGTGGCACAATTGGGGTTATTGGCTCTTCTATTATTGGTTCCTCTATTATAGGTTCGTCAATTATTGGATTTTCTATTATTGGGTCTTCTATTATTGGGTCTTTTATTATTGGTGTGTTGTCATTTGGTTTTGTACTTGGTTTACTTGGTTTGCTTGGTTTACTTGGTTTTGTAGGAGTTGTAGGTTTTTTCGCTACTGTTACTACAAATTCTGTTGTGAATCCTCCATAGTTTACTGTTATTACTTGTTTTCCTGCTTTATTTCCATTGTATCCTGATACCATGTCTTTTGTTACTGGTATTATATGTGTTCCACTTGATTTTATTACTACTATTGTTGCTCCTGTTAAGTCTAAGTTTTGTCCATTTTTATAGCTTGTTTTGTTTGGTAATGTGTTCATTGATATTCCTTTTATTTTATCAACGACTTTTACTTGGAAGTTTCCTTGTAATCCTTTGTATTCTACTTTTATTGTTTGCATTCCTTCTTGTGTTTTGTTATATCCTGTTAACATAGAGGCTGTCATTTCTACATTTTCCTCTACTGCACCACTTGCCATTATTATTGATACTGCTCCTCCTGCTAAGTTTAGTTCTTCTCCGTATTCATATTCCTTTTTGTCTGGTGCTTTTACTATTAGTTTTGTTGCATAGTCTTCTACTGTGACTATGAATTCTTTTGTGATTCCTTCATATGTTATTTTTAATGTTTGTTGTCCTATTTTGTTTGGATTATATCCTGTTACCATTTCTGGTGTTATGTTTATTGTTTGTTTTTCTCCACTTTCTTTTGTGATTTGTATTGTTCCTCCTGTTACGTCTAAGTTTTCTCCATATTTGTAGTTTAGTTTGTTTGGTAATGTGATTATTTGTACATCACTTAATGGGTCTACTACTGTTATGTTGAATGTTGCTTTGTGTCCTTTGTATGTTACTGTTATTGTTTTTGCTCCTTCTGTGCTTGTGTCAAATCCTGATATCATTGCAAGTGTCATATTTATTGGGGTTTTAGTTTTTCCACTTGCTGTTATTTCTGCTACTTTTCCTCCTGTTAAGTCTATTTTTTCTCCTATGTTGTATACTAGTTTTTTAGGTGGTGTGATTCTTATTCCTACTATGTTGTCACTTACTTCTACTTCATAGAAGTCTTGTTGTCCTCCATATGTTACTGTTAGTTTTTGTGTTCCTGATTGGTTAGGATCGAATCCTGTTACCATTTCTTTTGTTATTGGTATTATTTCTTTGTCTCCGTTTCCTCTTGTTACTTCTATTGTTCCTCCTGTTAAGTCTAGTTTTTCTCCGTATTCATAGCTTTGTTTTGGATAGTCTACTATTTTTATTGATATTGCATCTTCTTCTACTGTAACTGGGAAGGTTTTTGTTTCTCCTTCATATGTTACTTTTATAGTTTGTGTTCCTATCTTTTTAGGATTATATCCTTCTATTTTTACTGATGGATCTGTTAATGGTACTGGTGGTATTTCTTTTCCACTTGCCATTATTTTCTGTACTGTTCCTCCTGCTAGGTCTAGTGTGTCTCCATATTTATATGTTGTTTTTTCTGGTGGTGTTAGTATTATTCCTGTTACTTCATCTTCTACTGTTACTGTAAATGTTACTGTTGCAGGTGTTCCGTCTTCATATTCTCCATATGTTATTGTAATTGTTTGTGTTTCTGGTAAGTCGTTTGGATTTGGGGTACTTTCAAAACCACTTATCATATTTTCTGTTACTGCTACACGGTCTGTTGTTCCATTTACTTTAACAATGTCTAAGTATGCTCCTGTTAAGTCTATGTTTTCTCCATATTTGTATGTTGTTTTGTTTGGTCCTGGATTTAATGTTATTGATTCTACTGTTTCTGTTACTTCATATTTATATGTGTCTTGTTTTGTTATTTTTGTTCCATGTGCGTCTTGTTCTTCATATGTTACTGTTGCTTCAAAGTTTTGTCCTACGTTTGTTGTGTCTAGTCCTTTTATCATATCATCTGTAATGTCTTTTGTTTCTGTAGAGTTTTCTTTGTCTGCTTTTCTGTAAATTTTGATTTTTCCTCCTGCGTTTGTTATTGGATCACCTTTTTCATAGCTTGCTTTTGGGGTATTGTTTTCATCTATTTCTATGTGATCTAATATATTTTTTACTGTTATTTCAAAATCTAAGTTAGCTTTTTCTCCGTCTTTTTCATAGTATATTCTTATTGTTCTTGTTACTGTATTGTCTGCGTTGAATACATTTGCTGGTAATTCTGTTGTAGCTGTTGGTGCTCCTGTTTCTCCTGCTGTTATGTCTGTTATTGTTGCATCTTTGATTGCTACTGGTGTTCCTGGTGTTCCTGGTACATCACTTGCGTGTTGTACATATATTTTTATTCCTGTGTAATCAATTTCTTCTCCATGGTTGTATATTGTATTTTCTGCTGTTCCTGTAATTGTTACTCCTGTTACTTGGTCTTTTAGTGTTATTGGTAATTGTGCTGGGAATTTTTCTCCTTTTGTAGCACTTTTGTCATCATTGTCTATATATTCTATTTGTAGTGTTTGTGTTTCTTTTGTTTTATCATATACTGTTTTTATCATGCTTTCTGTTAGAGCTTCTGATGGGGTCTTGGCTCCTGCTTTTGCATAGTTAACTGTATATTTTACGTCTTTTATTAGTTCTTCTAATTCTGTGTTATATAATCCTTCTACACTTTCTGGGTTTAATGTTATTCCTGTTACATAGTCTTTTACTATTATTTGGAAGGTTTGTGTTTGTCCTCCATATTCTACTGTTATTCTTTGTTCCCCTAGTTGATCTGGTTTATAGTCTTTTATCATGTCTTTTGTTACTGGTATGTTTGCTGGTCCACTTCCTTTTTCTATGTCTATTGTTACTCCTGTTAAGTCTATGTCTTGTCCATATTTTGCTGTTGTTGGTGCATTGTTTATGCTTATACTTGTTACACTGTCTTTTACTGTTATATCATATGTTGTTTCTTGTTTTATTCCATTTTCTTCATATTTTATTGTTAATGTTAATGGTTTGTGTTCTGTTTTTGAGTCAAAGTCTTTTACCCATTCTTTTTCTACTGGTATTGCTTCTTCTGTTCCTTGTGCTCTTGTAACTAATATTTCTAAGTTTTCTACATCTAATTCTTCATTTACATTGTATTCTGTTTTATGATTTGTGCTGTGTACTTCTATTGATTTTATGTTATTTATTATTGTTATTGGATAGTCTACTGTTCCTTCTATTCCATTTTCTGATGTGTATTTTATTTTTAGTGTTTTTTCTACTTTGTTTCTTTCTTCAATTGTTTTGTCTTGATTTGTACTATCATATGTTGGGTTCATGTTTACTGCTGTTCCATCTTCTTCTGTTATCATGTCTTTTGTTAGTGTTACTGATGTTTCATCTGTTGTTCCATTTGCATATGTTAGTATTATTTTTCCTCCTGTTAATACTAGTTCTTCTCCATCATTGTATTTTGTTTTTTCTGGTGGTGTTATTGTTACTTTTGTTATTACGTTTTCTAATGTTACTGCTAGTGTTGCTTCTACTTTTGCTCCTGGATTGTAGTTGTCTGGATCATTGTCTATATATTCTACTGTTAGTTCTTGTTGTTCTACGTTTGTTTTGTCATATGCTGTTTTTATCATGCTTTCTGTTAGATCTTCTGATGGAGTCTGTGCTCCTGCTTTTGCATATACTACTGTATATTTAACATCTTTTATTATGTCTGCTAGTTCTGTGTTTAATGGTTTTGTTACACTTGCTGGGTCTAATGTTATTTCTTTTACATAGTCTTTTACTACTACTTTAAATGTTTGTGCTTGTCCTCCATATTCTACTGTTACTGTTTGTTCTCCTAGTTCATCTGGTTCTTTTACATAGTCTTTTATCATGTCTTTTGTTACTGATATGTTTGCTGGTCCGCTTCCTTTTTCTATGTCTATTGTTACTCCTGTTAAGTCTAAGTCTTCTCCGTATTTCGCTGTTGTTGGTGCATTGTTTATGCTTATACTTGTTACACTGTCTTTTACTGTTATATCATATGTTGTTGTTTGTTCGATTTCATTTTCTTCATATTTTATTGTTAATGTTAATGGTTTGTGTTCTGTTGCTGAGTCAAAGTCTTTTACCCAGTCTTCTTGTACTTCTATTGTTTCTTTTCCTACTGCTCTTTCTACTTCTATTGTTAGGTTTTCTACGTTTAGCTCATCGTTTACATTGTATTCTGTTTTATGTGTTGTACTGTTTACTTTTATTGATTTGATATCATTTATTATTGTTATATCATAGTCTACTGTTTTTGTTATTGTTCCTTCTGTATATGAGGCTGTAACATTTTTTGTTACTTTGTTTCCATTTTCTGTTGTGTATTCTGAAGCGCTTGGAGTCATGTTTACTGCTCCTCCTGCCTCTGTTTCTGTTATTGTTGCTTCACTTAAAGGTATTTCTCTTTCTGCTCCAGATTTGTATATTATTTTTAGTGTTCCACTTCCTGTTTCAAATGTTTCTCCATGGTTGAATTCTTTTTTTGGTTCTTCTCCTAGTTCAACTCTATCTATTATGTCTTTTATTGTTATTGTTAATTGTGTTGGTGCTGTGTATGTTGTTCCATTTTCATCTCTGTATGTAACTTTTAGTTGTTTTTGCATTTTTCCATCTGTAAATTCAGATTCTGTTGGACTCATATTTATTGCACTTCCGTCTGTTTCTGTTATTGATACTGTACTATCTGTCATTGATACTGTTCTACTTGATGGTGCTCCACTTGCATATGTGAAACTAATTCTTCCTCCTTGTGCATTAAATGTGTCTCCACAATTATATGATAAATTATTTGGATTGTCTGATATTGCTATTCCTGTTATTTTGTCTTTTATTGTTACATTAAATGTATCTTCTGCTGGTATTACATCTATGTCTGCATCATCTGGTGTTGATAATGTTACTGTAACTGTTTGTTCGCTTTGTTGATTTGTAAATTCACCTGCTTCAGGTGTTTTGTTATATCCAGGTATCATTGCTTTTGTTACTGGTATTGATTGACTTGCTGCTCCACTTGCATAATTTTTTACATATGTTACATTACTTAAGTCTAGTTCTTCATTATAATTAGCTGTTAAGTCATTTGGTGCTGTTACTGTTATTCCTGTTATGTAATCTTTTAGTTTGATGTTTATTCCGTTTCCTTCTGTTGTTGTCTTTCCTGCATATGTAACAGGTAAGTTTTGAGTATTTGTTATATCATTTGGGTCATAATTTGTTAAGTCTAACATTCCTACATTTATTGCTATTGGTGTTTCTATTACATGTCCTGCTGCTGTTGTTAGTTCTAATGTTGCTCCTGTTAAGTTTAAGTTGGTTCCTACTGTTCCATATTTGTTTTTTGCTGTTGGTTGTGTTTTTACTGCTATACTTGCTATTGTGTCATTTACTGTTATGTCAAATGTTGTTGATTGTCCTTCATATGTGATTGTTATTATTTGTTTTCCTGCTTCTTTGTCTCCGTTTTGCCATTTGTCTCCACTACAACTGTTTATATCTGCCATTGTTATTGGTTTTGTTACGTTTGCATCTGTCATTGATATGTCAGATATTTTTTTACCGCTTTTGGTGGTTGCTTCTATTGTTCCTCCTTCAAATTCTATTGTTTCTCCACTATTGTATTCAACTTTTGTAGGGTTTTTTGTAACTTTTATACTTACTATTGGGTCTGTTACTGTTAAGTCTACATCTACTGTAGATGTTCCATCTTTATATGTTATTGTTGCTTTTGGGTTATCTATATCAGCATTTTCAGGTTGTATTGTTATTAATCCTTGCTCTATTGCTTCTGGTATTCCTATAGTTTCTGGGTCTCCTTCACTATAGTTTATTGTTATACTTCCATCTTCAAAGTTTATAGGATCTCCATGTTCATATGTTGTATTTGTTGGGTTTTCATTGATTTCAATTCCTGTTACTATTTTGTAAGGTAATTCACATGTTGTTTCTCCTATTGTTATTACTACTTTTTTGTTTTCTGATGCTTTTGTTTCATCTATGGTTATTATTCCGTCTTCTATTGCTTTTTGTATATCTGTTATTTCTTCTTCTGAACCATCATCATATTTTACTGTTATGCTTACTCCTGTAAAGTCTATGTCTTCCCCTTTATAGTATTTGTCTTTGACTAGTCCTTGGTTTACTACTATTTCTGCTATGTTTTTTGCTGCTCCCGCAAACCCTTCGAATTTTAAGTAGTTTCTTCCTATTGAACATTGTTGGTGATTTTCACTGTCATACCACCATATTTGTAATCCGTCTTGTGCTCCACTTGCATTTACTAATGAGAATGTGTCTTTTGTTATGTCACTTAGTGAAACTCCATCGTTTAGCTTAAATATAAATCTTGCACACATATATCCATCTGGCATATATGTTCCTGCTGCTGAACCTCCATCAACTCTTATTATTGAGTTTGCTTGGTCATAGCCTTTTTTTTCACTGCTCCATTTTATTTCTGCAAAATCTTCTATTGTAGTAGCTGGTTCCATCCAATATCTTTTTGAATCTCCTCTACCACTAGATTCTTCATATGATGGTGTTATTTTTGAACCATCAAATTTTAAGTTTAATGCTGCTTGGTTTGCTGTAGATGAACCTCTTACTAGTAAGTCTACTGCAATTGCATGTGTTGTACTGTCTTCTGGATTATCAAAACCTGCCATTTCTTTATCATATTCAAAGTAATATAGTTTTGTACCTATTGTCCAGTCATCCCAGTTTGTTGATGGATCTTGCACTTCATTTAGCTTTAAAACAAAGTATGCTTCGCCAGGTTGTAATCCTGTTTCTTCAGACTGAGCATTTGGTTCGTTTTCTACTTCTGTTGCTAATACTGAATATGGTAAAAATAAATTAGATATTATTACAAGTATTATAGCCCAGGCTATTAATCGATTTTTTGTAAAATAATTTTTAATTTCTTCCATCTTTTCCTCTCCTACTCTATTATTTCTCTTGTCTTTAAGTAATTTGTTTTGACATATGATACTTCTCCACCATCTATTGCTGTGTCTTCGTTGAAGTCATAGTCTGCATTTATGTTCTCATCTGTTGTATACATTCCATATATGTTTTTCATTGTTGAAAGATCTGAACCGTTTATAATTCCATTTTTGTCTAAGTCACCTGGTGTTAATACTTTATTTCCTAAGTCATATTCTTCCCCTTCTTCTATTTGTTGTTCTATATATATACAATCTAAATAAGCTGGCTTGTCTAATAGTATGTCATATTTTCCTGGTGCAACATATATCTCATATGTTCCATCATCATTTGTTTCATATTCTTGGGCTTCTAGTTTTAATAGTTCTTCATGTACATTGTCTCCATTTTCAACTGTTCCTAGTGTTGACCAATCTATTTTTGTACTTACAAGTGATGATTTATATATTCTTATGTTTGCTTTATGTGTTCCTTTACTTGCTGTAGGGTCTGTATAAATACTTCCTTTTATTATTCCATATGGTCTTTTTATTATTATTTGGTATTCATTTTCTATTAAGTTGTTTTCTGCTGTTACATGTACTGTTATTATTGTGTCTGGTTCTCCTAGTTTATTTAATGTTACTCCTGTTTTTTCTTCGTTTGCTAATTCCTTTTCTTCATATATTATTGTTGTTCCATCTTCTTCATACATTAAGTTACCTTTTTCATCTCTTTTTGGTGTTTTGATTTTCATTGTAGCAAATTCATTACTTTGTGTTGCTGTAATGTCTATTATGTCTAAATGTTCTAATAATGTTAATGTATAATTTTTTGTTTCTTTTTCAAATGATGGTGTTAAATTGTATTCTTTATATGTAGATTCGTCTGGATTTTCTTGATTTACTTTGCCACTACTTAATACTAAATTTGATAAGTCTGCATCTTTTGAGGCTACTTCATTTGTAAATCTAAATACTCCTGTTTTTGGATTTGCCTTTTCATAACAATGTGTTGCATCTAAGTTTATCTTTATTCCTGTTATTGGAGATGTACTACCTGTTACTAGTTCAAATCCTGTCATATCTATTCTCTCATCTGTTAACATTTTGAAACTCATTTTTCCAAGTAATACTCCACCTTGTGTTGTTATGACTTTTTTTCCTTCTGTTGTTCCTTCTGTTGTTCCTCCAGTTATATCGTCTTTTTCTATTATATGTTCACTGTTTTCTACTGGTGGATAAAATGCTGTTGTTAATCTCATTCCATTTGCTGGTGTTGCTGAATCATTTACTTTAAAAATGTCTAATATTGGTTTTTCCTCTGTTCCTGCAAACTCACTTTCAAATTTAAAGTATTCATTTGTTTGTGCTGTGATTTCATTTGTTAATATATTTGAAGTTTCGAGTTTTGTGTTATCATATTTAAACCTTACATCAAACCCGCTTAAAGTCTATATCATGGCCCCAGAGTTCCATTATTACTTGTTTGCCATTTTCTCCTGTATCATTAATTTTAGCCGCTCTCAGTTCAAAATATTGATTTTCAGTTGGTTCAATTGTTGTCGTTGAAGAGGCTTCTACGATTATTCCAAACATACTAAATATTAATAGAATAATCCAGATTATTATTATACTTTTTTTCAATAAGTTATCCTCAATTTTATTATTCAATTTTGGAAACCTCCTTTTCTTTTTTTTTATTTAGAAAAAACTAAATTTTTCTTTTGCTAAAAGTCATTCTTAAAATCTTCACTTTTTATTATAGACGAAAAAGAAAGTTAGTCAATGGTACTTATTTCTAGTAATTCCTTAATATTCTTTACGGAAATTCAAGCATTCGACCTTTTTTCTGTATTTATTACATTTTTATTTATTTTATGTCATATATTCACATTTTTTTGTAATATTTTACCCCCAAGTTGCTTTTTCCGTATACTTTTTCATTGTAATATTTCTTTTATATGATACATTTGTTTTGTTGTCATGATTTTCACCTAATATGAAAGTTTTGGATTGTGTATGTGATTTTATTATATAAATTCGCAATGAATAATTAATTATGAATACTATTCGTATTTTTATATTATTCCTTAGATATGTAATTATATGTCTTTTTTATAAAAATGTCTTAAAACCGAAAATACGGATTGCATTTTTACCTGCAATCCGTATTTTCTTTTATTCTAATATTATCTGACTCCTTTTTACATATGCTCTCTTTTTTTTGATTTTTTCTTCGCCTTCTCCGTTTTCCGTTTTTTCTATTTCTTTTACTATGTCTGCTATTCTTATTTGTGGCGCATCTATTTCATTACACACTATTATTGCTTCTTTATTACCACTAGCTCCTGCATGTGCAAGTCCTCTTATTGTTCCTAGTACTATTACGTTTTCTCCAGATATTACTTCTGCTCCTGCATTTACGTCTCCTAGTACTATTATTGTTCCTTCATATTCTATTCTATTTCCTGCCCTTAGTGCTCCATCATATATCTTTGCTTTTGTTTCTTCTATTTTTTGTGAAAATGTTTTTTCTATTATGTGTAGTCCTAGTTCTACCTCTGGCTCGGTTTCTTTCTTTCTCATTTTTGATTTTTCCCTCCATTTAATTTTATGTTTGTTGCTCTGTGTATGGTCTTGCTGTTACGTCTTCTACTATATCTTCTTCGTTCATTCCGAAGTATTGTGCTATTACATCTCTTGCTGCATATGCTGCATATTTTCCTGTTCCTCCCCCTTCTATTACTACTGCTATCGCTATTTCTGGCTCATTATATGGTGCAAATCCTACAAAGCATGCATTTGTGGTTTCTACATTGTTCTTTTTTGTTTGTGCTGACCCAGTTTTTCCTCCTATTTGAAAGTTGAAGTTTTTGAATACTGAGTATGCTGTTCCTCCATTTTCACTTGTAACGTCTTTCATTCCTTCTAGTATTACATCTATATATTGCTGAGAAATTTCTAAGTTCTCTGAGTCGTCTTTCGTGTCTCCTAATATCTTTTTTGTGTGCGCTTGTATTTCTGCTTTTGATATTTCTTCTCCACTTGCTGTTTGTATTGTTTTTATTATTGTTGGATTTATTCTGTCTCCTCCATTAACTAGTGTACTTATATATTTTACCATTTGTATTGGCGTAAATTTATGTCGTCCTTGCCCTATTGATGCACTTAATGTATGTCCAGCCGACCATATTTCTCCTTCTGATTTTAATAAGTCTTCTGGATTTGCTATAATTCCTGCTGATTCATTTGTAAGTTCTATTCCTGTTTTTACTCCTAACCCAAAGTATTTAGCATATCTATTTATTTGCTCTATTCCAGCTCTATATCCACTTTCATAGAAGAAATAGTTACATGAGTGCTTTATTGCATCTGTTACATTTAATGGTCCATGTGTCCTTCTTGATTGATTATATAGCCAACAGGCTGGATGGTGCCCTAATGGATATGGTCCTGAGTCGTTTATTCTTTCTTTTATTCCTACTTTTCCTTCTTGTAGTGCTGTTATTGCTGTTAGCATTTTGAATGTTGAACCTGGTGCATATCCACCACTGATTGCTCTATTGTATAATGCATCGATTTTTTGATATTCATCATATTTCTCTTGTTTTATGCCTTTTTCGAATAGTTGTGGTTCATAGTCTGGATTACTAGCCATTGCTAGCACTTCTCCATTTTTTACATTCATTACAGCTATTGCTCCTGCTGTTGCTGGATATTTTTTTCCATATGCTCCATTTTGTATTCCTTCTATTGTGTCTTGTAGTGCCTTTTCTGTTACGGCTTGAAGGTTTGCGTCTATTGTTAGTACTAAGGTTGATCCTTGTATTGCTTCTTTTTCTGTGTATTCTTCTGTAATTGCTCCATCTACTGACATTCCTAACTGTCTAGTTCCATTTGTTCCTTTTAGATATTTTTCAAAAAGATCTTCAACTCCTGTTCTTCCCATATAGTCATTTATTAAATAACCTTCTGATTTTTTTTCACTATATTCATCTCCGTTTATTCTTCCTACATATCCTAATATATGTGAGGCTAGTTTTCCGTTTGGATATGTTCTACTCGCTTTTGTTACTATTGTTAAGCCTCCAAATAAGTCATTTTTTTCTGAGAATGTGCTTACACTTTTTTGACTTAGGTTATCTGCTATTGATATTGACCTTGTTGAGCTGTATCCTTCTGTTGTTATTCTATATCTTAACCCCATTATTTTTCTTGCATCTGCTAAGTTTTCTGTGTTTATTTCATATCTTTTTTTAAAGTATTTAAATGCGTCTTCTGCTGTTGCATTTTCTTCTAGTTTATATTTCTTTTTCCATTGTTTTAGCTTTGCTTCGTCTGTTATCGTGTATTCAAATGGATTTATTTTTATCGGTAATGTGTCTATGTATGCTTCTTGATTTTGTTCTAATATGTTTATTATGTTGAGTATCGTTTTGTTTAGTGTTTCATTGTCTGATTTGGTTTTATATAGTTCTGCACTATACCCTGATTGTACTGTTGCTAATAAGTTTCCACTACTGTCTGTGATATTTCCTCTTGCTGCATATAACGTACTTTCTCTTGTTAATCGCGTATTCGATTCTTCTCTATAGGTTGCACCGTTTATTATTTGGAGGTTGAATAATTGTAGTAATAGTATTATTCCAATTATGTATATTATGACTGTTAATAAGTTGAGTCTTAGTCTTGTATTTGGTTGCTTTTTGTATATGTTCATTTATTACCTCCTTTTTACTTTTTAGAAAATTGTCTTGTAACATGGGCATGGTGCGCCGTGCTCCTACTAAAAATATCTTGTTAAAATATTGTTTTCTTTGAATATTCCTTCTACATAGTATCCGCCTTTTTTTATTAAAGGATATATTATTATTGTTATTATTATGTTATATATGATTTCTATGACTAATGTTTTTATTAGTATGTTTATTTGCTCTATTTGATATTTTAATATTATACTTTGTATTATATATAACCCTATTTCATATATTATTGTTGTTATTGCGACCATTGCCATTATCATTAGTCTATTGTCTTTTGAGAAGTTTTTGTCTATGTACCCTCCAATTAGTCCTATTATCCCTAGCATTAATGATGATGTTCCTATATTTCTTCCAATTAATGAGTCTAGAAAGAATCCATATATTATTCCAAAGCATAACCCATATTTTCTTCCTAGAAATAGTCCTATGAATAATGCTAGTATTACAAATACATTTGGCTTTATTCCTGCTATTGTGAACCAACTGAAAAAGTTCGATTGGAGAAAATATATGATGAAAAATATTAATATTAATGATATTGCTATCAGTGTTTTTCTTTTTTCCATTTTCCTCCTCCTTTGAAAGATAATTGTATTTTGGGCACAGTGGTGTCATTTTATTATTACTAAAACGGTTTCTAGTTTGTTGAAGTCTACTGCTGGTTTTATGATTGCATATTTGTCTATTACGTTTTTTGTGTTTTCTATTTTGCTTACTGTTCCTATCATAATCCCCTTTGGATATATTCCTCCCATTCCTGATGTTTCTATTGTGTCGTTTTCTAGTATTTCTGCTCCTGTAGATATGTATGTAGCTTTTAATGAATTTGTTGATATTGCCCCTTTACAGATGGCATTGTCTCCTGTTGATTTGAATATTACACTTACTGCACTTGATGGATCTATTATTGTTTGTACTTTTGCTGTATTACTTGTGACTGATACTACATGCCCTACTAGTCCTTTGTCTGCTATGACTGCCATATTTTCTTTTATTCCATCGTTTGATCCTACGTTTATTACAAAGGTACTACTGTAATTGCTAGTGTCTTTGTTTATTATATATGCTGGTGTTGTTGTATATGATGTGTACTTTTCCGTAAGGTTTAGGTATTCTCTTAGTGTAATGTTTTCTGCTTTTATTATTTCTAATTCTCTTAATTTTTGTTCTAGTTCACTGTTTTCTTTTTTTAAATTGTCATTTTCGCTACTTAGTTCTTCTATATTGGTGAAGAAACTTGTATTTCCTGATATCTTGTTTTTTAAATATGTGTATCCATTTTGTATTGGCATAACAATAGTGTTTATAGCATTACCTAAATAAGATATATCACTTAGTTTTGAGTTTGATAAAATGACTAGTAATATTAGTATTACTATTGTTATAATTATTCCTATTGTTCCACCTTTTTTATTGTTATACATATTTTTATCCTTTCTTTGTTTACATTTTGTATGTTATGTTTATTGTTGTGTGTACATAATTTATTTTATGTTTATTGTTGTCTGCTTGTGTTTTTTTCTCTTTTTGTCTTTTTTTTCAACTCAGTAATTGCTCTTTTATAGTTTTTATCACAATATTTCTCTATTTGTTCTTTCGTGCATTTATTAGTACTGTTCTTAATTGGTCTATGTCTTCTATTGTTTTTCCTGTTCCTTTTACTACACATTCTAATGGGTTTTCTGCAACTAGTGCTGGCATTCCTGTTTTCATTGCTACTAGTTTGTCTAAGTTTTCTATTAATGCTCCCCCTCCTGCAAGTACTATTCCTTTTTCCATGATGTCAGAGGCTAATTCTGGTGGTGTCTTTTCTAATGATGATTTTATTATTTCTACAATTTCGTCTATTGATGATTTTATAGCTATTTGTACTTGTGATGATGTTAATACACAGCTTCCAGGTAGCCCTGTTCCTAAATCTCTGCCTATTACTTCCATTGTTTTTTCTGTCATTAGCGGTAGTGCACAACCTATTTCTTTTTTTATTTGTTCTGCTGTTGTTTCTCCAATTAAAATATTATATGTTTTTTTTACATAATCTATTATGTCATTATTTAATTCGTCTCCTGCTATTCTTATAGATGCACTGTTTACTATTCCTCCTAGTGATATCACCGCAACTTCTGTAGTTCCTCCTCCTATATCTACTACTATACTTCCACTGGGTGCTGCTACATCTATTCCTGCTCCTATTGCTGCTGCCATTGGTTCTTCTATTAGATATACTTCTTTTGCTCCTGCATGCATTACGGCTTCTTCTACTGCTCTTTCTTCTACTTCTGTAATTCCTGATGGTACTCCAACTACTACTTTAGGTCTTCCTGCATTATATTTGCTTGATACTTTTACTATTAAATTTTTTAGTAGTAGTTGTGTTGCTTTAAAATCAGCTATTACGCCGTCTTTAAGGGGTCTTACAGCTTTTATTTCATCTGGGGTTCTTCCTAACATTTCTTTTGCTTCTGCACCAGTAGCTAATATTTCTTCTGTTTTTGAGTTTATAGCTACTACTGATGGTTCGTTAAGTACTATTCCTTTACCTTTTACTGTGACTAAGATATTGGCTGTCCCTAAGTCTATTCCCATATCTTTTGAACCTAGTTTAAAAAACTCCATTTTTTTATTTTTCATTAATATTCTCTTCTCCTTCTCTTTTTTTGAAACATTATACTTTCATATCTATTTTTGCCTATTACTACATGGTCTATTAAATCTATCCCCATTATACTTGCTGCTTCGAAAATTCTGTCTGTGGCTTGATAGTCTTGTTCACTTGGTGTTGGGTCCCCACTTGGGTGATTATGTACTAATATAATTTTGGGCGCTTGCATTTTTACTGCTTCTTCTAATACTATTTTGGGTTCTAGTACTGCATAATTAGTTCCACCTATTGATAAGTCTAATATTTTCATTATTACATTTTTGGTGTTTAATAAAATTACTTTTGCTATTTCTCTTTTTTCATTAGACATCTGACTTATAAAGAGAGTTGCAACGTCTTCTGTGGTTTTTATTTTTTGTTCACTTGTTTTTATTGGTGTAAGCATTCTATTTGACAATTCGGCTAATGCTAATATTTGTATTGCTTTTACTCTTCCTATTCCTTTTATTGATGTTAGTTCTTTTGTTGTTAGTTCCCTAAGGCTTGTTAAGTTACTTTTGCTTTTTTTGTTGTTTAGTGCAAGTACTTTTTGTGCTAATGTTAAGGCTGAGTCTTGTTTTGTTCCTGTTTTTATTATTATAGCCAGTAATTCAGCATTAGATAACTTTTTGGCTCCATATATTTCAAGTTTTTCATATGGCTTTTCTGATTCTGGGAGTTCTTTCATTTTTATTGACATTTTTGTTCTTCCTTTCGTTTTATATTGCTCCCATTTTCTTATATACTATTTGGGGAAATATTGGTTTCATGTTTACTGTTTCCTCATTCAGACGCCCAAAGGGCGCCCCTACACCCTTTTATTTCCTATTATTTTCTGTTAAGTATTATTGCTTAGTCCCCCTGTTATGTCTCTATTAGAATTTTCTGTATAAAAATATTGCTATTGCAAGTCCTATTATACTTGCTATGTTTATTTTGAAACTTAGTGCAAATGTTAATACTATTACCCCCATATCTAAGGTTAATGGAGATGTTAGCCCAAATGTGTTTCCATATCCAAACCACCAAAGTGCATCTACCTTAGATACTAGTTCTCCTATTAAGCTTCCTATTACTATTCCACATAATATGAATATTATAAGTATCCATATATTTTTTTCTTTTGCTGCCATTTTTATACCTCTTCTCTTTTTTCGTTTTTTGTCGTTTCTCTTACGGATTTCTATATTAACAGTTTGTCCATATTATTATATCCCCTTACTTACAATTTTTCAATAGGGTTTGGGGAATTTTCCATATTTTGTGCCTTTATTTTTTTGCTATTAAGTATTATAATTATATTATAGGATGTTTACATAATTTTAGAAAGGACTGCTATTTTTTATGGAGATTAAAAAGTTACGTGAAGATAAATTTGAGGTTGTTTTACATATGGAGGATTTGGATAAGTTTAATATTAGTTTATCGCAGTTTATGTCGTCCAATATTGATGAGTTTGATTTTTTTTCTATTATTCTTAATAATATAGATAAAATTTCCGATTCTTCTATCAAAAGTAAAAAGGTTATTTTTGAAACCTTTTTTGTTGATGATTCTTATTTTTTGATTGAGTTTTATTTTGTTGGTTTTCTTTCTTGTGATGGTGTTTTTATGCCTAAGTTTGGTAAAGGTTTTTCCGTTTCTGATAGGGTTCCTATTGTGTTTCGGTTTTTCTTGTTTTGATACAGTATGCGATTTTTGTAATTATCTTTCTAGTTTTAATAAAAATAACAATTTATTGAATTTTATTGAGTTTTTTATGTATAAAGATAAATATTTTATGATTTTGAAGGAGGATATATTTTCTTCTGATTTTTATGATTCTGCTTGCTTACAGATTTCTGAATTTGCTGAGTTTGTTTCGTGTTCTGATATTTTGGTAAGTAAAATCGAAGAACTTGGTGTTAGTATTGATGTTTGATATTTTTTTATAATTTATTTTAATTCGGGACACATTAATGTGCCCCGACCTTATATTCAATTATTTTCTTTCTCTGTTTGCGATTTCTATAGCTTTTGTTACAATATTTCCACATGTTTTTGAAGATACATTTCCCCATCCGCCTTCTTTTTTTACTTCATCATATACTCCTAATTCTTTTGCTATTTCTTCTTTTAATTTATCTGACATTATTCCTTTTCTAGACATATCATTTTTCTCCTAACGAGAAGATATTTAAATTATATTATTGTTAATTGCTTTTCATAGTTTTATTTCTTTTTTTATTATATCCTAATGATTATTTATCTTGATTTCCTTTTGCTTTTTATTGCTATATTCGTTTCTATCTGTCTTGCTCTTTTATAATTTACTTTTTTCTTCTCAGTATTATTATGTCTACTTTTTTTGCTTTTATTCATTTTTTTATTTTTGTTTTTTAGAATTTAAATGTCTCTCATTTTCTACCTATGTTGTTAGTGTTCCGTTTGGTGTATTGATAATAACTAAAATGTCTTCTTCTTTTCCTGTTTCCGCATTTATATATACTAAAAATTCATTGTCTTTTATCTTTCCTTGGAATTCCCAGCAGTATATTTCTGTATCATATTCTGTTGGTATTATTGCTAGTCTTTCACTGGTTATTTCTAGATTTTTGTTAATTTTTTCTCTTGCTTCATCAACGCTTATTGTGTTTTTATTTAAATCTCTTGTTGTATGACAGTTTAAATATCCTGTTGATTCAAATCCTAGTATTTCTCCATCGTCTAATGCTATTTTTATTTTTATTAAGTCTGGATAACATGTTACTTCATTTTGCTGATATGCGTAGTTTATTGTTACTATTCCTTGTTGTGTTAAATAATATGTCTCTTTCATGTCTTTATAGCCTCTTTCTTCTAAAAATCTTAATGCTCTTTCATTTGCTTCTTCTTTTGATATTATTTCATTTTCTACTTCTCTATTATAATTTAAATATACTACATGTCCTCCTTTTTTGGCTACTGATATATCCATTTCGTTTTCTGTGCTATTTTTAACATGAAAGTCATATGATGGTATATTTCCGTTTTCTGAAAAGCCATTTGAGGTTATTTCTTTTATTTTATCTTCTCCTATGAATTTTTTTGCTATTTCTTTTGCTGCTTCTTCATCAATTTCATCCCCTGTTAATCCTTTTCTTTCTCTACTTGTCATGTGTTCTGAAAATGCTCCATCATATATTAGTCCTGCATAGTCATCAAATGTTCCTTCTATTGTATCAAAACTGTCTTGTGATATGTTACTTACTTGTTGTGCTAAGTCTGTTCCTTTTTTTCCTGTTAATTCTTTCCAACTTATTGTTCCATTGTTTAATTCTTCTGATAATTCATTTACTGCATTTTTTAGTTGTATACTATATTCATGCATTTTGGATAGATTGTCTAGCTCTTCTTGGGATAATTCTTCATTGTTTATATTTTTCCTTGATAATGCATAACTATAATCGCTGACTTGGTTTAAAAATTTTGAGGCATTTGATAATCCTTCTGTACTAACTGGTATTTGCGATAGGTATGTTTCTGCTAGATTTGCTTCTCTCCATACATATGTTAATGTTTCTGCCCCATGTTCAGCAGATGTCGATATTGCTGATTTTGCTAGGTATGTTTCCATACTATCTACATAGTTAATAAATTCATAAAATGAGTAATTATATGAATTTTCCATTGCTAGTTCATATTTTTGATTATTATTGTATAGCATTACTCCTAAAACTACTGCTGCAATTAGTATTGCTAATACTACTATTGTAGCACCGTATTCTTTTAACCAATTTTTCATTTTTTATATCCTACCTTTCTATGGGCGTACACAAATTTCGCCCCTTTTTTATTTTTGTATCTCACTTACAAAATTTGTGTTTGCCTATAGTAGTAATTTCTTGTCTTGACCATATCCAACTATTTGTTGCGGTGTTCGGATTAAAGTAGTATATCGCTCCATGCGTTGGGTCCCATCCATTTAGAGCATCTTGTGCCGCTTTTACTACTGTTGAGCTCTCATCTATTGGTACATTTATTTGCCCATCTGATACTGCAGTAAATGCTCCCTTTTCGTATATTACTCCTGCTATTGTGTTTGGAAAGTTTGAACTGCTTACTCTGTTTAATATAACTGCCCCAACTGCTACTTGTCCTTCATATGGTTCTCCTCTTGCTTCTCCATTTATTGCTCTTGCCATTAGTTGTAAATCTGAGGTTGACCCTGATTTTGAAGCTCCATATGTTTTATTTGAGTTTTCTATTAATTTTATATTTACTAATATTAATAAAATTAATAAGATTGTTGTAATTATTATTTTCTTTTTCATATTTCCCTCTCTCTTTGTTTTTTTATTTTTATTTTGTTTATTTTTTCATATTTTATTCATTTTTTTATTAATTTTGGAAACAAAAAAAAGACTAGCACCTAGTCTTTTTGGTCTCCATGCTTTCGGAAATCAGAGTCCCCCTTCTTACACAATTAATTAAACAATATATCACATATCTCTTTTGTGGAGTTATGGTTCGCATATTGGTTTACATTCTGCTTTAGCCTATCCATAATGTCTTTATTATTTATAACTTTGAATATAACTCCTAAAGGATTATCATCTTCTTTTATCCAATATGCTAATCCTGATTTTTCTAAGAACTCTGCGTTTTGTTCTTCCTGTCCTGGTATAGGATTTATAATAATCATTGGTAATCCACATACAAGACATTCTGATGTTGTTAGTCCTCCTGGTTTAGATATTACAATGTCAGATATATGCATTAATTCAGGAACTTTATCTGTGAATTCTAAAACTTTTATATCGTTTTTTCGATTATATTTAGATACTGTCTGTTTAAATGATTCGAACATTTTTTTATTTTTTCCAGATATAGCAATGACTTGAACATTATCTATGTATCTAGCAATATCTTCTATAATTTTATATGTGTTTTTCTTTCCTAGCCCAAATCTCCCTCCTGCAAAAAATAAAATGGTAAATTTGTCTTTTGATAAATCATTTTCTTTGAATATTGTTTCTTTATCATATTTTAAGAAAAAACGATTAGATAGTGGTATTCCTGTGGCAAATACCTTTCTTTCTGATATGCCTTTTTTTATTAGTGAGTTTTTCATTGCTTCATGTGCGACAAAGTAATAATTTATATATTCTGCTCCTACTAACCATTGATCATGTGGTGCAAAGTCTGTCATTATAGTGGCAAGTTTTATTCTTGGTAATTTGTTTTTTTTCTTTAGATATGCACACATTTGTGATGAGAATGGATGTGTTGAAATAATATAGTCTGGTTTATATTTCTTTATTAAAAAGTGTAGCTTAATTGCTAAAAGTTTATTGGAGTCTATACTAAAACGGGCTAGTGCTCCTTTTTCTGATTTCATATATACTGTTCCCCAAAGATTTGGAACTTTTTTTGCCATTTCTTCATATGCAGTAGTGGTTAGTTTATCTATTGTTACATTTAAATAGTTCATGAAGTCAATTGCAATTGGCTGAATGTCAGGATAAAATTGTTCTATATATTCTTTAATGGAATTAGCTGCACTTATGTGTCCTCCTCCATAGCATGCATAAAAAATTAGGGCTTTTTTCATATATTTCATTTCCCTTCTTTATAACTTATATTACAATTATACTACTAAATTACTTTTTATACAATGCAAGGTTTCTGCTAATTTTTATATTTGTTAATAAGATTATGGTTTTTTATATAAATTTATGCAAAATTCTAATATTTTCCAAATTTTATTTCTCAATGGGCACGGTGCGCCGTGCCCCTACAATATAAAAAACCTCGTAGCTGGAACTGCGAGGGTTTTTATTTGTTCTGCTTTTACTAAATCATTCTCTTTTGTCACTACTATTGTAGCATAATAATAGTATATTGTCAATAATAAGATTTTATTCACAATTTTTATAAATATATCTCTGGATTGTATGTTACTCCATTTACTCTTATTTCAAAATGGCAGTGTGGTCCTGTTGAACGTCCTGTGTTTCCTGATTTTGCTATTCTATCTCCTGCTGATACTGTTTGTCCTACTGAACACGTTAATGAGCTATTGTGTCCATAGTATGTTTGTACTCCATTTCCATGTGATATTATTACTAAATATCCATATCCCCCTGAGTTCCATCCTGAGTATGTAACTGTTCCTGGTGCTGATGCATATATATTGTTTCCTACTGGAAGTGCAAAGTCTAGTCCTCCATGCAGTCTTCCCCATCTTCTTCCATATCTTGATGATATTCTTGGTGATGCTACTGGATACCTGAATGACATTCCTATGCTTGGACCTTTTGATGAACCCGCTGTTGGCTTACTAGTATTTTTTGATGAAATTGTAACTTTACTTGTTACTTTCTTTTGTTGATATAATGCTGCTATTGCTTCTTCTGTTTGTTTTAATTCTCCTAGTTCTACATCATATTTCTCTAATATTGTTAAGTTGTCTGCATTTGAACTGTTTTTTTGTTTTAATTCATTTACTGCTGCTTCTGCTTCTTGAAATGTTGATACATTTAGTTGTTCTTCATTGTTTACTGCTATTGCATAGTATTT
Source organism: uncultured Clostridium sp. (assembly GCA_947088765.1). Lineage (GTDB taxonomy): Bacteria > Bacillota > Clostridia > TANB77 > CAG-508 > CAKPSH01. The sequence goes on along the minus strand of CAMUHU010000008.1, from coordinate 15,144 downwards.
GTAATATACCGTTCCTGTTTCTTTAACCATGTTGTATATTTCTTCATCATTTGTTACTATATCTTTTTTTAACATACATAGTTCATATGTTGGCATATTTTCTACTTGCACAAATGCAACGTGTTCTTGCCCTTCTTCTCCTTTGTCTAAGTATGTATTTATTCTTTCTTGTAGTTTTTGTTTATCTTCACTGTAACCTACAAATTCTCCGTCTAGATATACTTCATATATTGGTTTGTATAAAAATATTACCATTCCTATTATTAGTAATGCTGCTATAATGAAAATTGTTATGAATTTTACTGATGCTCTGACTGCTACCAGTGCTTTTCTTATCATATTTCTCTTCTCCCTTCAAGTGCTTTTGTTAATGTTATTTCATCTGCGTATTCTATATCTCCTCCAACTGGAACTCCATGTGCTATTCTTGTTACTTTTATTCCAAATGGCTTGATTAGTTTTGATAGGTACATTGCTGTTGCTTCCCCTTCTACTCTTGGGTTTGTTGCTATTATTACTTCTTCTATCTTTTCTTCCCCTGCTAGCCTGTTTAATAATTCTTTTATTTTTATGTCTTCTGGTCCAATTCCATTCATTGGTGAAATTGAGCCATGTAATACATGATATACTCCTTTATATTCGTGTGTTCTTTCCATTGCTATTATGTCTCTTACATCTTCTACTACACATATATTTGCATGGTTTCTTTTTTCGTTTCCACATATTGGGCATGGGTCTGTGTCTGATATGTTAAAGCATTTTGAACAGTATTTTAGGTTTTTCTTTGCGTTTAATATTGAGTTTATAAAATCTTGTGTTTCTTGTTCACTTGCGTTTAACATATGAAATGCTAGTCTTGCTGCTGTTTTGCTTCCTATGCTTGGTAGTTTTGCGAAACTTTCTATTAGTTTCTCAATAGACGGTGAATAATATGACATTTATTTTAATCCCTCTCTATATTTTTTAGTTTAATTGTTTCTTAATCTATAATATTAAGTTGAAAAAGAATTGTTATTTGGCAATTATTTTTTAACTTTACATGATTCCTGGAATATTAAACTTACCTAATGCTGCATTTTGTGCTTCATCTACTTTTCTTAGTGCTTCATTTATACATGTTAGTATTAAGTCTTGTAACATTTCTACATCTTCTGGGTCTACTACATCTTGTTTTATTTTTATTGCTTTTAGTGTTTTTGCTCCTGTTACAGTTGCTTCTACTGCTCCTCCTCCTGCTGTTGCTGAGAATTCTTTTACTGATAGTTCTTCTTGTGATTTTTCAACATCTGCTTGCATTTTTTTTGCTTCTTTCATTAGTTGATTGATGTTCATTCCTCCAAGTCCTTTCATTCCTCCTGGAAATCCTCCTCTTTTTGCCATCTTTTTATCATCCTTTCTTTTTTATACATTTAGAATTTTTATTCATCTATATAATTTATGTCTATTCCTAAGTTTGCTAAATCATCTAATGAGTTTATGTTGTTCTGTTTATCTGGCTCTGTTTTATTTTCTTCTACTGTGGTAGCTTTCGTGCTCTTTTTGTTTTCAATTGTTTTTGCTGGTTTATCTATATATTTTATTTGCATTTCTTTTCCACATGCAATAGATACTAGTTTTTCAACTTCTTTTTTGTTTTCATTTTGCTCTAATAATCTTTTTCTAAAATCATTTAGCCCTCCTTGGAATTCTATTCCTATTGTCATATCATTTAATTCTACTGCTCTTGAGTTTAATAAGTTTGCATATATCATGACTTTTCCATTACTTTTTAATTGTTGTAAAATATTGGTCCAGAATTCTTGCGATTTCAGGTTTGAAGTTTGAATGTCTAGTTCTTTTTTTTCTTTCGTATCTTGTGGGCTATTATTAATCACCCCTATATTGACATTTTCATTTGTTTCTGTGGTTGTATTTGTTTGTATATTCTTTTTCGTAGTATTTATTTCTTTAGTCAAATTATTTTTTATTGGAATTGTGGTTGTATTGCTTCCAATTCCATTTTGAATTTTATTTTCTAATGCTTTTATTCTTTCTTCTAAACTTTTTGTTTCTTCATTTATGCATAAGTTTATTATCCCTGTTTGGAATATTATCGTTTTTTGTGTAGATTGTTTTACTTTGTTTTCTATTTCTGAAAGTTTTAATATTATGTTTAGTAATCTATCTTTGGTTGTTCTATCTGCTATTTGTTTTATTCTTTCTATTTCTTCATTGCTATATATTTCTAGATTTTTTCCTATTTTTGCAACTAATATGTCTTTTGTGTATTTTATCATTTCCCATAAGAAATTTGTTGTATCTTTTCCTTCTTTTATAACATTGTCCATTTCATCTATTGCTTTCTCTATATTATTGTCTATTATTGCTTCTATAGTGTTGTTTACATATGTTAGTTTGGGGATTCCTACTAATTCTTTTATTTTGTCTACGTCTATACTACTTTCTCCATCTTGTATACATCTTTCTAAAATGCTTAGTGCATCTCTCATTGCTCCTTCTGATAGTACAGCTATTAGGTTTAGTGCTTCTTCATTAATTTCTACATCGCTTTTTTCACATACTAGTTTTAATCTTTTTGCTATGTCTTCATTTTGTATTTTTTTGAAGTCAAATCTTTGGCACCTTGAGAGTATTGTTGCTGGTAGTTTTTGTGGTTCTGTTGTTGCTAATATGAATTTTACATGTTCTGGGGGTTCTTCTAATGTTTTTAATAGTGCATTGAATGCTCCTGTTGATAACATGTGTACCTCATCTATTATGTATATTCTGTATTTTGCACGTGTTGGAAGAAAGTTTACTTCGTTTCTTATTTCTCTTATGTCTTCTACACTGTTGTTTGATGCTGCATCCATTTCTACTACGTCTGTTAATGAACCGTCTAGTATTGCTTTACAGATTTCACATTCATTACATGGTTCTCCTTCTTTAGGGTTTTCACAGTTTACTGCTCTTGCTAGTATTTTTGCTATTGATGTTTTCCCTGTTCCTCTTGTTCCATTTAGAAGATATGCATGCCCTACTCTTCCTGTTTTTATTTGATTTTTTAATGTTGTTTTTATGTGCTCTTGTCCTACTACTTCTGAGAAGGTTTTTGGCCTAAATGCTCTATATAATGCTGTATATGCCATGTTTGCCCCCTTTATTAATATTAATACGGAATTAAGAGTTTCTAAGTTCCTTATTGTAACTCAAGAAACTCTTAATTTCGCATAATTATCTTCTAAAGGAAACTAATCACTTCGTGATTACTTTCCTAAAAATATAATTAAAATCCAACTCCTCTAGGGAAAGTACACTTCACATAAATGCACTATTTATCGCTGCTTTCTTCCGAACCTGACGAGATTCATAGCTTTTTATTGAAATCTACTCTCCATACAAGAGTCAGATTTTTAAACTTTTATTATTATACATCTTATTTATTTTTTTTTCAATGTTTTTATCTTAAATTTCTTCTAAAAATTATTTCTTTTAAATCTGTCTTTTCGTAATGAGACGTTCCTTCTTCTATTATATTGCCTGATGGCAAGTCTAATTCTACCGTTCCTGTATATATTATGTCTGATTTTAGTTTTATTGATATATCAAATGATATTTTACATTGTATGTCTTTATATTCTACATTTTGTTCTTTTAGTATTGTTCCATCATGTTTTATTTCGTCTTTGTTTGAGGTATATGTTCCTATGTCTTCTAGTGCGTATCTAAATAGTACTAGTCCCCCTTGGTTTGCTATTTCTAAGTTTTTTATGCTTGTGTTTTCTTTTCCTGTATATTCTAATTTTTCTTTTATTTCATTTTCTTCTGTGTTTTCATATGTTATTTTTTCTTTTTCCGTAGGTTTGTATAGTTTTATTGTCCCTGTTTGGGGTGGTTCTATTATTTGTAAGTTGTCTATTATTATTTTGTCTATTATTTCTGTTTCTTCATAGTTTTTATTTTTTGATATTTCTAAATATATATCATTGTTTTGTGACAGTTTTAGGTTCCATTTGTTTTCTGTTTGCTCACTTTCTATGTCATTTCCTTCTGCTGTGCTTATTACCATTATTTTTGATAGTTCAAATGGTAGGTTGTCCTCTCCTTCTACATTGTATTTTAATATTAATAATGCTATTATTGTTGCTATTAGAACTGTTATTAGGATTGCTATGAATATATGTATTATTTTTTTTATTATTTGGTCTTGCATATTTTTGTCTCCTTTGTTATTTTTTTTGCCTTAGTTCTTTGAAGAATTTTTTTAACATTTCTTCACATTCTTTTTGATGTATTCCTTCTTCTTTTTGTACTTTATAGTTTTGCTTGTATTCTTCTAATACATTTGTTACTGAGCCACATGCTCCATTTTTTTCGTCCATTGTGCCTATGTATATTTTATCTAGTCTTGCATTTATTATTGCTCCTGCACACATTGGACATGGCTCTAGTGTTACATACATTTCACATCCATTTAGTCTCCATGCTCCTATTTTTTTGCTTGCTTTTTTTATTGCTATTATTTCTGCATGCATTGTGGTATCTGCTTTTTCTTCTTTTTGATTATGTCCTCTTGCTATTATTTTTCCATTTTTTACTATTACTGCTCCTATTGGTACTTCTAGTTTCCCATAGGCCTTTTTTGCTTCCTTTATCGCTTCTTTCATGAATTTATCTTTTTCTTCCATTTTACTCTCCATTTTGGTGTGCCATAGTTATATGAAACGAACTCTAGTTGATTACATAGCTAAATTTTGTTCATAAACATAGCTATTATTATACACTGTTTCTGGTGCAATATCTATTTTCCCATTGTTCCACACAATAACACCATGTTCTACATAACCATCTTTAAAAATTCCATAATCTTTTAATTTTTCATATGCTGGATATTTTAATAATTCTTTTGCATCAAAAATTCTTTTTTCTCCGTTTGAAAATGTAACTAATAAGCATAATTATGATACTACTTTAATTTTTTCTACCTTAATTTGCTCATTATTATAATTATCAGCATAAGCTATATCACCTAAAATATACATTGCATTTTCTCCTTAATTTAATGGCTTAACATCATCAAATGGCAATCCTCTTACTGCATTATTCCAAGCTTTATATAATTCATCTTCATGTAAAATTATCCAAGCTTGTAATAATTTCAACTTTTTAACTGGTATTGCCCCACTTAATATTTCTCCGTCTATACCAACAGAAGCTTCTTTGGTGTGCCCAGGCCGACTCGAACGGCCATCGGTTGCTTAGGAGGCAACTGCTCTATCCAGCTAAGCTATGAGCACATTTACTTGTCTATTATATTATATTTTCTTTTTATTTTCAAGAGGGCATTTATGCATTTTTAGAAAAAGGATTACTGTATAATGGTTTTATTATATAAATTTGTGTTTGTGGGGAGGATGAATTTTTAGGTAAATTTAAAATTGTAGAGAAATGTAGGGGCGATTAGCAATCGCCCGTTCTAACAAAGGCTTGCTAAAAATCTTATATTCTTAAGCATGTTCTTCGAAGAGCGGGCGATTAATAATCGCCCCTACAACGTATATTTATAATTTTGTATAAATTTTAAAACATATAATCATCCCCACAAACCCCAATTTATGTAATTAGCCCCATTGTCTAGTAACATATTTTTTAAGTTGCTATTTTTATCATTTCATTTTTTAATTCTTCTAGTTGTTTTTGTGCTTCTTCATTGCTGTTTGCTTTTATTCCAAAGTACATTTTTATTTTTGGTTCTGTTCCTGATGGACGTATACAACACCAGTTGTCATTTTCCAGTTCATAGTATATTACGTTTGATTTTGGTAATTCCGTAGCTTTTTTTTCTCCTGTAGTTAGGTTTTTATATTTTTTTTGCTGATAGTCATATATTGATATTATTTTGTGTTTTCCTATTTCTTTTGGCTGATTGTTTCTTATTTTTTCCATTATTTCTTTTATCTTTTTTGCTCCTTCTGCTCCTTTTATTGTTATTGTATATTGGTCTTCTAGGTAATATCCATATTTTTTATATATGTTTTGCATTTGCTCATATATACTTATTCCTTTACTTTTATAGAAGGCTGCTAGTTCGCAAAGGCTCATTATTGCTACTATTCCGTCTTTGTCTCTTACATGTGTTCCTATTATACATCCAAAGCTTTCTTCATATGAGAATAATATTTTATATTTTTTATCTGTTTCGTTTTCTCTCATTATTTTTGCCATGTGCTTAAATCCTGTTAGTGTTTTGAATAATTTTAGTTTGTATTCTTTTGCTATTGCTTCTGCTAAGTTTGATGATACTATTGTTTTTATCATTGCTCCATTTTCTGGCATTATGTACTTTTCTTTCATTTGTGAGAATATGTATTCTGCTATTACTAGACTTGTCATGTTTCCATTAAATCTTACATATTCTCCTTTATTGTCTCTTACAAACATTCCTTCTCTGTCTGAGTCTGGGTCGTTTGCAAGTATTATATCTGCTTCTACCTTTTTTGCTAATTCTATTGCTAGTTTAAATGCTTTTGGGTCTTCTGGGTTTGGATATTCTACTGTTGGAAAGTTTCCATCTGGTGTCATTTGTTCTTCTACTGTGTATATTTTTTTGAATCCTAGTTCTGATAATACTCTCGTTACTAATTTCCCTCCTGTTCCATGTAATGGTGTATATACTATTTTTAATTTTTCTGCTTGTTGTTTTATTGCTTCTGGGTTTAATATGTTTTTCTTTATTTCTTCTATATATCTATCATCCATTTCTTTTCCTATTATGTTATATAGCCCTTTTTCTTTTGCTTCTTGTTTGTTCATTATTGTTATTTTTGAGTAGTCTGTTATTTTATTTACTTCGTTTATTATTCCTTCATCTGTTGGTGATATTATTTGTGCTCCGTCTTCCCAATATACTTTATATCCATTATATTCTGGTGGATTATGACTTGCTGTTATTACTATTCCAGATATACATTTTAGTTCTCTTACTGCAAATGATAGTTCTGGTGTTGGCGCTAGTTCTTCAAATATGTATGTTTTTATTCCTTTTGTGTTTAATATTAGTGCTGCTTCTTCACTGAATTCTTTTGACATATGCCTACAGTCATATGCTATTGCTACTCCTCTATTTTGCCCATTGTTTTTTATTATGTATTCTGCAAGTCCTAGTGTTGCTTTTCCTACTGTATATTTGTTCATTCTGTTTGTTCCGTAGCCTATTACGCCTCTTAATCCTGCTGTTCCGAATTCTAAGTCTTTATAAAATCTGTCTTCTATTTCTTTTTCATCATTTTTTATACTTTCTAATTCTTTTTTTACTTCTTCTCTAAAGTCTGGATTGTTTAACCATTCTTCATATCTTTCTTTATAATTCATGTTTTCCTCCTTATTTATACTAATTCAAAATAATAAAAATATGCATTTTAAATTATTCATTATTCACTATTCATTATTCACTAAAAGGCACGGTTCGCCGTGCCTTTCTTCTATATATCTAGTCCTTTTAGGAATTTTATGAATGGCTCTCTTAGTTCTGGTCTGTTTAAAGTTTCGTCTACTGCTGCCATTACAAATCCTAGTTTGTCTCCTGAATCAAATCTCTTGCTTTTGTAATCATATGCATATACGCCTTCTTTTGTGTCTACCATTGCATTGTATGCGTCTGTTACTTGTATTTCTCCTCCTTGACCTGGTTTTGTTTTTGCTAAGTATTCAAATATTTCTGGCATTAGAATATGTCTATCAGATATTGCTAAGTTTGATTTTGTTTCTGATATTTGTGGTTTTTCTTGTAGTTTTTCGGCTTTGTAGAAACCGTCTGATATTTGTACTCCTGATACGTTTCCATATCTAGGTACATCTTTCCAGTCTACTTTTTCTACTCCTATTACAGAGCCTCCACATTCTTCGTGTTTTTCTATGATTTCTTTTAAACATGGTTTTTCTCCATGGAATACAACGTCTCCATATAGTATGGCAAATGGCTCGTTCCCAATTATATCTTTTGCTTGATATATTGCATGACCTAATCCTTTTGCTCCTCCATCTTGTTCTATGAAGTGTATCTTTGCTCCATGTGATATATTTGTAACTTGTGGTAAGAATTTTTCCTTGTTTCTTTCGATTAAAAATTTCTTTAATTCTTCGTCTTCTTTAAAATAGTCTTGAACGACTTCTTTTTTTCTTCCTATTACCATTACTATTTCTTCAATTCCTGAAGCAACTGCTTCATCAACAATGTATTGTATTATTGGCTTATCTAGTATTGTTAACATACATTTGGGAACTGATTTACATGCTGGTAAAAATCTTGTGGCAAATCCGGCAATTGGTATAACAGCTTTTCTAACGCTCATTTTCATTCCTCCTATTATGTTATAATATTTTAGTTTTTTGCTATGTCATCGTATACCAAATTTCGAAATTTGTCAACAATATTTTCTATTATAGTACATATTATTACAAATTATCTTGCTTTCTTTTATAATTACATTGAAGCTTATTTTTATATTGCTTGTTTTCTATGTCCTTCAAACATTGCTTCTACTGGATATTCACCTGATGTGTTAATAATATACTCATGTTCATTTAATATTGAGTTTATATTACTATTGAATTCAGATACTTCATAGCAATTAATTATATTAATATGTATTCCTTCTATTTTGTCAATATTCATATCTAACCAATATTCAAGGTTTTTATTTATATTGTCTATTTCTTTTTTTGTTCCATTTATTATTATTTCTAAATCATTACTGTTTTTTATTACTTTTTCCATATAGTCTTTTATATAACTAAAGTCTCCTTCTTCTGTGTTTTCCCAATTTATGTTTAATACTTTTGCTTTTGTAATATCATTTATATTTAATTTTGATACTAATTCTTTTATTTCTTTTTTGATTTTGTTGTTTAATATTGTGTCTATTTTTACTCCTTTTTCTATTTTTGTTACTATGTGTGGTAATAACATTGTTGCTAAATGATATTCACTTACATAAAATCCACATGTTTTTCTTATATAATTTCTAAAAATCATTTGTACCCCTCCTATGTTTTACTGGGAAATTTTACCACCATTTTCTCAATGAGTCAACCCTTTATTAAATTTTTTATAATTTTCTTTTCGACATTTCCGTATGTTTATCTCGTTTTTTTGTTGTTTGTTTCTATTTTTTTCTATTTTATCTTATTTTATTTTTATATTTTATCTAGACAACATTGTATATTATTTCTTTTTTTGGAAATAATGCTTATATACATTTTTTTACATATCAGGAAAGGAAATGATTTTATGAAAAAAAATATTTTTAACGCTTTTATTATTTTATTTTTATTGTTTATATTTATAATTGTTTGTGCTAATTCTTATGTTTCTGCTGTTTCTTCTAATATTTCTTCTTCTGTTTTTAGATTACATGTTATTGCAAATAGTGATTCTTCAAATGATCAAAGTTTGAAGCTTATTGTTAGGGATAAAGTTTTGGATTATATGAATTCTTTGGTTGATACTAATGTTTCTTCAAAAGAAGAAATTATGAGAATTGTTTCTGATAATTTGGAGATGTTTAAATCTATTGCTCAGGATACGGTTTATGATAATGGTTATGATTATCCAGTTAATGTTGAGATTGGTAATTTTTCTTTTCCTACTAAGACCTATGGTGATATATCTTTACCTGCTGGATATTATGATGCTTTAAGGGTTTCTATTGGAGAGGCTAATGGTAAAAACTGGTGGTGTGTGATGTTTCCTCCTTTATGTTTTGTAGATGTTTCTTCTGGTGTTGTTCCTGAAGATTCTAAGGAAACTTTAGAGGAAAGTCTATCTGATGAGGAGTATGAATTGATTTCTGGTAGTTCTACTGAATTTGAGGTTAAATTTAAGCTTGTAGAGTTTTTTGAGAATTTTAAGAATACATTTGCTAAGAAATAATTTCTTTTAAGTTGATATTACCTTCATAAAATGCTATAATTATATTTAGCGAGGTATTGATTATGGGTAAAAAATATAATGGTAATAATGGTATATCTGTTCAACTTATAGTTTCAAAGATAGAAAAAGAACTAAATAAAGAAATGCCTTCTCTCCCTAGAAAAGAAAGAAAAGTTAAAAAAACTAGTAAAATTAGAACTTTATCGACTTCTGATAGAAAACATCTTAGTATGGGACTTCAAATTTTAGAAAGAATCGTATTTAAAGGATTTGATATTGAGGAACAAAAATTATTGTCAGGTAAAACTGATGTAGGTAAACTTAGGAAAGAAATCTTTGGGTATAGGAAATTGATGGAAACCTTTCTACAAAATCTTTCACGTAATGTTAAAGATATGTATGATTTACAACAGAGAATAGATCAATTATCTGATTATTCTGAAATTGCTCAAGCTGCTAGAGATGGGGTGATTTTAAAAAAAGAAACCCGAACCGAAACATTTAGTGGAAAATCTAAAGAAGTGAGTTATGATACTAGTATGACACCCAAAGAGGTATTATATATTTTAGATGAATACCGAAACAAACGTAATAACCTTGAATTTAACAGACTTAGTAATTATTTGGGCTTAGGCTTAGGCTTGGCAGGTACATTAGGTGCAATGTTTAGCGAAACTAAGACTAATGGCAAAAAAGCGACTTCTTTAATAGCTTTGGGAACTACAGCTTTAAGTGGATTAAAGTTACTTGAAGGTGTTAAAGATAATAATATTAGCAAGAAATTTGATTTGATTCGTCAAATGCATAATATGGAAGATGATTTTTTAGAAATTGAACATATTAGTAATAAATCTAAAGAAGATGATTTAGAAAATATTGAACAGGTGGCAAATGAATTTCAAAAATTCTCAAATAGAATCGAAAATAAGAGAGTATCTCTTCATATGACTGCAGATTTAGCTATAGCTTTAATAACTGGAATATATACTAATTCTACAACTGAAATTCAGGAAAATGGTAAAATTGATGGAAAGTCATTGGCTTCTTCTTTAATTAGTTTAAATAACGCAGGTACTAGTATAAATTCTTTTGCTAATACAATAAGACGTATTTATATTGATAAAACAGAGAATAAAAATTTTGAAGAAATCTGTATAAATGTAAGAAATATATTAGATCAAATGGAGGAAAAGGTGTATCCTTTAAAAGGTGCTACACATTCTTTTGATTCTTTTAAAATAACTGATTTTACTGGAAACTTTTATCCCAAAAAGGATTATAATACTGGAGAAATAAATTATTGTTCGACTATTAAGATTCCTGAGTTTAGTATGAAAAGAGGAGATGTTGTTTTATTATCTGGAGAATCTGGAGCTGGAAAAAGTACTTTTCTAAGGTTCCTGAAACGTGGAGATATTAATAATAGAAAAGCTATAAAATTAGATAATGATGAAATGGTAGATAATCTAGGGCATGAATATATTTCTTTTACACCTAATATAGACCTTGGAGATGAAACTAATGTACTATATCAAATAACAGGAAAATCTAGTATTTCTAATTTGTCTGAGGAAGAACAGTTTAATTTACTTTCTGTACTAAATGAATTGAAATTTCGTTCTCCAAATTTATTGAACGAATTAGCTTCAAAAAAATTTATGGAATTTTCTACTGGTCAACAAAAAAGATTGGCTTTATCAAAATTATTCTATAGAATTGATGATGAGACTTCTGTAATTATTGTGGATGAACCTGTTGGCAATGTAGAGGATAGTTTGATTAAGGAACAGTTGAAAATGATTACAAATTATGTAATGAGTAAAAATGTTATGTTATTATTAACTACACATCGCCTAGATTTGGCAGAAGAATTTGCTACTAAACGATATAATATTAATAGTTCTGGTGTTTTAGAGCAATTACCTATTAAAAATAAAAAACTTGAAGAAGAATTTTGTGCTGAGATGTAGGATCTGCATATCGAGCACATAAAAAACGTGCAAATTAAAATTGCACGTTTTTTACGTTCCCAATCTGCATTTTCATTTTAGCTCTACTATTGTTACTCCCATTTCTCCTTCTCCAAATGTTCCATTTCTAAAACTTTTTACGTGTGGATGTGTTTTTAAATAGCCTTGTATTCCGCTTCTTAGTTTTCCTGTTCCTTTTCCGTGTACTATTCTTGTTGTTTTCATGCTTGTCATACTACATTCGTCTAGGTATTTGTCTATTATTGGTATTGATTCGTCTACTGTTAGTCCTATTACATTTATTTCTGTTGATACATTATTTTTTACATTTATTTCTTTTTTATTTATCTTTTCACTTTTCACTTGAGGTTCTTCATTCAAATTATTGTTTTTTATAAATATGTCTTCTATATGAAAGTCTGTTTTTGCCATTCCTATTTGTACTCTTACTTTGTTTGATTTGTTTGGTAGCTTTAATATTGTTCCTTCCTGGTTTATGCTTCCAATGTATACTTTCATTCCTATCTTTAAATCTTCTGGTTTTGTGTCTGATTTTAATGTACTGTTTTCGATTTTTAATTCTTTTATTTCTTCATTTAAATTGTTTTTTATTTTGTTCATTTTGTTTTTGTCTTCTTGTTCAGCTATTTTTTTTATCATATTTTCAGCTTTATCTTTTGCATTTAGTAGTATTTTTCTAGCTTCATAGGTTGCTTCGTCTATTATCTTTTTTGCTTGTAGTTCTAGTTCTGTGTTGTCTCGCTCTAGTCCTTTTTTCAGTTGTTCTATTTCTTTTAAATTTTTTTCTGTTTTTTCTTTTTCTTGTTCAATTAATATTTTGTTGTCATATATTTCTTTTAATACGTCTTCTATATTTATATTTTCTTGTTTTGTTAGTTCTTTTGCTCTGTTTAGTATGTGTTCTTCTAAACCTAGTCTTTTACTTATTGCAAAGGCATTACTTCTTCCTGGTACTCCCATTAATATTTTATATGTTGGTTTCATGTTTTCTACATCAAATTCTGAACTTGCATTTTCAAAGTTGTCTGTTGTTATTGCATAGTTTTTTATTTCTGAATAGTGTGTTGTTACTACATTTAGTGATTGTTTTCCATTTAGTTCTTCTAATATACTTATTGCTAGGTTTGCTCCTTCTGCTGGGTCTGTTCCTGAACATAGTTCGTCTAATAGTATTAAACTTTTTTTTGTTGATTTTTTCATCATGTCTACTATGTTTATCATATGTGATGAAAATGTGCTTAGTGAGTCTGCTATACTTTGTTCGTCTCCTATGTCTGCAAATATGTTGTCAAATACATATATTGAACTTTTTTCTCCTGCTGGTATATATAGTCCACTCATTCCCATGCATGATAATAGTCCTATTGTTTTTAGTGTTACTGTTTTTCCTCCTGTGTTTGGTCCTGTTATTACTAGTGTGTTATATTTTTCTCCTATTTCTATGTCTACTGGTACTACTTTGTCTTTGTCTATTAATGGGTGTCTTGCTTTGTTTAGTTTTACTATTTTTTTGTCGTTTATTATTGGTGATACTCCATAATTTGCTATTCCAAATTTTGCTTTTGCAAATATGAAGTCTAATTTGCCAATTATTTTTATGTTTGTATCTAATTCTCTGGTTATTCCCATGAATAGTTCTGAGAGTTCTTGTTGTATTTTTTGGATTTCGTTTGCTTCTTCTAGTTTTAATGTGTTTATTCTGTTGTTCATTTCAAATACTGGTAATGGCTCTACAAATACTGTTGCACCACTTGCTGATATGTCATGTACAAATCCTTTTATTTCATTTCTGTATTCTTGTTTTACTGGTATTACATATCTTCCATTTCTTATTGTTATAAATGCTTCTTGCAGGTATTTTGAGTGTAGGTAATTGTTTAGTTTGTTTTTTATTTCGTTTTGTATTTGTTTTATGTTTTTTCTGATTGTATATAGATTTTTTGATGCATGGTCATCTAGTGTGTTTTCGTCTATTATTGATTTGAACATTTTGTCTTCTATGACTATATTTTCGTATATGTCAAAGAAATAGTTTCTTAGTTTGTTTGTGTCTATATTTTCTATTTCTGATACTTTTTCATAGTATTCTTTTAGTTCCCTAGACATTTTTAGTACTTTTGCTAAGTCTAATAATTGTTTTATTGATAGAGTTCCACTAGCTTCTAATGTTCTTAAGTGTACATTTATGTTGTCTATTTCTCCTAGTGGTATTCCTCCTATTCTATGTGTTAATATATCTGCTTGTTCTGTTTCTTTTAGGTTTATTTGTACTTCTTCTTTATTAAATGATGGTTTTAAATTTTTTACCATTTCTTTTCCTAAGTATGTTACTGAATACTTCTCTAACATTTCTAGAACCTTATTAAATTCTAATTTATCTAAATATTTCTTTTCCATTTTTCCTCACTTCTTTAAAAAACGAATTTTAAGAATTGCTAATCGGTAGAAACCGCAAATCAAAATGTAGTGTCTTTTTTTATTCCTTAACACCACCTCACTTTCTCATAGTTAGAAACTATTAAGTTTAGTGGCAACACTCATCTGCTTTATTTTCATTTCCTATGGTATTTAATATACTACATTTTTTACTAAAAAGCAAGTAATTTTATATTATCCTATATAATTCTTCTCTTATTTATGATTTATTTAAAAAATCCTTAATTTTCTCTATCATAGTGTGAAATATATATCCTCATTTATCTTTATTAACTAGAAAAGTCTGTTCTTCCACTAATATCTATTAGCATAATTAAAACTCCTTTTAAAGTACTGTTCCCTTAGTTGTCACAAACAATTTATTCATATTTACTTTTTCGTGTTCTAATAATGAATGATTTACTTTTTCTTTCACTTTTCCACCCCTTTCGCATTTATATTATAACATGTATTTAAAAAAATCTCGCTATTTACGGATATATAATTTTTTTATTTGAAATTTTTTTATAATTCCTTTGAGCTGTCGTATGAAAACAGATTAGATGATGATATATCTTATTTAATATATACCATAGTAGAAGATTATCAACAGATATAAAATCTTATATAATAAAAGATTCTTCTGTGAAACAAGTTTTTATGAAAAAAGACTTTTTAAAAATTGGATTAGCCAAATGTAAAATAGAAGAAACAGAAATCTATATATATGATAAAGAAAGATTATTGATAGAACTTATTAGGTATAAAACAAAATTACCATATGAATTATATAAAGAAGTTATAAACAATTATCGAAAAATTAAAAAT
>CAMUHU010000007.1 GCA_947088765.1 uncultured Clostridium sp. | reverse complement strand
AATAAATTACTAGGAACAGACACACTAGAAAGTATAGGAGTAATAGGAGCATTAACAACAACAGCAACAACAAGTTCAAATGTAGGAGACTATCCAATAACAGGAACAGACGGAAAATACGGAAACTATACAATAACAATAAAACCAGGAACATATACAATAACAGGAAAAGAAATAACAGTAATAGCAGAAGACAAAACAAGTAAATATGGAGTAGCAAACCTAGAAGAATTAACAGCAAGACTAGCAGAAGCAGGAGACGCAGAAAACGGAGAAGACTATACAAAAAATACATTAGTAGGAACAGATACATTAGAAAGTATAGGAGTAATAGATTCATTAACAACAACAGCAACAACAAGTTCAAATGTAGGAGACTATCCAATAACAGGAACAGACGGAAAATACGGAAACTATACAATAACAATAAAACCAGGAACATATACAATAACAGGAAAAGAAATAACAGTAATAGCAGAAGATAAGACAAGTGTATATGGAGTAGCAAACTTAGAAACATTAACAGCAAGACTAGCAGTAGCAGGGGACGCAGAAAATGGAGAAGACTATACAAATAATACATTAGAAGGAACAGACACATTAGAAAGTATAGGAGTAATAGCTACATTAACAACAGACGCAACAACAAGCTCAAATGTAGGAGAATATGCAATAACAGGAGAAAGTAAAGCATATGGAAACTACACAATAACAGTAAAACCAGGAAAATACACAATAACAGAAAAAGCAATAACAGTAATAGCAGAAGACAAAACAAGTGAATATGGAGCAGAAAACTTAGAAGACTTAACAGCAAGATTAGCAGTAGCAGGAGACGCACAAAACGGAGAAAACTATACAAACAATGTATTAGTAGGAACAGACACACTAGAAAATATAGGAGTAATAGGAGCATTAAAAACAACAGCAACAACAAGTTCAAATGTAGGAGACTATCCAATAACAGGAGAAAGCAAAGTATATGGAAACTACACAGTAACAATAAAATCAGGAACATATACAATAACAACAACATTAATAGCAGGAGCAGAAGTAGAAATAAATCTATTAACAGAAGAAGAACTAGTATATGATGGAACACCAAAAGTACCAACAGTAGAAAGTGTAAAATTAAATGGAATAACATTAGATAAGGACAATGACTATAGTGTAAAAATAACATATGCAAAACATGATGATATTACAAACACAGATGGAGAATTTACAGATGAAGAGCCAGTAAATATAGGAAACTATAAAGCAAAAATATTAATAGAAGGAAAAGGAAACTATACAGGTACAATAATAAAAGGTGTAAATATACCAATAACAGAAAAAGCAGTAAGCAAAATTACTATTACTAAATTTCCAACAAAAGTAGATTACAAATATGGAGAAGAATTAGACTTAACAGATGGAGAAATTTTAGTAACATATAACAATAATAGTCAAGAAACTATAGATATGAGTAAAGCAGACATAAGCAGTGACTATAATTCTAAAAAACTAGGTTCACAATTTGTAACAATATCATATAAAGGAAAAACAGATGCAAGTTACAAAGTTACAGTAAAAGACTATATTAAAGGAATTGGTATAGCAAATAAACCATCAAAAATAGTTTATATAGCAGGACAAGAAACAACATTAAATACAGAAGGTATGAAAATAATAGCATTAAAAGCCTCAGAAGAAGATTTAGACCAAAGGACAGAAATAACAACAGATGTAACATTAACTGGATATAATTTAAACCCTACAGTTCAAGGAAAACAAACAGTAACAGTTACATATACAGATAATGATGAAAATAGTACTACATATGGGGAAGAATTTACTACATCATTTGAAATTGTGGTACTATCAGAAAATCCAACAGAGCAACTAGTAATAGTATTAAACGGATTATCAGAAATAGAAATAGAACTTAATTCACAATATGTAGATGAAGGAGCAACAGTTTATAATATAGACAGTACAGAGAGTGAACTTAAAGTAAAAACAACAGGAATAGTTGATTCAACAAAAGTAGGAACATATACAATAACTTATAGTGTAGAAGGTGCAGAACCTGTAACAAGAACAGTAAAAGTAGTTGATAAAATAGCTCCAATAATTACATTACTTGAAATTGAAGCAACAGATGACATAGAAGTAGACAAAAATGGAAATGATGAAATCACTGTAAAATTCATAAAAGGAAAAGCAAGCTTTAAATTAAATAGTTTAGCCAATGCAACAGATAATTATGATACAAGTGTAAATGTAGAATATACAGTTAATGGTCAACTATCAAATGTAGAAATAATAGGAGAAGAAATAGGAGAATATATAGTAAAATATACAGCAAAAGATTCATCTGGAAATAAGGCAATAGAAAAAGTTATTAAATTTATAGTTTTAGACTATCCACCAAATATCTATTACTTAGACGAAAATGATTTAAAAATAGAAATTGAAGATACTCAAGAAGGTAAAATTTCAGTATATAATGATTATCTAACAATTATGTGTGATAAAGAAAACGTAAACATGTATATACAAAAAGATGGAGAAGAAGAAAAAGCATATAATGGAGAATTATTAAAAGATGGAACATATACAATTAGAGTTGAAGGTCAAAATATAGCAACAACTCAAAGAACATTTTTAATAGACACAATACCACCAGAAGTAGTAGTAAGTAAAGACCATAGAACAATTAAATTTGTAGATGTATCAGATGTTTATAGAGCAACACTAACGAGTGGAGATGAAAAAACAGTAATCACATTAGTAGATAAATCAAATAGTCAGTTAGAAGAAGATAGTAGTAAATACTATACAATAAACGGGGAAGGCGAATATTATATTAAAAATGAAGCTATTGATGTATCAAGAGTTTGGACATTACGTGTAGAAGACGAGCATGGAATGTCAATAACACCAATTAAATTTAAAATAATGAGATAATAGAATCATAAGAACAAAGGGCACGAAGCTTTATCGTGCCCTGTTCAAAAGATACAAAAGTACAAAAAAAGGAGAATATTATAATGAAAAATAAAAGTATAATTTTAATGGTAGTAATAATATTAGTGCTAATATTAACTATAACAGGAGTAACCCTTTACTTTACAAACAAATCAATAATACAAAAAGATGAAACAAATACAACTAATACAGAATCAAATAATGAAGATGAAGCAATAAATCATGGAATACAAGATAATCCAGATGAAGACAACATAACAAACATTATATCTACACCAAATGAAAATGATGAAAATACTTTAAAGAATATGCATGCAACTCCATAAACAGCAAAAAAGAAAACATAATAGGTTTACAAAAATAGGAAAAAGTGTTATAATATACCTGTTAAAAAATAATATAAAAAGGAGAAAAATAATGAAAAAATCAATAGTTATTTCAGTAATTATGTTTTTAATAATAGCCATATTTATGGGAAACGTTAGTGCTGCTTCTGCAACAGTGAGTTTAAGAGCAGATAATACAAACCCAGAAATTGGTAATACAATAACTATAACAATATCTTTTTCACAACCAGTAGGTACAGCAAGTTTAAACTTAAATTACAATAAAAATATATTACAATATGTAGGAAGTAATGCTTGGAAAGCAAATGATAGAGGAGGGGCAATAAAATTAGATTATATTGATGCAAGCTTTGAAAATAAGACAATTACTAGCATGACAGTTACATTTAAAACAATAGCAGAAGGAGCTGCGAACTTTACGGTATCTAATGTAGTTATATCAAATGCAAATGGTGATGAATTACAAGCAAGTATTAGTGGAAATGTAACTGCTAATATAAAAAAGCCAGCAGAGCCAGAAGTACCAGTAAACCCAGAAAGTCCCAATCCAAACCCAAATCCGACACCAACACCAACACCTACGCCAAACCCAACACCAAGCCCAAATCCAGGAACAAATACTAATTCCAATACAAATAAAAAGCCTAATACAAACAACAATTCTAATACAAATAAAAATACCAATACAAATACAAACACCGATACAAATTCTACACCAATAACAGATACAAATATTAGTGATGAAAATGTAATTGATAATTCAATAAATGATAACTCATCAAGTGAAGGAAATTATAATCAAACAGATGATGAATCAACAAATGTAATACAAAACGAAGAAATTGAAAATGGACAAGATACAGATAATAAAAATAAACCAAATTACATTATTTTAGCAATAATTCTAATCATTGCTGCTGCTATAATAATAGTTGGAATAGTTATTTATAGAATTAGAAATTATGAATAATGAGAAAGGAATAGGTATTAAAGATGAAAAAATCAAGTAAAGGTTTAGCATTAATAGGAATAACAACAATTGTAATAGGAATAAGTGGACTATTTCAATCAACAAATAAAATAAATAAAGATATTGAAATACAAGAAGCAAAAGCCTATAATCATAGTACTGAAAATGCATTAGACAATGTTTTTATGCAAGATAATAATTTGATTTTACCATTTATTTTTGATAATGCAAATCAAGCAGAAACATTAGACATAAGAGCTAAATTTGCAAAAGCAAACCTAACAATAAAAAGTATATCAAAAGAACCTGTAGGAACAGGAACACAAATTACAGTAAATGAGAGTACTAATACATACAATGTAGTAATTTATGGAGATGTAAATGGAGATGGAAAGATAAACCTTATAGATGTACAAAGAGTTATACTACATTATTTAAATCCAACTACAAATTCATTAACAGGTCTAAATGCAATAGCAGCAAATGTAAATAATAAAGATAATAATGATATTAATTTAATTGATGCACAAAGAATAATATTGTTTTACCTAGGAAACTTAAATACAGGACTTGTGGTAGAAGAACCAGAAGCTTCAAATCCAGTAGAACCAGAAGATACCATTAGTAATATAACAATTACAAACCCAACAAAATACATATATACAGTTGGAGAAGAAATAAATTTAGCAGGAGGAAAAATAAATATAACATATACTTCTGGTAAAGTAGAGATAATTAATATGGAAAAATATATGATTAGTGGATATAATAAAAATGTACCAGGCAGACAAACAGTAACAGTATCATATAGAGTAAATGATACAATAAATTTCACATCAAGCTTTGAAGTTTTAGTAAATGTGTTAAATAAAGAAATAACAACAATAATTTCAAGTACGAATTTCACAGAAGGAATTTGTTATAAGCCAGTAGAATTCACATTAAAGTCAGGAGAAAATGAAGAAGATATTAATATAAATGCTTTAAACCTTGTAATAAAAGATAGTAATGGAAAAATTATAAATGATGAAAATATTGCAACAATTACAAAAAGAACTGGAACAAATGGAGTAATAATAGTATCATTTATAGGTAAAGTGGCAGATTCATATACAATTACACCAAGTGTAGGAAAAGTAACAGGAACAGACATTAAAATAGTAGTTAAGGAAGATAAAAGCATAAATAAAATAACATTAGACACAACAGACTTTGTACAAGGAACAGAATCTAAAGTTGGGATACATTTTTGGCATGAATATACAGCAGAAGATAAAAAAGAAATTACAGGAGTAGACATGTCAAAAGTATCAGTATCAGCATCATCAGAAAGTATGATAGATGTAAAATTCTTAAATGAAGAGGGATATGTAATTACTGGAACAAAAAGTAGTGACTCAATTATAGACAAAGTATCAATAATACCACAACAATCAGGAGAATTAGTACTATCAATTTCAATTGGACAAGAAGGTGAAGAAGGCTATGTAAAATCAGACATAGCAATTCAAGTAAGTGAGATAAAATTAGTAGTAGATGCGGGAGAAGATAAAACAATTACGTTATATCAATCAGCAGAAAACATAGAAGAAGAACAAGAAGAAAGTGCATATAGCGAAGAAGACGGATATATTTACACTTTAGTTCCTATTTATAAAATTGATGGAAATGGTGTTTTCGATGATGAGGTTGGTGAAAAAATCTCTAGGGTAAAAGTAAAAGATATATACGAATTAAAAGAAGACACAGGAAATATAAGTTTTATAGATAATGTAATGTTTAACTTAGAAGGACCATCAAACGATATAATGGAATCTATCCATATAAGAGCATATAATGCAAATGAACATATAATATATAATCCAAATAATCAAGATACCACATATGCTAATACAGATGTATTCTATATAGGAATAGCACTAGAAGAATGGGCAGAAGAACAAGTAACAAATGGAGATGGATATATAGTAGTAACATATGGAGGTCAAGAAATAACAAGATTTAATATTAAAGTAAAATAAAAAGAGATTTTAAAGACGTTCTTATTTTAAGAACGTCTTTTGCTATAGGGGAGAATGCTTTAAATTAAGCTGATATTCTTTTATTAATCATTTTTTCAATTACCATAGTGTTAAGTCAGTTGTTTTCTTTTCAGTATTGTTGATTTCTTTTGACAATTGTTCTATTTTTGTTTTTAGCTCTTTTTGTTTTTGTATAAATAGAGAGGGCAGAAATTTATATACAACAAAAAGACGATAAGCGATATACCAATACTCTATTTACCTACTACGAATACAATTTTAATAAGCTCAAACAAAATTTGAGTTTTCAATATGTACTCATTTTATAGTGTGTATGTAAATAGAATATTGAATTTTGCACTCATGGCTTTCTAATTACTTATAAATACTGGACAAGTTTACTATTATTTTAAAATTTTTCACACTTTCTAATAACCAGCTCGCAATCCTATATGCGACTCGTTTTCGCCTGGCATCTGAGGAATGTAAAATTCCAAAGAAGACATCAATATTCTTGTATTCCTAACTGAATACACATATTTTATACCATGAATTGTGTCGAAGGTCAAGAAATTTTGAAATCTTCGTTGAAAGATATGTGTTTTATTGTTATAATGTAATAAATTGAAAAGGAGGATTTTAAATGTTTTTTAAATACAAAAAAGCATTAGAAAGAAATGTTGGAGATAATATGAAAATAAAAGATATATTTGCTGGTAAAGATATGCCAATGGATTTTGTAATAGGTAAGTTAGATGGCTTTCATCGGACATTTATAAATAAAAAAAATACAAAATATTATTTTATAATTGATGGAACAGCAACTGTCAAAATAGATGATGAAACTATTGAAGTAGAAAAAGGAGATTTCGTTTTAATACCAGTAAATTCAAAGCATAGTATTGATGGGAATGTAGAATTTGCCATTATATGTACCCCTTCTTTTGATATAGATAGTGAAGAAATAATTTAAGTCATAATAGCAAAGAAAGGATTATAGATGGAAAATAGTAAATTAGAAACAATATCAAATCTTTTTGAAGATAGTGAAATAAGAAGTGCTTGGGATAGTGAAAAAGAAGAATATTATTTTAGTGTTGTAGATGTTATTGGAGCATTAACTGACAGTAATATTCCAAGAAACTATTGGAGTGACTTAAAAAGAAAGTTAAAACAGGAAGGAAGTCAGTTGAACGAAAATATCGTGCAACTGAAAATGAAATCTCAAAAAGATGGAAAAAATTATTTGACAGATACATTAGATACAAAAGGAATATTAAGATTAATTGAATCAATACCAAGCCCAAAAGCTGAGCCATTTAAACTATGGCTTGCAAAAATGGGGAATGACAGAATAGATGAAGTATTTGATCCAGAAATTGCCATTAATCGTGCTGTTGATTATTATAGAAGTCGTGGATATGATGATAATTGGATTAAAGCAAGAATGACAGGAGTTGTAGATAGACGTAAACTAACAGATGTATGGAAAGAAAATGGAATAACGAAAAATTTTGAATATGCAGTTCTTACAAATGAAATATATCAAGCTTGGTCTGGAATGAAAGCATCAGAATATAAAGATTTTAAGGGAATTAGAAAAGAATCTTTAAGAGATAATATGACAGATATAGAAGTTGCTTTAACTGATTTAGGAGAAATAGCAACAAGGGAGCTTGCAAGAAAACATAAGCCTTATGGACTAGAACAAAACAAAGAAATTGCAAAACGTGGTGGCAAGATAGCCAAAAATACCCGTGATAATTTAGAAGAAGAACTTGGCGAAAGTGTGATTAGTAGTAAAAATGCTTTAAGCTATAAATATCTAAACTCTAATAAATTAAATAAAAAGAAATTAGCTAAAGGAAAAGAAAACGATAATAATACGAAATAATATGCAACTAATAGTTGTCAAAATTGCTAGTTATAATTGGTAGAATAATTGTATTTATAGTTATATAATCTTTTTAATAAATAAAAAAGAGGTGTTTTTAATGGAAATAAAAGATAAGATTCAACAATTAAGAAAAAATAAAAATCTATCGCAAGAAAGATTAGCAGAAGAGTTAAATATATCAAGACAAGCTGTTGCTAAATGGGAAAATGGAGAAGCATTGCCAGACATTAATAATTTAATTCAAATAAGCGATATATTTAATATTTCTCTTGATAGATTATTAAAAGATGATAATTGTATAGACAATTTTAATAACGATTGCAATTATAAAACAAATGAAGTTATAGAATTTCTAATAAATGCGAAAAAAAATACTTATGCTGGAAATAATCCTATTGAACAAATGTCTACTAGACCTAAATCACATGATTTAAAATATGAAGATGGAAAATATAAGTATATAGATACATATTTGGGTGGAGAAAGATTTATTGGAGAAGAGGCGATATTTGTTGATAATGAACCAATTTGGGCTATGAATTACAATGGAATAGAAATAAATGAGAAATTTTCTAGTTCGTTTTTGAAAAAAGCATTATTAACTGTAAATCCAGAATTGCCATATAGAGGACAAAGAAAATTTCAAGATGGTGACTATGTATATATTTGTGAAGTAGATGGAGAATTTGAGTATTTTTCAGGAAAAGAAATAATGTACTTCCAAAATGAAAAAGTATATGAATGTAGTTTTTCTGGAGGAATAGTAAAGTAATATATATTAAGATAGCATTAAGATAGCAGAGTTTTATAACCCTGCTATTATTAATTTAACAATATATAAGTTCTTTATATATGCCATAAGGGACGGAGAATTTTGCCATAAGGGACGGAGAATTTTGGCAATTGCCATGCCATAAGGGACGGAGAATTTTGGCAATTATTTGAAAATGCACATTTGGGACATAAAAAATGTGCAAAAGTCATAAGAATTTTATATTTTATTTTGTATTGAAATAACAAGATATTAGTGATAAAATAAATGAGTAAAAAGGAGGAAAAAGAAATGGGAGACATTGTTTTAGAGTGTAATAATCTCTATAAAAAATTGGGTAAAAAAACTATCATAAAAGATGTTTCTACAAAACTAGAAAGTGGGGACATATTAGGTTTTATAGGGCCTAATGGAGCAGGAAAAACAACTACAATAAAACTTATATTAGGATTACAAGGAATAGATAAAGGAACAGTAAAAATAAATGGATATGATATACAAAAAGATTTTGAAAAAGCAATAGAAAGAGTAGGTGCAATAGTAGAAAATCCTGACTTATACATGTATTTATCAGGTTATAAGAACTTACAATTAATTGCTAATCTATATAATAATGTAGATAAAGCAAGAATTGACGAGGTTGTTAAATTAGTAGGATTAGAATCAAGAATTAATGATAAAGTATCAAAATATTCTTTAGGAATGAGACAAAGACTAGGAATTGGTCAAGCAATACTACATAAACCTAATATATTAATTTTAGATGAGCCTACAAACGGATTAGACCCAGAAGGAATAAAAGAGTTAAGAGAACTTATACAAAAATTAACCAAAGAAGAAAATATGGCAGTATTAATTTCTAGCCATAATCTAGCTGAATTAGATAATTTCTGTACAAAAGTATGTATTATAAAAAATGGTGAGGTACTAGAGACAAAAGACATAAAAGAATTAAAAGAAGAAGCTAATGCAAAATTTACTTTATTTAGAGTAAATGATACAGCTAACATAGGAGAATTATTTGATAAAGCAGAAATTTTAAATAATAATGAATTTAAAATACAAGGGAATGATAATGAAATTGCAAAGACAGTAAAAAAATTAGTAGAAAACAATATAGATGTTTATGGTATTAATGAAGAAACAATAACACTAGAAGATGCATTCTTAAAAAAGACAGGAGGTAATAAAATTGTTTAATTTAGTAAAAAACGAATTAATAAAAATATTTAGTAAAAAAGCTATATATGTAATATTAATAATATTTCTATTATTATCAATAGCAGGAATGGCTTTAAATAAAGTTATAGAAAATATTAATAATGTAGGGTATAATTATATTGATCAAGAATTATCAATAATGAAAGAAAGTTTGAAGCAAGTCAATAAAAGCACACTAGAAGGTAAAGAAGAATATAGTTATTTACAATCTCAAATAGAATATTTAGAACTACAAAAGAAATATGGAGCAAATTCATGGCAATCTACAATAGTGTCAAATGAGTTATATGATAAAATAATGAATATAAATTACTATAAAAATGGATTAGTAGAATATGTAAGCAATAATGATTTACCATTAGAAGAATTACAAAAGGAATATGATGATATTATAAAAAAACTAGATGAAGGTGATTGGAAAGCATTTGCAAAAACAGACTTAGAAAAAGTTAAAACACAGTTAGAATTTACCAAAAATGAAATTAAAGGAAATATGGATACTGATACATTAAATGCTTTAAAACAAGAAGCGGATGTATTGAAACTAAAGCTTCAAGTATTAGAGTGGAGACTAGAAAAAGATATTTGTTATGGAGACAAAGATTATGATATTCTATTAACACATTATGAATCAAATGGTTCTAGCCTTATAAATTATAATTATACATATGACATAAATGAAAATAATTATAAAGAAAAAGAAGGAAAAGACTATAATTATTCTGCAAAAAAACAGTATCAAGAAACATTAGCAGAATATAATATAGCAAAATACAAAATTGAAAATAATATAAGTTCAAAAACAACAGTGTCAGAAACATTACAAACATTATTTACAGGTGGAAGCGATGGAATATTATTTCTAATTATAATAGCTTTAATGTTAACAGGAGGAATAGTAAGTGAAGAATTCAACAAAGGTACAATAAAACTATTATTAATAAGACCATACAGTAGAAGAAAAATATTAGCATCAAAAATAATTGCTTGTTTTATAACTTTACTTTTTTCAATATTAATAATAACAATAATACAAACAATATTCTCTGGAATTATGTATGGATTTGATACAATAAATGCACCAATTATAGAATATAACTATAATACAAATTCAGTAATATCAGTTAATGGAATTGTTTCTATGTTAATAGGATTATTACAGATGTCTCCATTAGTTATAATATTAGCATTAATTGCATTTATGATAGGAACTATTTGTGCAAACACAGCAGTAGCAATCGTAGTATCATTTTTAGCATATTTTGTATCTAGCATTGTAAATTCATTAGTAATGGAATTCCAAATAAAATGGTTAAAAATTGTTCCTACATTAAATTGGGACTTAACGCAATATGCATATGGAAAATTACCTACAGTTGAAGGAATGACATTAGGATTTTCAATACTAATATGTGCAATTACCATAATTTCACTATTAGTAATAACCTTTGAAAACTTTGCAAGAAAAAATATAAAAAATGTATAATGTAAAAATAAGAGGAAATGGTTTGAAAGAATGTTTGTAACTACGTATACCTTAAGCAAAGCGAGAAAGGAATGTAATTAAAAATGAGTAAAATACTAGATAATGTAAATACACCACAAGACTTAAAAAATTTGAATATAAATGAAAAACAAAAGTTAGCAACAGAAATACGAGAAATGATAATTAATATAGTTTCAGAAAATGGGGGACACCTAGCATCTAATTTAGGAGTAGTAGAACTTACAATTGCCTTACATAGTGTATTTAATATGCCTAAAGATAAAATTGTATGGGATGTAGGACATCAAACTTATGTGCATAAAATTTTAACAGGAAGAAAAGAAAAAATGAATACTTTAAGAAAAATGAATGGGATAGCAGGATTTCCAAAAACATCTGAATCAGAATATGATAACTTTAATACAGGACATAGTAGCACATCAATATCAGTAGCTTTAGGAATGGCAAAAGCAAGAGACTTAAAAAAGGAAGACTATAATGTTATTGCAGTAATAGGTGATGGAGCATTAACAGGAGGAATGGCATTAGAAGCCTTAAATGATGCAGGGGACTCAAAAAATAATTTAATTGTAATATTAAATGATAATGAAATGAGTATTTCTAAAAATGTTGGAGGAGTTCCAAGATTATTAAGTAAAATAAGAACAAAAAAACTTTATAAAGCATCGAATGATTATATTAGAAACAATATTGAAAAAATTCCATTAATAGGAAAGAAATTAAGCAAAGGTATAAAAAGAATTAAAAGAAGTGTAAAACAATTAGTAATACCAAATATGTTTTTTGAAGACATTGGATTTAGCTATTTAGGACCAGTATATGGGCATAATATAGTAGAACTAGAAGACATAATGAAAAGAAGCAAACAAATAGAAGGACCAGTTTTAATACATGTTATCACAAAAAAAGGTAAAGGATATAAAATTGCAGAAGAAAATCCAGATTGTTTTCATAGTACAAGTGGATTTGATATAGAAACAGGAAAAAGCAAAAAAGCTAAAAAAGATGATTATTCAAAAATATTTGGGGAAAAATTAATAGAACTTGCCAAAAAAAATGCAAACATAGTAGCAGTCACAGCAGCAATGAAAGATGGAACAGGACTAAGTAAATTTGCAAAAGAATTTCCAGATAGATTTTTTGATGTAGGAATAGCAGAACAACACTCGTTGGGATTTGCAGCAGGTCTTGCAAGTTTAGGAATGACACCAGTAGTGCCAATATATTCATCATTTTATCAAAGAGCATATGACCAAGTAATACATGATATATGTATACAGAACTTAGGAGTAGTAATGTGTGTTGATAGAGCAGGAATAGTTGGAAATGATGGAGAAACACATCAAGGAATATTAGACTTATCATTTTTCAACATAATACCAAACTTAAATATAATGGCACCAAAAGATTTTGGTGAATTAGAACAAATGCTAGAATTTGCAGTAAATTTAAAAAAGCCAGTAGTAATAAGATATCCTAGAGGAGGGGAAGGACTAGCAAAATTTGATAAACATGAAAAAATAGAACTTGGAAAGTCAGAAATAATAAAACAAGGAAAAGATGTAACTATAATAGCAATAGGAAAAATGGTTAGTAGAGCTTATGAAATTCAAGAAAAATTAAAAAAAGATAATATAGATGTAGAAATAATAAATGCAAGATTTTTAAAACCATTAGATGAAAAGACAATAATTAAATCTATAGAAAAAACTAAAAAAGTAATCACTATAGAAGACAATATATTAAAAGGTGGGTTAGCAAGTAGTATAAAAGAATTAATAGTTGAAAATAAGATAAATGGTATAAAAACAAAATGCTTTGGATACCCAAATACATTTGTAAAACATGGTTCAACAGAAGAAATTGAAGAATTATATGGATTAGATATGGAAAATATAGCTAAAGAAACAAAGGAGCTAGTAATAAATGGGGAAAAAGAAGAAAAATAAAAGTTGGACTTTAAAAATAATTTATGTAATATGTGTTATTATAGTATTCATAGCAGGGTTATACTATGAAAATGGTTATAGAGATATAAACACATTTATTAATGATATAAACAATAAAATCTTCAAAATATCTAAAACTATTACAAACAATGTAAGCAATACTTTATCTAATGATAGTGTAACCAATAATAAAAATGAGCAAATACCTATTAAAAATGTCAAAGGAACATTACAAATGCACCTTATAGATGTAGGACAGCGGTGATAGTATATTATTTATGCAGGGAACTAAGGTAATGTTAATAGATAGTGGAACAAGAAGTAAGGGAGAAACAGTAGTAAAATATTTAAAACAATTAGGAATAAAAAAGATTGACGTTTTAATAGGAACACATCCACATGATGATCATATGGGAGGAATGGCAGAAGTAATAAGAAACTTTGATATTGGAGTTCTATATGCTCCAGATACAACTAAAAATAATATAACAACAAGTTGGTATTTAGATTTTTTAAATGCAGTAGATGAGAAAAAAGTTAACTGGATATATCCAAAAGTTGGTGACAATTTTGAACTAGGAGAAGCAATAATTCAAATATTAGCACCAAACTCTATTAAATATGACGAATTAAACAATTACTCTATAGTAACCAAAATTGTATATGGAAATGTAAACATTATATCAATGGGAGATGCAGAAAAGCTATCAGAAGATGAAATTTTAAAAAATGGATTAGATGTTAAAGCACAAATAATAAAAGCAGGACATCATGGAAGTAATACATCAAATTCAGAAAATTTTATAAACTCAGTAAATCCTCAATATGCCTTAATATCTGCAAAAAAAGGAAACACATATAATCATCCAACAAAATCAGTAATGGAAATGTTTGAGAAAAAGCAAATAAAAGTATATAGAACAGATCAATCAGGAACAATTATAATGACTACAAATGGGACAACCATAAAATTTGATAAAGAACCAGGGAATTATTTAGCAGGAGATGAGATGTGAGATAGTGCTTGAAAAAAAACATGGCATATAGTAAAATATAAATGAAAAACATAAGAGAGGATGAAAATTATGGAAAGTGTAGGAGATTTTTTATGTGGAATATTTATGACAATGTATTGGATATTTAGACTAATAGTTACAGCAATATCATATTTACAAATAGAATTTCCATTTGAATGTATAAATACAAATGCTGAAATTTTATTATTATTTTTAACATTAATTTGTATAATATGTGTATTTAAAAGAGTAACAGTAGGAGGAATAATATATTTCATTGCATATTGTGCATATTTTGGACCAGATTTATTTACAAAAATGAAAGCAGGGGTGACACCAGATACTATGGGTAATATAATGGTAGACTTTATAGCAATAATACTAGCAGCAGCAGTAGTCTTAAATATAATTATAAGTAAAACAAGGAAAGTATCAAACAAAAAAGGGACAGACTGGTTCTATCAAGGAGAAAAATATGATAGAGAATTAGATGAGCGTGCAGACAAGAATAATTATAGGATATATTAGTATTTAATAGATTAAAGTTTCATTTGGAGGAATTATGAGGAAACGATTAAAATTTGCTTGATTTTAAGAAGGGAATAAATTATAGAATGAAAATATTGCATTTATCTGATTTGCATATAGGAAAAATTGTACTAGAACAATCTATGTTAGAAGACCAGAAATATATTTTAAATCAAATTATTGAAAAAATCAAAGAAGAAAAAATTGAATTAGTAATAATATCAGGAGATGTTTATGACAGAAATGTGCCATCAAGTGATGCTGTAGCAGTATTAAATAATTTCTTAAAGATATTAATAAAAGATTTAAAATTGAAAGTATGTATTATAGCGGGAAATCATGATTCAAAAGAAAGACTGAACTTTGGAAGTGAAATTTTTGCAGATGATGGATTATATATAAGTTCTATATATAAAGGAACACTTGATAAAATTGAATTAAAGGATGAATTTGGAAAACTAAATATATATATGCTTCCATATATAAAGCCTATAGAAGTGAAGCAATATTTAGATGAAATAGTAGATGTTTCTACATATAATAATGCAGTGAAATATATCATTGAAAAAGAAGATATTAATGAAAAGGAAAGAAATATTATAATATCTCATCAATTTGTAACTGCTGGAAATATTGAGCCTGACAAAAGTGATTCTGAAACATTACATCTTGGTGGAACAGAAAATGTAGATATATCTTGTTATGATAAATTTGATTATGTAGCTCTTGGACATATTCATGGACCACAAAGAATAGGTAGAGATACAGCTAGATATGCAGGAACAATGCTTAAATACTCTTTTTCAGAAGTAAATCAAAGAAAATCATTAACAATTATTGATTTTAAAGAAAAAGGAGATATTAAAATAAATTTAATTCCACTAAATCCATTAAGAGATATGAGAGTTATCAAAGGTCCTATTCAAGAACTATTAAAAGAAGAAAATTGTATAAATACAAATAGAGAAGATTATATAAGAGTAATTATAACAAATGAAGATCCAATTTATGATGCAATAGGTAAAATAAAAAAAGTATATCCTAATACATTAAGATTAGACATTGAAAATTCCAAAATAATTACTAATAATGAGACTAAATTATCAGATATTGATAATATAAAGAAAAAAGATGAACTAGAATTATTTAATGAATTTTATAAAATGCAACATAATCAAGAACTAGATGAAAAAAAACTAGAAATAATGAAAAAGGTCATAAAAGAAGTAAAAAAAGGAGGATTAGAATGAAACCTTTAAATATGGAAATATGTGCATTTGGACCTTACAAAGATTGTGTTCAAATTGATTTTAGTAAAATTGGAGAAAATGGAATTTTCTTAATAGCTGGTGATACAGGAGCTGGTAAGACCACAATATTTGATGCGATAGTATTTGCATTATATGGTGATGTAAGTGGCTCAAATAGACAAGTACAATCAATAAGAAGTGATTTTGCAGAAGCAAAAACTAAAACTTATGTTATATTAGAATTTCTTCATAAGGGAAGAACATATACAGTAAATAGAAATCCTCAATATGAAAGGCCAAAAAAGAGTGGTGAAGGAACAACAATAGAACCAGCAGATGCATCATTAGAATTAAATGGAGAGTTAATTGAAAGTGGTGTAAAAAATGTAGATGAACGAATAAGAGAAATTTTAGGTATAGATATTAAACAATTTAAGCAAATATCAATGTTAGCTCAAGGAGAATTTTTAAAAATATTATTTGCAGAAAGTAGAGATAGAACAGAAATTTTTAGAAAAATATTTGATACATATATCTATGAAAATATAACAAAACAATTAAGAATAAAATCAAATGAAGCTGAGCAAAAGATAGAAGCAAATAAAATATCTTTTTATACTAACACAAAAAATATTAGATGGAAGAATCAGCCAGAATTTATAGATGTTATTGACAATAGAAACATTCATAATTATATAAAAGATATTTTGATGAAATTAGAAGAAGAAGTTAATTTTAATAAATGCGATGTACAAGAGATAGAAAAAGATGTTTATGATATTGAAAGAAAATTAAAGGAAAAAGAAAATAAAATAATAAAAGAAGAAGAATTAAATTCTAAAATTGAAAAATATGAGTTATTACAAAAGAAAGAACAAATACTAAAGTCTGAAAAACAGTTATATGATGATAAACAAAAACAAATTGAAATAAATCAAAAAATACAATCAACAGTATTGCCTAAGGAACAATTAATAGATAAAGTAAAGAAGGAAATAGAAGAGATAGTTAGGGAAAAAGAATTAAACGACAAAGCATTAAGAATATTATCTGAGGAGGAGAAATCTTACAAGCAAAAGGATATAATATTAGATAAAATAAAATTAAATTATGAAATATATCAAAAATACAAACAAGATATTAATAAATTAATTGAAGAAAAGAATAACACAGAAGATATACTAAAAAAAGTTTCAGATTTTGATAAATTAGAAAAAAATTATAACATAATGAAGCGAAAAGAAGAAAGTATATTAAAATTAAAAAAAGAACTAGAAAGCTATAAAACATTAAGTAAAGAAATTGGAGAAATTGAAGTACAAAATGTAAAAATAAAGGAAATAGAAGAAGCAAATGAAGAACGTGAAAAATGTGCCCAGAATTTCGATAAAGTTAATAAAGAATTTCGAGATATTGAAGACCAATATAAACAAGAAGAAGATAGATTTTATAGAGAACAAGCTGGAATATTAGCTGAGACATTAGTGGAAAACGAACCATGTCCTGTTTGTGGAAGTATTCAACATCCAAGAATTGCCAAAAAAAGTGATGCAATTTCAAAAGAGCAGTTAGATGATTTAAAAATCAAAAAGGAAAATAAAGAAAAGGAAAAAAATGAAATAAGCAGGCAATTATCAAGTATTAGTTCAAAAATCGATATATTAAGTAAAGATTTAAAATATGATAATTTAAAAATGAATTTAATAGAATATGTTGAACAAGTTAATAAAACATATAAAGAGCAAAAAAATAAGATTGAAGAAAAATGTAAAGAGGTAAATGAATTATATTTTAGCATTACAGAAGAAAAATTGGAGTTAGATGAATTTAATTATGAAGCTTTTAAACAAGAATTTAATGAAAATAAAAAGGAATTAGAAGAAGAAATCACAAGAAATAATACATTGATTGAGATATTTATTAAAAATATGAAAAATGAAATATCTAATAAAAAGGATATAAAGGAGTATTATGAAGAAATTAATTCGAAATTTGAAACGATAAATGATAAGTTTAAAGAATTAGGCAAAACAATTAAAAATCTATATTTTGAAATAGAAAATAAGGCATTAAAGATTGAAGAATTTGTTTATGATAAATTCAAAGAGAAATATGATGAATCAAAAAGGTTTCATATAAGAAAAATAGCAGAATCTAATACTAAGAATGAAGAATATATAAAAAACATAGAAAATAAAAAGAAAGAGTTTACAGAAATATCAGAAGACTATAAAAAAGCATATATATTGTTAGGTTTTAAAACTGAAGAAATATATAAAAATAATATTTTAGAAGAAAGCATAATAGAAGTAACTAAAAAACAAATCGATAAATATAAAAACGATTGTATAGAAGTAATGACACAACTGAAAGAACTAAAAGAAGAAGTTAAGAGTAAAGAAAAAGTTGACTTGGTAAAAGATAAACAAGAAATAGAAGTATTAACAGAAAGATTTACACAAGTAAAGGACAATCTTGCTAAAATAAAATCAAATTATGATTCAAACACAA
The DNA here is from genome assembly GCA_947088765.1 of uncultured Clostridium sp. GTDB lineage: Bacteria > Bacillota > Clostridia > TANB77 > CAG-508 > CAKPSH01. Next base: position 24,241 of record CAMUHU010000007.1, on the reverse strand, counting down.
GAATTTTAAAAGTATTAAATGAATCTTTAGAGGAATTTATTAAAGAAACAGAAGTTTATGTAGCTTATCGTGAATTATATCAAACAGCTTCTGGAAATTTATCTGGAAAAAAAAGAATTGAGTTTGAGCAATATGTTCAAGCATCATATTTTGATATGATATTGATTGAAGCAAATAAAAGATTTGGAAAGATGACAAGTAATAGATTTGTATTAGTTAGAAAAGAAAATACAAGGAACTTAGGCCAAAAAATTGGATTAGATTTAGAAGTGATAGATAATTATACTGGAAAAAGACGAGATGTAAAATCATTATCAGGAGGAGAATCATTTAAAGCTGCTTTAGCACTATCACTGGGGCTATCAGATATTATACAAAGTTATTCTGGAGGAGTAGTTGTAGACACAATATTTATAGATGAAGGATTTGGTTCATTAGACACTGAATCTAGAGAACAAGCGATAAATACATTAAGTATGCTTACTGATAATAATAAACTAATTGGAATAATTAGTCATGTCACCGAATTAAAAGAAAGACTAGATAAAAAAATAATAATTGAAAAAACATCAAGTGGAAGTGAAATAAGAATGGAGTGGTAATTTTATGGAGGATTATAGCGCAAAACTTACAGCTGAGCCTTTTTTATATAATGAAACTAAAATTATAGGAAAATATTTACTTCATGGAGAAGATGAGCAAACTCTAAAAAAAAGAAATGTTAATGAGAATTTAATCAAGCATAAAAAGACAGGAAGTGTAAAAAGAGTAAATTCTCCAATATTTAGAAGACTAAAGGTAATGGATAACGAAATGTTACAAGAATTTGTTTACTCTGATATAGAAACTAGTAAGTATATTTTGTTATATACCATTATGAAGACAGATAAATTAGTAAGGGAGTTTATAATAGAGGTGTATAAAGATAAACTTTATATGAGAAAAGATTATATAGAAAAATTTGATATTGATAATTGGTATGAAGAAAAGTGTATATTAAGTCAAACATTAAAGGAAAGAACGGAATCCACTTCTGCTAAACTAAAACAAGTAATAATGAAAATATTACAAGACTCAGGTTTAGTTATAAAAGAAAAAAATAGATTTAAAATAGTAAGACCATTATTAAAAGAAAAATATATAAGTATGTTAGAAAAAAATGGAGATATACAATATGCTAAAGCAATAGGGGGGCTTTTATGAAAAGTATAAATGCAAGATTAAACGAAATGACAAAAAAAATAAGTAGTAAAGAATTATTTGAATCTAGAGGATTAGGTAATGAGATAAATTTTCACATTTTTGATTATGATCCAGAAGATGAATATATTATACGAGAATATTTAGAAAACTATTTACTAAAAAAAGAAAAAATAAATATAAAAGTATTTGATATTTATGATATTATTATAAAGGAGATAAGAGAAAAGGGCTTTTTAGAAAAAACATTTGAGTATGAAAAGAAAAAAGGTACTAAATATGTTAATTCTATTATACGAAAAACATTAGCAATAAGTTCAAAAGGTGATTTAATAGTAAAATATATAAGAGAACATATAGAAGAGGATAAAATAATTATTTTAACAGGATTAGGAAAATGTTATGAAATAGTAAGGGGACATACAATTTTAAATAATTTACATAGTGTAGTAACAAATAATCCACTTATAATGTTTTATCCAGGATGTTACGATGGACAAAGTTTGAAATTATTTAATAGATTAGAAAATGATAGTTATTATAGAGCATTCCAATTAGTAAGTAGAAAGTAGTCTTAGGGGGAATAAAAAATGGGAAAATTAAAGGAAATATATGAGAAAGACATTTCAAGAGAAATTCAAGGAGTTATAAAAGTTGATGATGAAAATTATATAAAGCAAGAATTAGAAGAATATGTTGTTACAGATGAATTATTAAAACATTTCCATAGTTTTTTTGAGAGTTATAATGCAGGAATAAATTCTAATACTGAAAAGATGGGAGTATGGATTTCTGGTTTCTTTGGCTCTGGAAAATCACATTTTTTGAAAATAGTATCGTATTTATTGGAAAATAGAAATGTTAATGGTAAGCTAGCTGTTGATTATTTTGATGAAAAGATTCAAGATAAAGTGCTATTAACAGATATAAAAAGAGCAGGAAATATTTCTACTGATGTCATTTTGTTTAATATAGATTCTAAAGCATCATTAGATTCAGTTGAAGGAAAAGATAAAATATTATCTGTATTTGAAAAAGTTTTCAATGAAAAAATGGGATTATCACCAATTCCTCATGTTGCTGAACTTGAAAGATTTTTAATAAAAGAAGGAAAGTATGAAGAATTTAATAATTATTTTAAAGAAGAATGTGGAGAGAGCTGGCTAGATGCAAGAAATGATTTTTATTTTAGAAGAGATGAAATAGTAAATAGTTATTCAAAAGCTTTAAATAAAACAAAAGAAGAGGCAGAAAATTGGTTTGATAAAGCAGAAGAAAGATATGATTTATCAATAGAAAAATTTGCAGAAAGAGTTAGAGAGTATATAAAATCAAAAGGAAATAATCACCATGTTGTATTTTTAGTAGATGAAATTGGGCAATATATAGGAGAAGATAGTAGTTTAATGTTGAATCTTCAAACAATTGTTGAAGATTTAGGAATAGAGTGTGGTAGTAAAGCATGGGTAATTGTTACATCACAAGAAGCAATAGATGATGTAATAAAAGTAATGGGAAACAATTTTTCAAAAATACAAGGTAGGTTTGATACAAAATTAAGTCTTTCATCATCTGATATAGATGAAGTTATAAAAAAGAGAATATTAGACAAGAAAGAGGAATATAAAGAAAGTTTAGAATTGATTTATGATAAGGATGAATCTATTATAAAAAATTTGTTATTATTTAAAAATGCAGCATATCAAAAGTTATATACAGATAGAATAGATTTTGCTCAAAACTATCCATTTATACCATATCAATTTAGATTATTACAAAATGTATTTACAGACATTAGAAAACATGGCTATGCTGGAAAACACTTATCAAGCGGAGAACGTTCTCTTATTGGAGCTTTTCAAGGCACTGCAAAAAGATATAGTGATTATGCAATAGGAACTTTAGTTCCGTTTTATGCTTTTTATGATACCATTGAAGAATTTTTAGAACATCAAGTAAAAAATGTAATAAATAGTGCAAGAGATGCTGTTAAAGCTAATGAACTAAAAGAAATTGATATTAAAGTTTTAAAAATGTTATTTATGCTAAAAAATATTAAAGAGATACCTGCAAATGTAGATAATCTAGCAACATTGTATGTATCTAATATAAAAGATGATAAGATTTTAATTAAGAAAGAAATTACAGATTCATTAAGAAGACTAGAAACTCAAACTTTAATCCAAAGAAATAATGAAGAATATAAATTCTTAACTGATGAAGAACAAGAGATAAATAGAGAAATTAAGCAAATAATAATTGACCAAAGTAAAGTTACAGACTATTTGAAAAGGATAGTATTTGACTACATTTATACTGATAATAAGTTTACATATAAGAATAAGAATTTCCCATTATCAAAGTACATAGACAATATTAAATATTCACAAGAATATGATATAGGCATTAAAGTTTTTACAACATCTCCAGAAAAAGATGATACATACATTATTATGCAATCTTCAAGAGAAAGTAAATATGTATTTATAAAATTAGAAATATCTGGCTTAATTTATGATGAAATAATAAATTACTTACAAGTAGAAGAATATAGAAGAAGCAAGAGTGGAACATTACAAACTACTCAGATAGAAGATATTATAAGAGCAAAACAAAGAGAAATTGAAAATGGAGAAATAAGAGTAAAAGAAAATGTCAGAGAACAACTTAATAATGCTGAAATAATAATTGCAGGAGATAGGCAAATAATTTCCTCAAAAGAGGTAAAAGGAAGAATAAATGAAGCATTAGAAGTTTTGATAAATAATATATATACAAAATTCTCCTATATAAAATATAACTATACTGCACAAGATATAAGAGTATTATTTCACGAAAATACGAAAAATCTATTTGGAAAAGAAGTAGAATTTGTAAATCAAAAAGCCTATGATGCCATAAAAGAATATTGTGAGGAAAAGAATGCTTGTAGTATTCCTGTAACATTAAAGACATTATTAAAAGACTTTGGAGATGCACCTTATGGTTTTCTAGATGATGATATTTTATATTTGCTAACAAGATTATTAAAAGATGAGGTAATATCTTTAATTTATGGAAATGAAGTTCAAAATATAACATCAGAGGATACTTTAACAAAAATATTAAAAAAGGATTATTATGATAGAACAATTATTAAAATAAGGCAAAAGATATCAATAGATTTAATTAACAATTTGAGGTCAATTGCTAGAAGTTCATTTTGCGTCATTGACTTACGAGAAGATGAAGATGGAATGGTAGAAGATTTTAAAACAAGGTGTTTAACAGTAACATTAAATAAATTAAAAAATATTTTAGCAAATTATGGTTATGAAACTGAAATAATATATAAATATCCAGGGAAAGAAACAGTTGATAAAACTATTCAATTATTTGATAGTTTATTGAAGATAAAAGATGTTGGAGTTTTTTTTAAAACAGTATTTGAAAGAAAATATGAGATAAATGAATTATCTCCTAAAATAGAGATGATACTTGATTTTTTTAGTGATACGCAAAGAGAACAATTTAATGAAGCAAGAAAAATCTTAATTATTTATGATAATAATAAGGACTATACAGAGAAGACAGAAGAACTAATAAAAGTAGTAGAAGAAATGACAAGCATTTTAACTAATCCAGAACCATATAGTGATATTCATAAGTTACCAGTGTTAAGACGTGATTTAATTGATATATTAGGGAAAATGTATGATGAAAAATCAGAACCAATAATTAAGATGATAAAAAATACGATAACTTATATTGAAAATGAAGTTAAATGTGCTGGGGTATATGAAAATTTTGGAGATAGTTATATTAAAACTTGTAAAGAAGTTATAAATACATTAGAGCATTCTAATGAATTAAAAGATATATTCGCTCAACAAACAAGAATAGACCAATTAAAAGATAGATTTATAAATGCGTTAGATCATGAAAAGAGCAGAGCAATTGCTATCAAAGAAAAAGGAGAAGAATCAACTGAAAAAAATGTTATACTTCATAGAAAGGTAGTAAGAACTGATATACTTATGAATCGTTCTTATGAAATAAATTCAAAAGAAGACATAGATAATTATATTGAAGAATTGAAAGAAAAATTGTTAAAAGAATTAGAAGAAAATTACAATTTAACAATTAGATAGGAGTGTGTTTATGGATAAAACCATATTAAAAAAGTTTGCTATTGAATCAAGAAAAGAGCTGATGGAAAAAGTTGAAAATAAGATAAAATCATTCTATATAGATGAAGTTTTTTCAAAAGTGCAAAAAGGAGATATATATGTTTTATCAAATGAGAAACATACCTTAAATCTTTCAAAAGAAGAATATGATAAAAGGGAAGTACTAATAAAAAGAATACAAGAATTAGGATTAGAGCAAGTAATAGAAGAATCAGCATATACTTGGTTTAATAGAATAGTTGCTATTAGATATATGGAGATAAATGATTATCTTCCCTTAACAAAAGATAATCAAAGTTTGGGAATACGAGTATTATCAGCAAAAGACAATACTCCTGACCCAGAAATTATGAGATTTACTAATTTAACAAACCCAGAATTAGATATAGACTTAAAAGAAGAAGAATATTCAGAATTAAAGAAAAAAGATGAAAAAGAAGGTGGGAGTAATAATGTATTCAAATATTTATTACTTTTAGTTTGTAAAAAATTAGGTAGAGTAATTCCACAAGTGTTTGATGGTGTAACAGATTATATTGATATTTTAATACCAGACAATTTATTAAATGATACAGGTTTTGTAAATAAAATTATAACAGAAGTACCAGAAGACAATTATAATCAAGTAGAAATTATAGGTTGGTTATATCAATACTATAATCAAACTGAAAAAGATAGAGTTATCTCAGCCAAAAAGGTATATAAAAAAAATGAAATACCATATGCTACTCAATTATTCACTCCAGATTGGATAGTAAAATACATGGTAGAAAATTCATTAGGAAGATATTGGGTAGAACATAGTGATAATGACCAAATTATAGATAATTGGAAATATTTTATAAAATATAATATAGAAAAACAAAAAGAACTAATAAATCCTACAGAAATAACTTTTATTGATCCTTGTTGTGGTAGTGGACATATTTTAGTTTATGCTTTTGAAGTATTATATCAAATATAATAAAAATGATATTACAGAACTTATATTACAGAATAATTTATATGGATTAGATATTGATGATAGAGCAGGACAATTATCAGTTTTATCAATAGTATTAAAGGCAAGAGAATATGATAAAAGTATATTTAATAAAGAGGTTGTAAGAAAACTAAATATTATGAGTATTCAAGAATCTAATTCAATAAGTGATACTATTATTGATAATATTTCTAATGCAGAGCAAAAAGAAAATGCACAATATTTATTTTATAGTTTAAAAAATGCAAAAGAAATAGGCTCTTTATTGTTGTTAGAAAATAGAGATTATAAAGAATTAGAGAATATAATAGAAAATGATAATACTATATTTGGAATTGAAATGAAAGATAAAATATTACCATTAATAAGAATAGCGAATATTTTATCAAACAAATACGAGATTGTAGTTACAAATCCACCATATATGAATCAAACATTAATGTCAAACCAATTAAAGCAATATATAAAAGAGAAATATGGAAATTTCAAAACTGATTTATTTAGTGCATTTATTATAAAAAATGCTATGATGGTTAAAGAGTATTCATATTTAGGTTTTATGACCCCTATGGTATGGATGTTTATATCCAGCTATGAACCACTAAGAAATTATATATTAAATGATTTAAGTATATCTTCATTGATTCAATTAGAATATTCTGCACTAGAGGAAGCGACAGTTCCTATATGCTCTTTTATATTATCAAATAATAAAGATATAAACAAAGGTATCTACTTTAGATTATCAGATTTTATAGGTGGTATGAAAGTTCAAGAAAAAAAATATATAGAATTTTTACACTCAAATAATTGTAATTATAAATTTTATAGAAATTCTAGTGACTTAAAGAAAATTCCAAGTTGTCCAATAGCATATTGGGCATCAGATAATATGATAAGGATATTTAAAGAAAGTAAAGAGTTAGGAAGTATAATCCCTATAAAACAAGGAATTGCAACTGCTGATAATAATAGATTTTTAAGATTATGGTATGAAGTTAATATAGAAAATGAAAAATTAAATTCATCATCAGTTGACGAAGCTGAAAATTCAATAGAAAAATGGTATCCATATAATAAAGGAGGAGTATTTAGAAAATGGTATGGCAATAATGATTATATTGTAAATTGGGAAAATGATGGATATGAAATTAAAAACTTTAAAGATGATAAAGGAAAATTAAAATCACGACCACAAAATTTGGAGTATTGTTTTAAAAAGTCTGTTACTTGGTCATTGATTTCTTCTGGAAGTATTGCTTTTCGAAGTAAACCTTTTGGGCATATTTTTGATGTGGCAGGAATGAGTTGCTTTCCAGATGATGATATATTCTTATATATATTAGGTTTAAATAATACGAAAATTATAAATAATATAATGAAATTTATTGCTCCAACCTTAAATTACCAAGTGGGGGATATTGCTAAAATACCTGTAATTTATGAAGAAAAATTAAAATATTATATTGATAATATAGTAGAAGAAAATATTAACATTTCAAAAGAAGATTGGGATTCTTTTGAAACAAGTTGGGACTTTACAGAGCATCCATTATTAAAAAATAGAAGCATTGAAATATCAGATAAAAAATATGCTCAACAAAGATTATCGGAAATTTATACAAGATGGGAACAAGAATGTAATGTAAGATTTAATAAATTAAAACAAAACGAAGAAGAACTAAATCGTATTTTTATAGAAGTCTATAGACTACAAGATGAATTAACACCAGAAGTAGAAGATAAAGATATAACTGTAAGAAAAGCAGATAAAGCAAGAGAAATTAAGTCTTTAATTAGTTATGCGGTAGGTTGCATGTTTGGTAGATATTCACTAGACGAAGAGGGGTTAATATATGCAGGAGGAGAATTTTCTATAAATAGATATAAACTATATAAACCAGATATAGATAATATAATACCTATTACAGATGAAGCGTATTTTGGAGATGATATTGTAGAAAGATTTAAAGAATTTATTAAGACAGTTTATGGTAGAGAAACTTTTAATGAAAATTTAGATTTCATAGCAGAAACACTTGGAAAAAGAGGAACAGAAACAAGTGAAGATACTATAAGAAGATATTTCAACAATGATTTTTATTCGTATCATATAAAAACATATCAAAAGAAACCAATATATTGGTTATTTGATAGTGGAAAGAAAGATGGATTTAAAGCACTTATTTATATGCATAGATATTATGAAAATATTGTGCCAAAAGTAAGACTTGATTATTTACATAGAATGCAAACAACTTATGAAAGATTATTAAGTGATGTAAATTATAAACTTACAACAGAACTTTCAATGAATGAAAAGAAAGAAGCGCAAAAACGACAAGTAGATTTGAATGCTAAATTACAAGAAATAAAAGTATATGATGAAAAAATTGCACATATTGCTAATCAAAGAGTTAATATAGATCTGGATGATGGTGTAACAGTTAATTATGCAAAATTTGCTGATATATTAGCAAAAATAAAATAGGAGGATATAATGTTTGATCAAGTAAAACAATTACTTTTAGATACTTTAAATGGAACATTTTTACAAGATAATGAAAGAAAAAGAATAAGGAAAATCATTTTCTGGTATGATTCAAAAGAAGATTATAGAGAACTGTTAAATGAATTAAAATTAGATAATACAGAAATAATTATTTATGACAATAATAGTTTTTGGATTAGATATTATATTGAAAAAGAGGAATTAAATAAAAATATTATTATATATTTTCCTTTTGATAGATTAAAAGGTACAGATAATGAATTACTTGATTTAGAAAGTGCAAATAGTGATTTATTATTTAATCCAGATTCAACCACTATGAGACTAAAAAATCTTGGACTTACGGAAAATGAAAGAAACATAATAGAGAAATACAATAAATTTTTTAATAATAAAAAAAGAGAAAATGAATTTAAAGACTTTGATGACCAAGAAAAAACACAAGATAATATAGATTTAATCATTACATCAATACTTTTAGATATAAAAGCGGTAAACGAAGATGATATATTAAAGAACATTATTAAATTATATTTTGAAAATTCTAAAAAGTATGAAGAAGTATTTAAGTTTGGTAGTGAAGAATTTATTTTAAATTTATTTAATAAAACATTTGGATGTGCAATTACAAACACTAATGAATTGCCAGAAGTTTTTAATGCATTAGTTTTTACTTACTTTGTTTCAACGCTAACTATAATAGATAATATTAAAAAAAATAGAATAATAGGTAGATATAACAAATATATCCTAAAAGAAAAAGCTACTAATATTTATGTATTTATAAACTCTTTAATGAGAGATAAAACTACAAAAGAATGCTATGATAGACTATCTAATGAAATAGAAAAAGAATTTAGTATTGAAGAGTTGATAGAAAATCTTGATATAGAAGAATATAAAAAAAATGATACTTTTAAATGTATAGATAAATATGTATTAAGTTATATTATTGACAAGTTAGAAAATGGCATTGGAGAATATGATAAATATACAGATTATTTAGATTATAGAGAAAACAAGTATTGGTATGATACTTATGAAAAAGAATACAAATTTATAAAATATGCAATTAGCTTCTTAAAGAAAATTGAAAAAATAGAAAATTCAATTAAAACTATTGATATTGATCAATTTGTAAAAGACTATGTAACAAATTTTAGTGAAGTTGATACATTATATAGAAAAATTTACTATTACTTTGATAATATTCATGATAAAGATATGTTTATCAATTTAAAAAATAGAATTGAAAATATCTATGTAAACAATTTTATAAGTGAATTATCAATTAAATGGAGTGCTTCTATTGAAAACATGAATAAGTATGATTCAAGTAGAATAATAATGCAGAATGAGTTTTACAAAACTTATATAACACCGTTTAATAATAAAAAAGATAGGATAATAGTTATTATATCTGATGCATTTAGATATGAATGTGCAAAAGAATTAGCAGATAAATTAAAAGTCTTTAGTAATAAGACTGAGATAGATTATATGCTAGGACTTGTACCATCATACACAAAACTAGGAATGGCTTCACTACTACCGAATAAAAAATTAACAAGAGTAGAGTCAAGTGATGATATTTTAGTTGATGGTATGCCAACTAGTTCTATTAAAGATAGAGAATTAATACTACAAAAAGAAAATGCAGATTCTATTGTAGTAAGATACAATGATATATATGAAATGACAAAAATGGAATGGAGAAAAATGTTTACTGGAAAGAAAATAGTATATATCTATCATGATACAGTAGATAATGCAGGAGAACATAATGAAACTAAAATATTTGAAGCTTGTCAAACTGCTATTGATGAAATAGATAAATTAGTAAAAGATTTACATACAACTTTTAGTGGAGTTAATGTTTTTATTACTGCAGATCATGGTTTCTTTTATAAAAGAGGTAAAATAGAAGACTATGAAAAAATAATAAAAGATACAAACGCTACTAAACAAAAAACTAGATATTCTTATTCAAATGAGCTATCAAACGAAGAAGGGATAATATCAATTGATTTAAGTTATATATTTGGTGAAAATAGTGGATATGTAAATGTTCCAAAAGGAAATACTATATATGCAAGACAAGGTAGTGGAATAAATTATATCCATGGAGGAATATTACCACAAGAAGTAATCGTTCCTGTAATTAATTTTAAATCAACAAGAGTAAGTACAGAATCTAAAAAGGTTAGTATTACTTATAGTGGTTTAACTGCAAGGATAACAAATGCTAGTACTTATTTAGAATTTCTACAGGAGTCAAATATTGATGAAAATAATAAATCTTGTAGATACTTATTGCATTTTGAAGATGAAAATAGAAATAGAGTATCTGATGAATGTACGATTATCGCAAATTATGAAGATACAGAAGTTAAAGATAGAGTTTTCAGAGAGAAGTTTGTATTTAAAAATATTGAATATGATAGAAATAAGCCATACTATTTGGTTATTACAGATGAAGAAACAGGTATAGAATTACCAAGAGTTAAATTCTATATTGATATAGCAATCGTTAATAATTTTGAGTTTTAGGAGGTGTAACAAGTGGAAGAACTAAATGATTATGCTGATTATAACGTAGAATATTGATAAAAGAGGTGAATTTGATGAGTAAGGAAGAAAGTTTACACAAAACTTCAATTAACTGGTATCCAGGGCATATGGCAAAAGCTAAAAGGCTTATAGAAGATGATTTAAAATTTATTGATGTTGTAATAGAGGTAATAGATGCTAGAATTCCTATTTCCAGTAGAAATCCTGATTTAAATAAAATGATTAAAAACAAAAAGAAAATTATAATTCTAAATAAAAGTGATTTAGCAGATGATATACAAACAAAAAAGTGGAAAGAATATTTTACAAACAAAGATACAATTGCAATAAGCATGAATTCATTAAATAATAATAGAGTCAATGAAATTATAAATACAATAGAAAAAATTATGGCAGAAGAAAAAGCTAAAGCACTTGAAAAAGGAAGAACTGGAAGAACAATTAGAGTTTTAATAATAGGAATACCCAATGTACGGAAAATCTTCTTTAATAAATCGAATATCTAATAAAAATAAGCAAATAGTAGGAAATAAACCAGGAGTAACAGTAAAAAAACAGTGGATAAGAGTAGGAAACAACATAGAATTATTAGATACTCCAGGTGTATTATGGCCCAAATTTGAGACACAGGAAATAGCCTTAAACTTAGCATATATAGGAACAATAAAAGATGAAATTTTAGACAACCTAGAAATTGCATATAATTTGTTAAAATACTTATTAAACAATTATACAGAAAAAATAATAGAGACTTATAAATTAGACAAAGAGAAAATAGAAGAAATACTAAAAAATGAAAATCAAATGGAGAATGAAAACATAATGGATATTATGCGATTAATAGGAGAAAAAAGAGGAGCTCTTATTTCTGGGGGTAACATTGATGAAATAAAAACAGCAAACATAATAATAAAGGATTTTAGAGAAGCTAAGATAGGAAAAATTACATTAGAACATTGTATTTAATTGTAGGAGTACCGTTTTAGCTAGGCACGAAGTAAGAAATGACACCACTGTGCTCTATCTTGTTTTGATATAATAAAAAGGAAGGAAAAAGAAATTGGAAGAAGAGGATCAAAGAATAAATAATTTAAATCCATTAACATGGGCATATATAGGTGATGCAGTATATGAATTATATATTAGGGAAAAATTAATTGAGGAAACTAATTTAAAACCACACAAATTACATATAGAGGCAGTAAAAAAGGTTAGAGCACAAGCGCAAGCAGATATACTGCAAAAAATAGAGGATAAATTAAATGAAGAAGAAAAAGAAATTGTTAGAAGAACACGAAACACAAAAAATCATCACTTACCAAAAAATTCTAATATAAAGGAATACATGTATGCAACTGCGTTTGAAGGATTAATTGGATATTTATATCTTACAAAAAGAGAAGAAAGACTAATGCAAATTTTAAGTTATTGTATATAGAGAAGGAGAAAACATATGAAATTACGAGAAGAAAAAGGGAAAATTTCAACAATTTTTAATATAATATTAGTAATTATTGCAATAATTACGATTTATTATGTATGGCATTTATATAGGATTAATGATTTTGGAGATTTTATTAAAGCAGAATATTCAACAGGAATATCTGAATTTACTAGGGACGATAATGTAAAGTATTCTGATAAATATAGTTATAAAATAGAATCACAAAAATTTAATGATGCTCTAATATATAGAAATATTGATGTTGAAGAAAATACATTATATAGAGTCACAGCAATGGTAAAATATGAGAATGTAGAAAACGAGAAAGAAGATTCAGAAGGAGGAGTAAACATTGGAATAATGGATACTACTGAAAAATCAAACAGTTTGGTTGGAAGTGGAGATTGGCAAAGTTTAGTTTTTCAATTTGATTCAAAGAATAGAACAAATATAGATATAGCCTTTAGATTAGGTGCATATGATGATAATTCAAAAGGCACAGTTTGGTTTTCTGACTTTAGATTAGACAAAGGAAAAAAGGATGCAAACAATAATTGGAATTTTATATGTCTAATTATGAAGAATTTAGAAGTAGACATTGAAAAAAATGGGACGAAAACTAAAACTAACTTAAATTTAAAACCATCTGAAATATCATTAATAGAGAATAATATGAAAAGATTTCAAACTTCAATGAAAGAAATGTCTGGAGGGTTAATGACAGTAACATATAAAACAATTGTAGTAGAAAAACCAATAACTTCAATTAGCTATAATGATGACTATGGTAATTATATTGCGACATCAAATATAGAAGAAATTTTAAAAAGATATGTTGATGATGGAGGTATAGAATATGACCATATATTTGTAGCATATAAACTTGGAGAAGATTTACATGAAGAACGTATAAGGACAGGAGACTGGATAGGTCTTCGGAGGAATGACATATAAAAAAGACATCGGATTTTCAAATATAAGAATACCAAATGAAAACGCAGATTTATTATATACCTATTCAAACTTTAACAAATTTCCAGAAGAAGTATTTGTACATGAATTTTTGCATAACTTAGAAAGAATAGAAAATGAATGTAAAAATGAAATACCAGAATTGCATTCATATGAGAAATATGGTTATTCTGAAGATGATACAGAAGGTCTAAAAAAATGGTATATTGATTATATGACATCTAATATTAATAATAAAAATATAGGGTTAAGCAAAGAGGTATTCTCAATGAAACCAGTACATGATAGTTATTTTAAAACATCAATAGACTTAACACAAGAAGAATTTCATGAACCAGAGAATTTAGGAGAACATATAAAAGCATTAATTGAAAAAATAAAAAGTTATATAACGTTTTAGGAAAGGAATAAAAATGAATGTATCGGAATTTAATTATAATTTACCAGAAGAATTAATAGCACAAATACCAATTAAAAATAGAGATGAATCTAAATTAATGATTTTAGATAGACGAAAAGAAACTATAGAGCATAAAATTTTTAGAGATATATTAGATTATTTACAGCCAGGAGACTGTTTAGTAAGAAACAATACAAAAGTAATACCAGCACGTTTATATGGTAAAAAAGAAACAGGAGCAAATGTGGAATTTTTGTTACTAAATAGAATTGAAGGTGACATTTGGGAGGTAATGGTAAGACCAGGTAGAAAATTGCCAGTAGGGACAAAAGTAACTTTTGGAGATGATTTGCTAAAAGCGGAAATCTTAGAATCACTTAATGATGGTAATAGAAAAGTTGGATTTTCATATAATGGAATATTTAATGAAATATTAGATAAGATAGGACTAATGCCATTACCACCATATATAAAAGAAAAATTAGAAGACAAAAAGAGGTACCAAACTGTTTATGCAAAATATGAGGGCTCAGCAGCAGCACCCACAGCAGGTTTACACTTTACAGAAGAACTATTAAAAAGAGTACAAGACAAAGGAATAGAGATTGCAAATGTTACATTACATGTTGGAATTGGAACTTTTAGACCTGTAAAAGTAGAAAAAATAGAAGAACATGATATGCACTCAGAACATTTTTATATTAAACAAGAAGATGTAAAAAAGATAAATAAAGCAAAGAAAAGTGGAAAAAGAGTAATAGCAATTGGGACAACCTCTTGTAGAGTGCTAGAATCAATAGCTGATGAAGATACTGGACTAGTAAAGCCATATGAAGGAGATACGAAAATATTTATATACCCAGGCTATAAATTCAAATGTATAGATGGACTAATAACAAACTTTCATTTACCAGAATCTACTTTAATAATGTTAGTTTCTGCACTTGCAGGAAAAGAATTTATTATGAAAGCTTATAATGAAGCTGTAAAAGAAAAATATAGATTTTTCAGTTTCGGAGATGCAATGTTCATAAATTAAAAAGGAAAAGGTTTGAAAATGTTTCTTGACTAAATTGATTGAAAGAGTTAGAATAGAAATCGAAAATCATAATTTATTGAATAAAAAAGTGAATTTTATATGTAATATGGATATGAAAAATAGAAGGAGGTAGTGGAATGAGGTTACATGCAGATGATTTAAAGGAAGATAGCAAATTAAAAGTAAACAGACCAAAAGAACATAACAATGGTACTATTATAGGCATAATAATAGCAATAATAATTACATTACTTATTATTTTTATAATAATGACGGTAATACAAGATATACAACCAATAGATGAAACTATAAAAATATATGTGGATGGACAAGAAACTAAAATAGATACCTCCTCATTTTTAATAGAGAATAATAAAGTATATGTTAATGTAAAAGGAATAGCAAGTTATGTAGGATATGAGGCACATAGTGGAGAATATAAAATAGAAGCAGAGGACATTAATAAAGTATTCGTGGAAAATAAGCAAGAAACAGCTTCAATGTTTTTAAATTCTACAATTATTAGTAAAATAGAGCCAAATGCAAATGATGAATATAAGAATTATACAATGTCTGAACCTGCAAGAGATGTAAATGGAGAGATATATGTTATATCTGATGGAATTGAAATTGCTTGCAATATAAAATTAGAATACGATTCAGCTAAAAGAAACATTAATATACAAACTTTACCATATATTTTTGAGTTATATAATAATGCAGTAAAAAATTTAGGTTTTACTGGAGTAAGCGATGAGTTCGAAAATCAAAAAGCAATATTATATGATAGAATAGTAATACAGAATTCTGATGGAAGATTTGGTGTTATTAATGCTAGTGGTAATGAAATAATTGGTACAAGATATTCAAATATTAAATTCGATGAATATAATAAAGAATTTACAATAACAAACGCACATGATAAAGTAGGAATTGACTATATTGGTGGAGATACAAAAATTAATGTTAACTATGATGAAATTAAAAGTATACATAAAGACAAAGGACTATATTTAGTAAAAAGTAACGAAAAATATGGAGTAATTGATAGAAATGAGAGAATCATCATACATATTGAGTATGATGATATAGGAGTTGATATATCTCCATATATTACACAGGCTATTAGAAAAACTGAAGATACAAACAATAACTATAAAAATGATAGTGATACTAAGGAAAAAGATATAGTTAAGCAATATGTATTTTTCGATTCAATTATAGCTGTAAAACAAAATGAATTATGGGGCTTCTTTAACTTAAATGGAAATAAAGTATCTGATATAAAATATACAGATATAGGGTGTAAAGTAAAAGAAATAAAAGAAGATGATAAAAAATATAATAATAATAATAAACCTACAACTCCAACTAAAACTACAGGAAATTTATTATTAATAGATGAATATGAATTAATTATAGTAGAACAAAATGGAAAATTTGGTTTAATAGATGCTTCTGCAAAAGAATTATTTAGACCAGAAGCTGAAGATATGTACTCTATTACTGATGCAGGGGTTAAGTCATATTATATGTTATATAATGGAAAAATATTCAATTTAGAAAAAGATATATTTGAGGAAATAGGATTAACTAAAAAAACAGAAACATAATTTTATTATTATATTATATATGTATGCATATGAAAGGATTGATATAAAAATGAAAATAGGAATAGTAGGATTACCAAATGTAGGAAAAAGCACAATGTTTAATGCAATTACAAATGCAGGTGCAGAATGTGCAAATTATCCATTTTGTACTATTGAACCAAATATAGGAGTAGTTGCAGTTCCAGATGAAAGATTGGAGGTTTTAACTAAAATATATAATCCACAAAAAACAACATATGCAACAGTTGAATTCGTTGATATTGCAGGATTAGTAAAAGGTGCAAGTCAAGGAGAAGGTTTAGGAAACAAATTCTTATCACACATCAGGGAAGTTGATAGTATAGTCGAAGTAGTACGTTGTTTTGAAAACTCAAACATTGTACATGTTGAAGGAAATATTAATCCATTAAGGGATATTGAAACAATCAATTTAGAATTAATTTTAGCAGATATTGAAACAATAAACAAAAGATTAGAAAAAGCACAAAAGATGCTAAAAGCAGACAAAAAATATCTATTTGAGATAGATACATTAGAAAAAGTAAAAAAAGTTTTAGAAGAAGGAAAATCAGCAAGAACAATAGAATTTACAGAAGAAGAAAAAGCTATAATAGAAGACACATATTTATTAACAATTAAGCCAATACTATATATAGCAAATGTATCAGAGGACATGTTAGAAAATGCAGAGAATGAAGAATATGTAAAACAAGTAAAAGAATATGCCAACTTAGAAAAAGCACAAGTAATACCACTCTGTGTAAAAATAGAAGAAGAACTATCATCATTAGAAGGGCAAGACAGAAAAGAAATGTTAGAGGCTTTAGGACTAGAAGAATCAGGGTTAGACAAAGTAATAAAAGCAAGTTATGACTTATTAGGGCTAATGTCATTTTTAACAGCAGGAGAACCAGAAGTAAGAGCATGGACAATAAAAAAAGGAACAAAAGCACCAGTAGCAGCAGGAAAAATTCACTCAGATATACAAAGAGGCTTTATACGAGCAGAAATAGTATCATTTAATGACTTAGTTAACTGTGGCTCAATAAACACAGCAAAAGAAAAAGGACTTATGCGCTCAGAAGGAAAAGACTATATTATGCAAGATGGGGATATTGTGTTATTTAGGTTTAATGTGTAGGTGCACCGTTTGTGGGAATACCATGATAAATTTGGTATTGCCAAATTTAACTAGGCACGAAGTAAGAAACGACATCACTGTGCCCATTATTTATATTATTAATAAAATTATAAAAAAGAAAGGAAGAAAGAAAGAATGGAAGAAAAACAAAAGTCAGAAGGAAAAAAATTAGAGGAGAAACTATTTGATGTAAGAAAATGTGGATGGGAGGAATCATCAGAAGAAAAAATTAATTTAATAATGAAATTTTCAGATGAATATATGTATTTCCTAAACAAATCAAAAATAGAAAGAGAAGTATCAATATTTGCAAAAGAAGTACTAGATAAAAATGGGTTTAAAAATATAGAAGACTTAGAAAATATATCAGTTGGAGATAAAGTATATTATATAAACAGAGAAAAAAGTGTATATGCAGCAATTATAGGAAAATCAGGATTAGAAAATGGATTAAATATTGTTGGTGCACACATGGATTCACCAAGATTAGACTTAAAACCAAATCCAGTCTATGAAGAGGCAGGATTTGTATATTTTAACACTCAATATTATGGAGGAATAAAAAAATATCAATGGACAACTATTCCACTTTCAATACATGGAGTAATAGTAAAAACAAATGGAGAAAAAGTTACATTAAATTTAGGAGAAGATGAAAATGATCCAATATTCACTATAACAGACTTATTACCACATTTAGCAAGTGAGCAAATGAAAAAGACATTAAGTAATGGTATAGAAGGAGAAGATTTAGACTTATTAATAGGAAGTCGTCCATATAAAGATGAAAGTGTATCAGAAAAAGTAAAACTAAACATATTAAAATTATTAAATGATAAATATGGAATAACAGAAAAGGACTTTTTAAGTGCAGAACTAGAGCTTGTTCCAGCATTTAAAGCAAGAAGTTTAGGTTTTGATAGTAGTATGGTAGCTGCATATGGACAAGATGATAAAGTTTGCTGTTATACAGCATTAAGAGCATTAATAGATATGAAAGAAATACCAGAAAAAACATCAGTATTAATACTATCAGACAAAGAAGAAATAGGAAGTATGGGAAATACAGGGATGGATTCTCAAGTATTTGATAATTTCATTGCTGAATTATTAACAAAAGCTGGAATAAATAGACCAAATCTATTAAACAAAGTATTCTGTACATCAAATATGTTATCAGCAGATGTAGGAACAGCTTATGACCCATTATATGCATCTGTTTCAGACAGAAAGAATGTATCTTATGCAGGATATGGAGTTTCATTAAACAAATATACAGGAGGAAGAGGAAAAGGAGGTTCATCAGATGCAGGAGCTGAATTTGTTGGAAAAATAAGAAACCTATTTGAAAGCAATAATATATTATATCAAATAGATGAATTAGGAAAAGTAGATGCTGGAGGAGGAGGAACAATAGCCTATATTCTAGCAGATAAAGGTGTAGATGTAATAGACTGTGGAGTAGCTGTATTATCAATGCATGCACCATATGAAGTTACAAGCAAATACGATATATACTCTGCATATGAAGCATATAAAGCTTTTTTTGAACAAATATAAATGATATATATCAAGTAGTATTTTTTAGGAAAATATTGATTTGCAAAAAGTTTGATATAGGAGCAGAGGATAATTTAGTTAGAGATTTTCAAAAAGAAACTAATACTTACTTAGATGTAGAAAAGCAAATTAAACACGAAGGAAGAGAAAATGAAAGAGATTTAGAAAGATAATGAAATAACAGGAGATAAATAAGTACATAATTATTTATCTCCTGTTATATATATCAACTCTAATTGGTAGTTTTTTAGCCATTTTTGCAGTTCCTTCGTTAAAAAGAAGCTCAGGTTTTATTTTAAAGGATTTCGCAATAAAATCTATATTCCTACAAGTTAAATTAGCATTTCCAGTTTCAATAACGCTATATAAGCCATTTTAAATTTGGTCTTATTTAGCATATTGTTCCTGTGTAAAATTATTTTGATATCTATACCATTTTTATTAAATCCAACTAATTCCATAGAAGCATAAAAGTATCCTACTTCTGTATTACTTAATAATATAAAAATTATTTATATATAAATTATAAAGTTAAACTATAAATAATTTAATACCACTAAAACTTATTAAGTTTTATCTAAACAATTCTAAGATTATTGATAAAAAAATCGAAATATGTTATTATCAAAATATAATAATCATTAATACAAAAGATGTGGAGGTGAAAAAATGGGAGCAAAATTTACAGAATGGTTACTTGCAATAATATTTGCATTGGTTGGTGCTGGGCTTATAATTTGGGGCATATTTAGTGTGGTTTCTAGTTCTAAATTTAAAGATACTGCATTAGAAACAACAGCAGAAGTTATAAGTGTTAGTAAACATACTGACTCTGATGGAGACACAAACTATACGATATATGTATCTTATACAATAGATGGAACTATGTATAATGGAAGTTATTAAACATCATCTTATGTTCCTGAAGGCTCTAAAAAAACAATTTACTATGATAGAAATAATCCAAGTAAAATGAGATCTTCTACATCAAGTAGTGGTGGTATTATAATGTCTGTTTTAGGAATACCTTTTTGTGCAGTAGGAGTTGGACTGTTAATAAGCAAAATTAAAAAAATCGCTGGCAAAAAAAGAGCAATAGAGTCAGGAGATAAAATATATGCTGATTTTCAAGAAGTAACAATAAATTACTCTTATAGTGTAAATGATAGACATCCATATATTATAATATGTACTGGAAAAGATAATATAACAGGACAGATTAGAACTTTTCAAAGTGAAAACTTATGGTATAATCCCGAATATATAATAAGTAAGAAAAATATAACAACTTTTCCTGTATATATAGATACAACCAATAGAAAAAAATATCATTTATCTTTGGAAAATTTAGAAATGGAGCAAAAAATATGAAAAAATCAAATATAATTTTAATTTGTGTAATTGCTTTGGTAGTTATACTTGCTGTAGTTGCTAATATCTTTGGATTTGAAAAAGCAATTTATTTTGAGGCAGATGCATCAAGTTCGGAGGTGCCTAGTGTTAATTTTGAATAAAAAAAGTAGTATCGAAAAAGTTTTAGCAATTAAACAAAGAAAAGAGCAAAACTCAAAAACGAATATATGCACAAAGCAGAAGAGAGAATAAAGCAATTAAGAGAAAAGGAAGAAAAAGAAAGATGTATATAACCGTATCAAGTAAATCTAGTGAGTAAATTAAACATAAAGAGTTGCTCAACAAGACAAACTTAAATAGATGTTTGAGATTTATACAGTAAAGATAGCTAATGTTAAATTTCCATGAAAAATCATTATAATGTGTTGAAATTTATAAAAAAACATAGTATAATATATTTTGAGGAGAAAGTAGAATGAATCAAATTTTGGTTACAGATAAAGTTATAGTTACCAAGGAAATGCGCAAAAAAAAGAATTTTTATAAAAGAAATATAATTTTATCAATTTTTTTAATGTGCATTTTATGTTCATATTATGTATATGCAGAATTTGATAGAAATAGATATGAACAAAAGTCACAAGATATTTTAAAGAATTTAAATATTATAGATATAGAAACAGAAGAAGATAATACTACTATGGACAATCGTACTTTTATAGCAAGTAATTCTATAGTAATGGAAGATGATATATTAAAGGTAATCCTAGGCAGTTCATCAGAAAGAGCAGAGGAAGTAAAATTAGGAAATATATTGAAAAATGTTAGACATGCGGTTGAGGAACAAGAGAATTTAGTAGAAACACCTAATAAATATATGACAGAAGATGGAGAAATAGAATATTTTGCTGAATCGATAGTGTCAATACCAAGTTTAGGCATAGAGTATCCAGTTTTATCTGAGACATCAGAAGAATTACTAAAGGTATCAATAAATAAGCTATGGGGACCAAATCCCAATGAAGTTGGAAATTATGTAGTAATAGGACACAATTATAAAAGTGGAAAAATGTTTGGAAAACTAAAGAGTATTAACATAGGAGATATAATAGAACTTACAGATTTAAAAGGAAAAACCATAAAATATTTTGTATCAGAAAAGTATGTTATAGATCCTACAGATGTAAAATGCACAAGTCAATTAACAAATGGCAGAAAACAAATAACTCTAATAACATGTTCCAATTCTGGAAGTAAGAGATTAGTAGTACAAGGATACGAACAAGAATAAAAAGGGGAAAAGAGGAAATAATATGGTAAAAGATGATATAAAAAAAGCTAACCCTAAAGAGGAGGAACCAATGAAGATTTATGATAAATACATGTATAAGAGCCAAGAAAAAATGAAAAATATTGTACTTATAATAGCTGTATTTATAATAGGATTTATAGCAGGGTATGCATCTCAAATTAACACTATTAACAATTTGAATAAGGATATAAATAATTTAAAAGAAAACAATTCTTCTGTACAAAATGACTAAAATTAAAAATATAATTAATAGGGCGACCTTGTGTCTGCCCTAAATTTGTTAAAATGAGAAAATATAAAAATAAATGTTATCTCTTGAAAATTATCTTTTATGAGATTATTATAATAAATAAGAAAGGAATGATTAATATGTCAAAAACATTATGGAAATCGGGGACATTTGAATACCCAATACCAGCAGTAATGGTATCATGTGGAAATATGGAAAAATCAAATATAATCACAGTTGCATGGACAGGCATTTTGTGTACTAATCCAGCAAAGGTATATATATCTATAAGACCAGAAAGATATTCTTATAATATAATAAAAGAGACAAAAGAATTTGTAATAAATCTTACAACTAAAGAATTAGCTTTTGCTACAGATTGGTGTGGAGTGAAATCAGGGAGAGATGTTGATAAATTTAAAGAGATGAAGTTAACTAAGCAAAAAGCTAATTTTGTAAAATGCCCAATGATAGAAGAAAGCCCTGTATCAGTAGAATGTAAAGTTGAAGAAATAAAAGAATTAGGAAGCCATCATATGTTTATTGCATATGTATTAGGAATAAATGCAGATGATAAATATATAGATGAAAACGGAGCTTTTGATATATCAAAATGCAATTTAATTGGTTATGCAAATGGAGGATATTATTGCTTAGGAGACAAAATAGGTAAATTTGGATTTTCGGTAAAGAAGAAAAAATAGAATAACAATTTCCAAAAGAAATATTTAGAAAAGAATTTTAAAAAAGTATTGACAAATAAAAACAAAATGTGCTATTATAAATAAGCACTGCGCATGAAACATAATATAGAAAGCAAAAAATAAAAAACAAAAAACTTTTAAAAAAGTATTGACAAAATAAAATCAGCGTAGTATACTAAATAAGTTCCTAAATAAAAAACATAAAAATAAGGAACAAAAGTACATTGAAAAGTAAACAACAAATCCTTTAAGAGACCAAGCGGTATAATGTGAAAAACCTATCACATGTACCAAAAAATAATTTAAGTAAATAAATGAGTGAGAAAACTCGAAAAATAATAATTTGAGAGTTCGATCCTGGCTCAGGATAAACGCTGGCGGCGCACATAAGACATGCAAGTCGAACGAACTTAATACCTTGCTTGCAAGGTAAGCGGTTAGTGGCGGACTGGTGAGTAACACGTAAGGAACCTGCCTATTAGAGAGGAATACCAGTGAGAAATCACTGCTAATACCTCATATGCCTTAGTTATCGCATGATAATAGAGGGAAAGGAGCAATCCACTAATAGATGGCCTTGCGCCTGATTAACTAGTTGGTGAGATAAAAGCCCACCAAGGTAACGATCAGTAGCCGAACTGAGAGGTTGAACGGCCACATTGGGACTGAGATACGGCCCAGACTCCTACGGGAGGCAGCAGTCGGGAATATTGCGCAATGGAGGAAACTCTGACGCAGTGACGCCGCGTATAGGAAGAAGGTTTTCGGATTGTAAACTATTGTCGATAGGGAAGATAAAAGACTGTACCTATCAAGAAAGCTCCGGCTAACTACGTGCCAGCAGCCGCGGTAATACGTAGGGAGCAAGCGTTATCCGGAATTATTGGGTGTAAAGGGTGCGTAGACGGGATGTCAAGTTAGTTGTGAAATACCTCGGCTCAACTGAGGAACTGCAACTAAAACTAACATTCTTGAGTGCAGGAGAGGAAAGTGGAATTCCTAGTGTAGCGGTGAAATGCGTAGATATTAGGAAGAACACC